>JAPYTU010000022.1:2676-21253 GCA_029940715.1 Cytophagales bacterium
TCTTAATCCTATAAAATCAGATAATATAAAAATTATTCCATTTATTATAAGAATATTTTTTGCGGCTGGAGTTAATTGAAACATTAAAATAAATTTTTTATTTTATCATCACTTAATTCTACAAAATTTAGTTCTCCATCTGGAGAATATTTTGGATTTGAGCATGCAAATAGTCTGTCAATTATGGATTCCATTTCTTTATGATTTAATCTTTTATTATTTATTATTTTAGCTTTTCTAGAAAATGATTTTAAAATTATTTCTTTTTTTTCAGCTTTTAAATTTTGATTATTTTTTTTTATTTCTTCAATAAAACCTTCAATTATTTCTTCTTCATTTATATCATCAAGTCCTGTAGGTACGCCATTTATTATCACAGAATTTTTACCAAATATATCTATATTAAATCCTATTGATTTGATATCATTGAGGATCTCCTTAATAAGTTGAAAATCTGAGTTATTAAATTCAATGTATTTTGGAAATAAATTTTGTTGAGAGTTAGCATTTGAATTTAGAGATGAATTTTTAAATTTTTCATATAATATTCTTTGTTGACAATTTTTATGATTAAATACTAATAATTTTTTTCCAAGCTGTTTGAAAATGAAATTATCAAGAAATTGAACTGGTTTGTTTTTTATTTCTATTAAATCATTTTCAAAAATCAATTTATCATTTGAGTTTTCAATTTTGACTTCATCAAATATTTTTTTCCAGTTTTGCTTATTATTTGAGTTTGAAGGTCTAATATTTTGATACTCTTTGTTGTCATATTCTATAACAGTTTTATTACTAAAATTAATGTCAGAATTAAAATCAATAGAAGGCATTATATGATGAGAGCTCAATGATTTACTTACTGATGAATTCATTAAATTATAGAGCAATTTTTCATCTTCAAATTTTACTTCTGTTTTTGTTGGATGAATATTAATATCTACTTCACTTGTATTTATTTGCAGAAATAGTATATAAAAAGGATATTTTTTTTCTTCTATTAATCCTTCATAACTTTTAATGATAGCATGATTTAGGTAATTACTTTTTATAAATCTATTATTTACAAAAATAAACTGTTCTCCTCTGGTTTTTTTTGAGTATTCAGGTTTTCCAATAAAACCATGTATAGAAATATTTTCAAATTTTTCATCACATAAAACAAGTTGCTGTTCATAACTTTTTTTAAATAATGAAATAATTCTTTTACTGAGAGTTGATGATTTTAAGTTGTAAATTTCAAGTTCATTATTTAAAAGTATAAAATTAATATTCGAATTTGAGATTGCAATTCTTATAAATTCATCTATAATATATTTTAATTCGACTTTATTTGATTTTAAAAAATTTCTTCTTGCTGGAACAGTAAAAAATATATTTTTTATAATTATAGATGTTCCTTGATTTTTATCAATTTCATGTCCTTTAATTATTTTAGAGTTTTTGATATTAATTTCATATCCCATTTCATCATCAATAGATTTTGTTTTTAGTATTATATCTGAAACTGCAGAAATTGATGATAATGCCTCACCTCTAAAACCCATAGTTTTTATTTTAAATAAATCTTCTGCATTTTTCAGTTTAGAAGTTGAGTGTCTATTAAAGCATTTTATAGCATCTTCTTTAGACATTCCTATTCCATCATCAATAATAGTTACGGATTGCTTACCGGCATCTTTAATAATTATTTTAATATTTTTTGCTTTAGCATCAATACTGTTTTCTAGTAGTTCTTTTACTACTGAAGAAGGTCTTTGAACTACTTCACCAGCAGCAATCTGATTAGAAACGGATTTTGGCAATTGGTATATAATGTTCATTTTAACTTTTTCTATTTTTTTTAAAAATGTACCATAAAGGAATTAAAGTTGTGAAAATAAAAATTTTATTTCCAATATATAGCCAACCAAATAAGAAAAAGGATAATAATAATGCTATAATTAATTGTAGTTTGGATCCAGAGATAACTTCAGATTTTTTTTTATAATCAAAATATTTTTTGTTTTTTAATTTTACATTATTATTAATTTCAGAAACCCTATGTTCTATATCATCCCTTATTGGATCATAATGTCTAGGATCAAAGTTAAATTTTTTACTTTTTGGTAAACGTATAAATGATGGTAATTTCATTTTAAAAAAATAAATCAAATCAATTAATTTATAAAGATAGATTTAAAATTTGTTAATTTAGTAATGCTTATTTATTAGCTTTTTTATAAAATTAATTCTAAAATTTCATACATTCATTTATGAAAATTGGTATAGTATGTTATCCAACATTTGGAGGTAGTGGTGTAGTTGCTACAGAACTTGGAAAAGCATTATCAAAAAAAGGAAATGAAGTACATTTTATAACTTATTCTCTTCCCGCTAGATTGAATGTTTTTAGTGATAACCTTTTTTATCATGAGGTTTCAGTTAAAAATTATCCATTATTTCATTTTCCTCCATATGAAACATCTTTAACAAGTAAACTTGTAGAAATTGTAAAATTTGAAAAGTTAGATCTTCTTCATGTCCATTATGCCATTCCTCATGCATCATCAGCCTTATTAGCTAAAGATATTTTATTGACAATGGGAATAAAAATTCCAGTTATTACAACTCTTCATGGAACAGATATTACTCTTATTGGTTCAGACCCATCATGTAAGCCTGTAATTAATTATTCTATTAATAATTCTGATGGTGTAACATCAGTATCTGAAAGTTTAAAAAATGATACTATAAAATTATTTGATATAAAGAAAGATATTAAAGTAATTCCAAATTTTATTGATCATAATATTTTTAATAAATCAAAAAAAAATATTTATAGAGAAAGATTTTGTAAAAATGGAGAAAAATTAATCATTCATACATCAAATTTTAGAAAAGTAAAAAGGATACAAGATGTAGTAAATATTTTTTGTAAAATAAAGAAAACAATACCTTCTAAACTCATAATGATTGGAGATGGACCTGAGAGAGCCAATATAGAATCTTTAACAAGAACATTATGTTCTTTAAAAGATGTGATTTTTATTGGTAAAGTTCCTGATGTTGAAAATGTATTATCAGATGCTGATTTATTTTTATTAACATCTGAAAAAGAAAGTTTTGGCTTGTCTGCTTTAGAAGCTATGGCATCATCAGTGCCAGTTGTCAGTTCTGATGCAGGTGGTTTGCCAGAGCTTATTTCTAATGGGAAATCAGGATTTATTTGTAAAATAGGAGATGTAGATGATATGGTTGAAAAGTCTTTATATATTTTAAATGATGATAACTTGTCTAATTTTAAAGATGAATCTTTTAATAGGTCAAAAGATTTTAATATAAATATTATCTTACCCAGGTATATAGATTATTATGATCAAATAATTAATGATGCCAATTAAAAAAAAGAAAATATACGTTCTTGATACTTCTGTTATCCTTCATTCTCATGATTCAATTATGAATTTTGAGGAAAATGATATAGGAATTCCTATTACGGTATTAGAAGAATTAGATCACATGAAAAAAGGGAATGATATTATAAATTTTGAGGCAAGAGAATTTATAAGAATGATTGATGATTTATCATCAGATAAAATGCTTGATAATTGGATTTCATTAAATGGAAAAAATAAGGGTTCTTTCAAGGTTCTTGTAGATTATTCTTCAAAAAATAATATTTTTAATGATGAAATTAATGATCATAAAATTTTAGATTCCGCATTAAATCTTCAAAGAATAGAAAAAAATAAAAGTGTTATTTTAGTTTCAAAGGATATTAATTTACGATTAAAGGCAAAGTCGTTAAACCTCAAAGCAGAAGATTATAAAACTGGTAAAATAAAAAATTTAAATTCTTTAGAATTTGAAAGTCAAATTATTAATAATATAAAGGATAAGGTTATAGATAATTTTTATATGAATTCTTCTATTTCAAAAAAAGAAATCTTTCCTAGAAAGGAACTATCAAATAATGGATATTATGTTCTTAAAAATTCAAAAAAATCTGCTCTTGCATACTATGATAGTAAAGAAGAAATAGTTTACAGAGTAGAAAAGGATGTCGTTTCTGGTATTAAGCCAAGGAATGCAGAACAAGCTTTTGCTATTCATGCATTAACAAATCCTAATATTCCCCTTGTTTCTGTAAATGGAGTTGCTGGTACAGGAAAAACTTTGTTAGCATTAGCATCAGCTATTTCACAAAGAAGAGACTATAAACAGATATTTGTAGCAAGGCCTATTGTACCTCTAAGTAATAAAGATTTAGGATATCTTCCCGGAGATATAAGTTCAAAAATTAATCCATACATGGAGCCTTTATGGGATAATTTTAAGTTTATTCAAAATCAATTTAAAGAAACTTCTAAAGAATATAAAGTTTTAAAAAATATGGTAGAATCTGAGAAATTTCTTATACAACCATTGGCTTATATTAGAGGTAGAAGTTTTTCAAATATTTTTTTTATTGTTGATGAAGCTCAAAATTTAACTCCCCATGAGATAAAGACTATTATTTCAAGAGCAGGTGAAAACACTAAAATTGTTTTTACCGGAGACATTAATCAAATAGATACTCCCTATTTGGATTCACAAAGTAATGGTCTTTCTTATTTAATAGATAAACTTAAAGACCAATCATTATACTCTCATGTTACCTTAAGAAAAGGAGAAAGATCAGATCTAGCTAATTTAGCAAATGAACTTCTTTAAGTGAATGAATATGATTAGTAGCTTAAGTCAATACCAAGATGAATATAAAGAAAGTGTTGAAAATCCAGAAAAATTTTGGAAAAAGTACTCTCAAAAGTTTTTATGGAAAAAAAATCCTTCACAGATTTTAGAGTGGAATTTTGATGAGCCTAAAGTGAAGTGGTTTTCAGATGGAAAATTGAATATTACAGAAAATATTTTTGAAAGAAATTTTAATCTTAAGTCTAACACAGCAATTATATGGGAGCCTAACGATATTAATGAAAAGTCCATATCTTTCACATACAATCAATTATTTAAAAGAGTGTGTTCTTTTGCTAATGTTCTTAAGAAATTAGGTGTTGCAAAGGGAGACAGAGTAATTATTTATTTACCTATGATTCCAGAAGCAGCTATTTCAATGCTTGCATGTGCTAGAATAGGTGCAGTTCATTCGGTTGTATTTGCTGGTTTTAGTGCTTCTTCTTTATCAGATAGAATCGATGATTGTAATGCTAAAATAGTTATTACTTCAGATGGAAATTATAGAGGTGATAAAATAATTTCAGTTAAAAATGTTGTTGATAGTGCTGTTGAAAAATCTGATTCTATTACTAATGTATTAGTTATTAATAGAATTTCTATGGATGTGACTATGGTTGAAGGAAGGGATGTGTGGTTACATGAAATTGAAAAATCAGTTGATGATGTATGTAATGCAGAACCTATGTCTTCTGAAGATATGTTATTTATTTTATATACATCGGGATCTACAGGAAAACCAAAAGGAGTTGTTCATACATGTGGAGGATACATGATATTTTCTCAATATACTTTTGAAAATGTTTTTCAATATAAAGATGGAGATACTTATTGGTGTACTGCGGATGTTGGGTGGATTACAGGACATAGTTATATAGTTTATGGCCCATTATTAAGAGGAGCTAAAACAGTAATGTTTGAAGGGGTGCCCACTTATCCAGATCCTAGTAGATTTTGGAAAATAATCGATAAGCATAGTGTAAATCAGTTTTATACTGCTCCTACTGCTATAAGAGCTTTGCAATCTTATGGAGATAAGTATTTGGAGGGGGCAAGTTTAAATACATTAAAAGTAATAGGATCAGTTGGTGAACCAATTAATGAAGAAGCTTGGAATTGGTATTTTATTAATGTTGGTAAAAGAAAATGTCCGATTGTAGATACATGGTGGCAAACTGAAACTGGAGGGATAATGATATCTCCTCTTCCTAATATTATAGATTCCAAACCTACTTATGCTACACTCCCTCTCCCAGGTGTTCAGCCAATATTATTTGATAATGATGGAAATGAGGTAATAGAAAATAACATAGAAGGAAATCTTTGCATCAAATTTCCTTGGCCATCTATTGTACGAACAATATATGGTGATCATAAAAGATGTAAAGAAACGTATTTTTCAACCTTTAAAGGATATTATTTTACGGGAGATGGTGCGAAAAGAGATGATGATGGAAACTATAGAATTTTAGGAAGAGTTGATGATGTCATTAATGTATCAGGTCATAGAATTGGAACTGCAGAAGTTGAAGATGCAATTAATCAAGATAGTTCGGTTATTGAGTCTGCTGTTGTTGGTTATCCACATTCAATTAAGGGACAAGGTATTTTTGCTTTTGTGATTGTAAATTCAAATTCTGATAATGTTAATTACTTTGATCAAATAAGAAAAACGGTTACTCATCATATAGGCCCAATTGCTAAACCTGATAAAATATTGGTTGTTCCTGGTTTACCAAAAACAAGATCTGGAAAAATAATGAGAAGAATTTTAAGAAAGATAGCTTCAAATGAATTTCAAAATTTTGGAGATATTTCTACTTTATTAAATCCAGAAATTGTAGATATTATTGTAAAAAAAGTGAAAAATCTTTAATAAAAATCCTCACAAATGTGAGGATTTAAATTAAGTGAACTCGGAGGGAGTCGAACCCCCAATCTCCTGGGCCGTAACCAGGTGCTCTATCCAGTTAAGCTACGAGTCCAATATTTAGTCAAATTTAACATTTTATAATATTAGTTTTTCATTAATATATTATACAATCTTATTTATTAAGTTATTTTTGCAATTAATTAAAAAATATGATTGAATGAAGAAGTATTTATTTTTTATTTTTTTTCTATTAGTCTATAATGTTAATGCTCAAGTTGATGATTCTGATGAAAAGGTTTCTATTTCTAAAAATAAAATAGAGATACCTGGTTATATAAAATTAGATTTTGGATTTACTTTTTTACAAAATGCAGACGCTTCTTTGGATGCTGACTTATTTCCTTCTAGATCTGTAAATCTATATTATTCAAAACCATTTTTTCTTGGAAATAATTTTTCTGTAAATCCTGGTCTAGGACTTTCTAATGATAGATTATCTTTTTCAAATGATGTTATTTTATCTGAAGAAACTAATGCAGATGGAATTAATAATATAATTGTAGATACCTTAGATTTTACTCCTGAAAAAAATTCTTTAAAATCTACATATTTAATATTACCTCTAGACATCAAATATTATTTTGGCGCAGGAAAATATGATAAAGGAAGATTTTTTATTGGAATAGGTGGTGAAATTGGTTTGCATCTGAACTCTTCTACAAAAGTCAAACAAAAAATAAATAATAGAGTAAATCACACAAAAATTAAAAAAGATTTTGGTATTAATGATTTAAAGTATGGTGTTTCATTTTCTTTAGGAGTTGGTAATTTTAATTTATATTATAAGAAATATCTTTCGAGTTTATTTGAAGATTCTTCGTTGCCTCAGCATATTACAAGAAATCCAACTGTAAATAAAATAGGTATTACTTTTTCTTTATTTTAAAATTCTTTTCTTAATCTTGCTACTGGTATTTTAAGTTGTTCTCTATATTTAGATACTGTTCTTCTTGCTACTTCATATCCTTTTTGATTAAGTATTTTTTCTAATTTTTCATCAGAATATGGTTTGGTTTTATCTTCTTCTTCAATAATTTTTTTCAAACTATTTTTTACGATTTTACTGCTTATTAATTCATCATTTTTTTTGATTGTTGATTCAGAAAAAAAGTATTTTAATGGGAATATTCCAAAATCAGTTTGAATTACCTTGCTTCTCACTATTCTACTAACAGTAGATATGTCCATTTTTATTATTTCAGCTATGTCTTTGAGAATCATTGGTTTTAAATCATTTTCATCTCCACCATTAAAAAATGAATTTTGAATTTTTAGAATTACTTTCATTGTTTTAAGTAGAGTTTGATTTCTTTGGTTTAAAGCATCAACAAACCATTGTGCAGATTCTATTTTTTGTTTTATAAAATCAATAGATTTTTTACTTTCTTCATCTTTATTTTTTTTATTTTTTATTGCATTTAAAATAGAAATATAATGTTGGTTGATATTAATTTTTTTATTTTCTCCTGATGTCAGAAAAATATTTAATTCATTATTAATTTTTTTTAGAATAAAATCAGGAATTAAATATTCAGTTATATTTTCATCTTCTAATCCAGCAGCAGGTTTTGGATTTAAAGTTTTTATATAATTAAATGCATCTATGATTTTTTCTTTTTTTTCTTGATATTTTTCATAAATTTTTTCAAAGTGTTTGTTTTTAAAATTTTCAAAATCATTTTTTATGATATTTAAAGCCAATTTTTCAGTAGAATTTATTTCTCCTTTTTTATTAATTTGAATAATTAAACATTCTTCTAAATTTCTAGAAGAAATACCAGGTGGTTCTAAATTTTGAATTTTTTTTAATACTTTTTTTATTGCATTAATTTCAAATTCCTTATCTTCTGAAAATGCCAAATCATCAATGATTAATTCTAAATCCCTTCTTAAGTACCCGTCAGCATCAAGAGTTCCAATAATTTGCTTTGCTATTATTTCTTGATCATGGTCAAGATCTAAATAAGTGATTTGTGATAATAGATTTTCTTGAAAGGATTGTTTATTTGATAAATTAGATTCTCTACTGTAGCTTATGTTTTCACTATTGTAATTTTTTTGTGAAAACGTATAATTCTCTAAATGAGCACTGCTAATAGTTTCATTTTCTTCTATTTCTACTATTTCTTCTTCTAGTGCTGGATTATCTTCTAATTCTTTTTTTATTACTGAATCAATGTTACTGTTTGATAATTGTAATAATTTTATAAATTGAATTTGTTGTGGTGATAATTTTTGAGATAAATTTTGTTTAAGTATTATCTTATTCATGATGTAATAATAAATTTTCTACCACAAATTTATTATAATTAGTCTAATCTTTGAAAATAAGATTAAATTATAGTTTTTTTGCGATTATTTATTTTAAATGAAAAAGAGTAGAGTAAAAATTGGTTCATTAAAAAATATAAACCTTGATAATAATATTTGTGTTAAGGGTTGGGTTAGGACAAAGAGACAAGGTAAAAATGTAACATTTATATCTCTAAATGATGGTTCAACCATAAATAGTTTGCAGGTTGTTTTAGATATGCAAAAATTTAAGATAGAGTTAATTGAGAAAATTAATACTGGTTCTTCTGTTGAATTTAGTGGAAATCTTATAAAAAGCCAGGGAAAAATTCAGAACTATGAATTGGATGCAACAGAATTTGTTTTATTAGGTGAGTCTGATGTTGGGAAATATCCTATTCAACCAAAAAAACATAGTTTAGAATTTTTAAGAGATGTAGCTCATCTAAGACCAAGAACAAATACTTTCAGTGCAATATTTAGGATAAGGCATGCTGTAATTTTTTCTATTCACAAATTCTTTAATGATAAAGGATTTGTAAATATTCATACTCCAATTATAACATCTTCCGATACTGAAGGAGCTGGAGAAATGTTTAGAGTAACTTCATTAGATTTAGATAATATAAAAAATAATAAAGTAGACTTTAACAAAGATTTTTTTTCTAAAGAAGTAAACTTAACAGTTTCTGGTCAGTTAAATGCAGAACTTGGAGCTTTAGCATTATCGGAAGTTTATACTTTTGGACCTACTTTTCGCGCAGAAAATTCTAATACTTCAAGACATCTTGCTGAGTTTTGGATGGTTGAGCCAGAAATAGCATTTTATGATATAATTGATAACATGAATTTAGCAGAGGATATATTAAAATATATTATAAGCTATGTTATTAAAAATTGTTTTGATGATTTAGAATTTCTTCAAAATAGAGAGATTGATGATGAAAAAAATTTACCTCAAATTCAGAGAAATGAGAAACCTTTAATTGAAAGATTAAAAAAAATATTAAATACAGCTTTTGAAAGGATAACTTATACTGAGGCTTTTAATATTTTAAGAAATTCTAAGCCTAATAAAAAAGGAAAATTTAAGTATAAAGCAGATGAATGGGGTATGGATTTTCAATCAGAACACGAAAGATTTTTGGTTGAAAAGCATTTTAAAAAGCCAGTAATAGTTATTGATTACCCTAAAAATATTAAGGCTTTTTATATGAGAGTAAATGATGATAATAGCACAGTTTCAGCTATGGATGTATTATTTCCATCTGTAGGTGAAATTATTGGAGGTTCACAGCGTGAAGAAAGACTTTCTGTATTAAAAGAAAGAATGAATGAAATGAATCTTTCAGAAAAAGATCTAAATTGGTATTTAGATACCAGAAGATTTGGAACTGTAGTCCATTCAGGATTTGGTTTAGGTTTAGAAAGATTAATGCAATTTATTACTGGAATGAAAAATATCAGAGATGTTATTCCCTTTCCTAGAACACCAGGTAATTGTAATTATTAGTATAGAAAACAGTTATTTTTTTTCTTCTTTAACTTCTTCAAAATCAACATCTGAAATATCATCATTTTTATTTTTACCTTTTGATTTATTTCCAGCAGGAGTTTTTTGAGCAGACGCTCCTTGTTGTTCTTGGGTAGCTTTGTACATTTCTTGACTAGCAGTTTCCCATGATTTATTTAAAACTTCTATCGCACTATCAATTTCATCAATTTTTTCTTCTTTATGAATTGATTTTAATTTATCTAAAGAATCTTGAATAGCTTTTTTATTAGGTTCTGATAATTTATCTCCAAATTCTTTTAGTTGTTTTTCAGTTTGAAATATTAAACCATCAGCAGCATTTATTTTATCAATTTTTTCTCTTTCTTTTTTATCAGAATCAGCATTTACCTTTGCTTCTTCTTTCATTTTATTGATTTCTTCATCAGTTAGTCCAGATGAAGCTTCTATTCTAATGTTTTGTTCTTTACCAGTTCCTTTATCTTTTGCAGAGACATTTAGAATTCCATTAGCATCAATATCAAAAATTACTTCAACTTGAGGAATTCCTCTAGGTGCAGGTGGTATGCCATCTAAGTGAAATCTTCCAATTGTTTTATTATCTTTTGCCATGGGTCTTTCTCCTTGTAAAACATGAATTTCCACTGATGGCTGATTATCAGCTGCAGTAGAAAAGCTTTCAGATTTTTTTGTTGGTATGGTAGTATTAGCTTCAATAAGTTTAGTAAATACTCCTCCTAATGTTTCAATTCCTAATGATAGAGGGGTAACATCCAAAAGCAAAACATCTTTTACTTCTCCAGTTAATACTCCACCTTGAATAGCAGCTCCAATTGCAACAACTTCGTCAGGATTTACACCTTTAGATGGTTTTTTCTTGAAAAATTTTTCTACCTCTTCTTGTATTTTTGGAATTCTTGTAGATCCTCCAACCAGAATAATTTCATCTATTTCTGATACATTAATTTTAGCATCTTTTAAAGCTTTTTTACAGGGATCTAGTGTTCTAGAAATCAGTTTTTCTGACAATTGTTCAAATTTAGATCTTGAAAGTGTTTTTACTAAATGTTTAGGAACACCATCAACAGGCATAATATATGGTAAATTTATTTCTGTAGAAGTAGAGCTTGATAACTCAATTTTAGCTTTTTCAGAGCCTTCCTTAAGCCTTTGAAGTGCCATTGGATCTTTTCTAAGATCTATACCTTCATCTTTTTTAAATTCTTCAGCAAGCCAGTCAATTAATACGCTATCAAAATCATCACCTCCCAGGTGAACATCACCATTTGTAGATTTTACTTCAAAAACACCATCTCCTAATTCTAAAATAGAAATATCAAAAGTTCCCCCTCCTAAATCATATACTGCAATTTTAATGTCTTTATCTTTTTTATCCAACCCATATGCAAGAGCAGCAGCAGTTGGCTCATTTATAATTCGTTTCACATCAAGTCCTGCAATGGTACCAGCTTCTTTAGTTGCTTGTCTTTCTGAATCATTAAAATATGCTGGAACAGTAATAACTGCTTCTTTGATTTCAGAACCTATATAATCTTCTGCAGTTGATTTCATTTTTTGAAGAACCATAGCAGAAAGTTCTTGTGGTGTATATTTTCTTGAACCGATATTAATACATACGGTATTATTAGTTCCTTTTTCAACTTTATATGAAAGATTTCTCTTTTCTTCTGTAATCTCTGAGAATTTTTTACCCATAAACCTTTTAATAGAATTTATTGTATTAATAGGGTTAGTAATAGCTTGTCTTTTTGCAGGATCACCTACTTTTCTTTCTCCTTTTCCTTCATCTAAGAAAGCTACGATAGATGGTGTAGTTCTTTTTCCTTCACTATTTGGTATAACAACTGGTTCATTTCCTTCCATTACTGCTACACAAGAATTTGTAGTACCTAAATCAATTCCTATAATTTTACCCATAATATTTACTTTTAATTTTCTACTAGTATTATTGACAAGAATTATGCCAAAGATGATATATGACAGAATGTCATATTATTGTTCAATTAATGCACTAATTTTATTTTTTAGAACTTCAACTATTCCTCTTTTAATTTCTACTTGATTAGTTTTAGAATTGATTTTGTAATCAATATTTCCCTCTGAAAGAGAACTTATTATTGGAGCATGGTTATTTAATATTTGAAATTTACCTTGAGAACCTGGAAAAATTACTGAATCAACTTCTCCAGTAAATAGTGTTTTTTCAGGAGATAAAATTTCTAATTGCATTCTATTTTAAGTTTTCTAGCATTTTTTCACCTGCTTCTATTGCTTGTTCAATAGTTCCTTTAAGATTAAAAGCAGCTTCTGGTAAGTGATCAAGTTCACCTTCCATAATCATTGTAAATCCTTTAATTGTATCTTTTATATCTACTAATTCTCCTTTTACACCAGTAAATGGTTCTGCAACATGAAATGGTTGTGATAAAAATCTTTGGACTCTTCTTGCTCTATGAACGACTTGTTTATCTTCATCTGATAACTCGTCCATACCAAGAATTGCTATAATGTCTTGTAATTCTTTATATCGTTGTAATAGTTCTTTAACTCTTTGTGCGCAATTATAGTGTTCACTTCCTACTACTTCTTCAGTTAAAATTCTAGAAGTAGACTCTAGAGGGTCAATAGCAGGGTAAATTCCTATAGAAGCAAGTTTTCTTGATAATACACTTTGTGCATCTAAATGCGAAAAAGTAGTTGCAGGAGCAGGATCTGTTAAATCATCAGCGGGAACATAAACTGCTTGAACTGATGTTATAGAGCCTTTTTTTGTTGATGTTATTCTTTCTTGCATAGCACCCATTTCAGTTGCAAGAGTTGGTTGATATCCTACTGCTGAAGGCATTCTACCTAAAAGAGCTGATACTTCTGATCCAGCCTGTGTGAATCTAAATATATTATCAATAAAAAATAATATATCTCTTCCTTGACCCTTACCATCTCCGTCTCTAAAATATTCAGCTAGGGTTAGTCCAGACAGAGCAACTCTTGCCCTTGCTCCTGGAGGCTCATTCATCTGACCAAAAACAAATGTAGCTTTAGAAGTCTTTAATTTCTTTTTATCGATTTTAGATAAATCCCAAGATCCTTCTTCCATTGATTTTTTAAATTCTTCACCATAGTTTACTATATTGGCTTCAATCATTTCACGGAGTAAATCATTTCCTTCTCTAGTTCTCTCTCCAACACCAGCAAACACAGATAGTCCTGAGTATGCTTTTGCAATGTTATTTATTAGTTCTTGAATTATAACAGTTTTACCAACGCCAGCACCACCAAATAAACCAATTTTTCCACCTTTATTATAAGGTTCAATTAAATCAATTACTTTTATTCCTGTGAAAAGTACTTCAGAGGAAGTCGAAAGATCTTCAAATTTAGGAGCTTCTCTATGAATCGGTAGCCTATCTTTTGATTTAGGTTCTGACATTCCATCAATTGCTGAACCAACAACATTAAATAATCTTCCTTTGATATCATCGCCTACTGGCATTGATATTTGTTCTTCTAAATCATTAACTATCATCCCTCTGCTTAATCCTTCAGTCCCTGACATAGCTATTGTTCTTACTCTGTCCTCTCCTAAGTGTTGTTGAACTTCAAGAATTATAGACGTACCATCTTCTTTTTTGATTTCTAATGCATTTAATATTTTTGGTAAATTATTTTCTTCAAAAGATACATCAATTACTGGACCGATTATTTCTGTTATTTTTCCTTGATTTGCCATCTTTATTAATAAAGGTTTTAGTTTATATAAAATACTCTGCGAAAATAATCTATAATAATAATTTTACAAAGCTATAATTGAACTTATTAAAGAGTTTTTTATTTTATAATTTAAATTCAATTCTAATTATTGTTTCAACATTTTTTATTGACTTTAAAACAAAAATTTTTCCATTATGATAATTTGTTATTATTCTATGAACAAGTGTTAATCCAAGACCCCAGCCTCTTTTTTTTGTTGTAAAACCTGGATCAAATATTTTTCTAAAATTTGAATTTTTTATTCCATTACCATTATCTATAAAATCAATTAAAATCTTATTTGATTTTTTATGTAAAATAATTTTAATTTTTCCAGATTCCCCAATTGCATCAATAGAATTTTTAAATAAATTTTCAATGACCCAACTAAAAAGTTCTTTGTTTACTGAATGTAATATATTTTCTCCTTGTATTATAAATAATATATTTTTTGATACTCTTTTTTTTAAATATTTTATCGAATTATTTATTAAATTTTTTAATTCTTCTTCTTTGATGATAGGTTTGGATCCAATATTAGAAAATCTGTCAGTTATAATCTTAAGTCTTTCTAAATCTTTTTCTATTTCTACTATAATATTTTTGTCGTTTAAAATATTTTTTGATTTTATGTATTCTTTCCAGGCAATTAATGAGGATAATGGAGTTCCTAATTGATGAGCAGTTTCTTTTGCTAATCCAGTCCAAAGTCTATCTTTTTCTGATGCATTAGAATAATAAAATATTAAATAAATGGAAATTAATATTATCAAAATGAAGAGAGATAAATAATATGGTGTTAAAATAATTAGATCTAGAATTTCAGAATTTTTATAAAAAACGAATTGTTTATTGACTATAACATTATTACTATCATAGATAAGAACTTCAATTGGTTCGTATCCATTTTTCATAGATGATAATGTTTTATTTAATATTTGAGATTTTTTTGATTCATTATCAGAATAAATAATATTTTTATGATCAATTATGTTATAGTTTTCATCTGTAATGATAACGGGTATGTTGTTGTTGTCAATTATAATTTCATCTATATAATAATCTGGAGATTCTTTATTTGATGATATATACTGTAAAAAATTTGCATATCTTTTTATGGCAGTAATTTCTCTTTCTTTAATCTCTGAAATTATTTTAATAGAAAAAAAAATTAATGATCCCATAAACAGTATTGTAGTGATGGATACTACCCATTTAATTTTTTCGTGATTTTCTTTGAGTGCTATCAATAGAATAATTTAGATATAAATCTAAGTAATTTTTAAAATTTAATTGTTTTTAATATTCAAAGAAAAGTTTAATCAGTTTCGACTAGTTTATAAAATCTTTTATTCTATCAAAAAATCCTTTATCTGTTTTTCCAGGTTTAGGCTGAAAGTTGTTTGATTGTTTTAATTTAGATAATATTTCTTCTTCTTCTATAGATATTTTTTTTGGAGTCCATACATTAACATGAATTAATTGATCTCCTGCTATTGAATTGTTTATATCTTTTATTCCTTTCCCTCTTAATCTAAGTATTTTTCCACTTTGAGTTCCAGCGGAAATCTTAATCCTAACTTTTCCAGTTAAAGTAGGAACTTCCATATCTACACCTAGAACTGCATCAACAAAATTTAAATATAAATCATAAATTATATTATTACCATCTCTGTTAAATACACTATCTTCTACTTCTTGAATTAGTATTAAGAGATCTCCAGATGCTCCTCCAGCTGGTGATTCATTTCCCTTTCCAGACATTGAGAGTTGCATGCCTTCAGTAACACCTGAAGGGATATTAATTTTTATTATTTCTTCTTTGTAATGTAATCCTGTACTATCAACTCCAGGGGGTTTATTATCTATTATTTTACCATTACCATTACAATTGTAACAGGATGTTGATGAAACCATTTGACCTAGCATTGTATTTACAACTTTACTTATTTTACCTGTTCCATTACATACTGAGCATGATTTAAAAGTAACACCTGAGGCTGTCACTAATCTTTTTACTTTTATTTTTTTTTCAACTCCTTCAGCGATTTCTTGAATAGATAATTTAAGTTTTATTCTAAGATTTGATCCTCTATTCCTGGATGAACTTCTACTACCACCAAAAAAACTATCAAAAGGACTTCCACCACCTCCTCCAAAAATATCACCAAATTGACTGAAAATATCTTCAACGTTCATTCCACCTCCAAATCCACCAGGGCCACCTCTTAAGCCATCATGACCAAATCTATCATATTTTTCTTTTTTTTCAGGATTACTAAGAACTTCATAAGCTTCAGCAGCTTCTTTGAATTTTTCTTCTGCTGCTTTATTATCTGGATTCTTATCGGGATGATATTTAATAGCGACTTTTCTATAAGCTTTTTTTATTTCATCTTTTGATGATGATTTTGAAACACCTAAAATATCGTAGAAATCTCTTTTTGACATTATGAACCAATTACAACTTTAGCATGTCGAATAATTTTTTCTCCAATTAAATAGCCTTCTTCAATTATATCAACAATTTTACCTTTAAGTTTTTTACTAGCAGGAGTATTAGTTATTGCTTCATGTAATTCTAAATCAAAAACATCTTCTTTATTTACTTCTATTTTTATAAGATTATATTTTTCTAAAATAGTATTAAGTTTTTGACTTATAAGATTAAATCCTTCAAAATCATCTTTTTGTTCAGATTTAATTGCTTTTAAAGCTCTTTCAAAATCATCAATTACAGGTAAAATATCTTTTATTAATTCTTGATTAGAAACTTCAATCATTTCTAATTTTTCTTTAGAAGTTCTTCTTCTATAATTTTCAAATTCAGAATATATTCTAAGATATTTCTCTTTTGATTCTTTAAGTTCATTTTTTACATCAGATATTTTATCTGCTTTTTTTGATTTTGTATTTTTTGGAGTATTTTTTTTATTCATGACTTATTACATTGCAATTTCTTTGCCAAAATTATATAGATGACATTTTGACTATTTTGAATTAATTTCTTTCCAAATACAGTCTTTTAATTCAATTAATCCTAAGTTGGTTATACTTGATATTTTAATTATCGGGTATTTTGATTTGAAATCAATTTTATCAATTTCTTCTTTGGGTGCCAGGTCACATTTTGAAATGGCAACAATAATTTTTTTCTCTAATAGCTTCTTATTGTATTTTTTTAATTCATTAGATAATAATTGATATTCATTTTTAATATTTGAATCAAATGGTATTAAAAACAATAAAATTGAATTTCTTTCAATGTGTCTTAAAAATCTTATACCAAGGCCTTTGCCTTCAGATGCTCCTTCAATAATACCTGGTATGTCTGCTACAATAAATGATTTATAATCTTTATATGGGACTACTCCTAAATTTGGTGTTAATGTAGTAAATGGATAATCTCCAATTTTAGGTTTAGCTTTAGATATTGAGGATAATAGTGTTGATTTTCCAGCATTTGGAAATCCAACTAATCCAACATCAGCTAATACTTTAAGTTCAAGAGTTACCCATTCTTCGATTCCTACTTTACCTGTTTGGCTGTATTGTGGTGCCTGATTTGTAGGACTTTTAAAATGATCATTTCCTAGACCTCCAATGCCGCCTTTAAGTAGTATTTTGTCTTCATTATGATTTAATATTTCTAATTTTTTTTTACTATTCGCAGAAGATTTAGCTATTGTACCAAGTGGAACTTCAATTATGGTATCTTTTCCATTTGATCCATGCTTATTTGACCCAGAACCATCTCCTCCATTTTCCGCAACAACATGCTTTGTAAATTTTAGGTGTAGAAGGGTCCATAATTGTTTATTTCCTTTGAGTATTATATTTCCACCTCTTCCTCCATCTCCTCCATCAGGACCTCCTTTGGGAACAAATTTTTCTCTTCTGAAATGAGAAGATCCTTTTCCACCATTTCCAGATTTACAAAATATTTTTACATAGTCAATAAAATTCGGATTGCTCATTTACTTATCAATTTTTGAACATATATTATAAAATATGTCATCTACTGTACCAATACCATTTATTTCATTGTATTTATTTAAATCTCTATAATGATTAGAAACTGGTAAGGTTTCTTTTTTATATACTTTAATTCTATTATTTATTTTTTCTTCACTTTGATCATCTATTCTACCAGAAACTAAAGCTCTTTTTTTAATTCTTTTTTTTAGTTCCTCATCATTTACATTTAGTGTAATCATTAAATTAATTATTAAATTGTTTTTTTCTAGCATTTGATCCAATGCTATGACTTGATTTACGGTTCTAGGGAAACCATCAAAAATAAATCCATTAGAATTTAAATTTTCTAGAATTTTTTTTTCTACCATATTTAT
>JAPYTU010000023.1 GCA_029940715.1 Cytophagales bacterium
ATATGCTTCAAATTGTATTTTTATTTCAATTTTAGTAGATTGTTCACTTCTCTAAAAAATAAAAATGTTTATAGTAGAAAATTATACACTAGCCGTATTTTTATGTATCATAACAATGCTCTGTTGGGGTTCTTGGGCTAATGCCCAAAAAATGGCTTCAAAATCTTGGTCATTCCCTTTATTTTATTGGGACTATTCTATAGGTGTTGTTCTTTTATCATTAATTTTTGGATTGACACTAGGAAGTAGTGGACTAGAAGGAAGAAGCTTTATTGATGATATGTTTCAAGGAAATTCTACTTCTTTTTTGTCGGCATTTCTTGGTGGTGTTGTTTTTAACATTGCAAATTTATTAATTGTTGCAGCTATAAGTATTGCTGGAATGGCTGTTGCCTTTCCTATAGGAATTGGTATTGCTCTTGTTTTGGGTGTTACAATTAATTATATGGCTACTCCAATAGGTGATCCCATTCTTCTTTTTGCTGGAGTATTTGTTGTAGTAATAGCTATAATTATTGATGCTTTAGCTTATAATAGACTAACAAGTAATAATTATAAGTCTTCTTCAAAAGGAATTGTTATTTCAATAATTGGAGGTATTTTGATGGGGTTTTTCTATCGTTTTGTAGCGTATTCTATGTCAGCAGATTTTAAAAATCCAGAGGAAGGCCTATTTACTCCTTACACGGCTGTCTTTATATTTTCATTAGGAATTTTTCTTTCTAATTTTTTATGGAATACCTACTTTATGTATAAGCCAATTCAAGGAGAAAAAGTTTCTTATCTTGATTATTTTACTAAAGGAACAACCAAATTACATTTAATCGGCATTTTTGGTGGTGTTATATGGTGTATAGGAATGTCTTTAAGTATGATAGCAAGTGAGGAGGCTGGTTATGCAATTTCTTATGGTCTTGGTCAAGGGGCAACTATGGTAGCTGCTGCATGGGGAGTTTTTGTTTGGAAAGAATTTAAAGGCTCACCAAAAGGAACTGATAGATTAATATATATGATGTTTTTATTTTTTATTGTTGGTCTATCACTTATTATTTTTTCTAGATTTTAAGTGAAATCTTTATAAAGTCGAAAATTATTATAAAATAAAAAAAACCCTTTACAATTAGATATATGTTATTTATAATCGGGGGCTTTATATAATCCTAGCTCTGAGATAATAGGAGAACTTTTAGAATCTAATATGGAAAACCTGATTGCATCAATTTCACATGTTTTAAATCTGATTAATCTTTTATTTCCAATAGTAGAGCCTTCTTTGATGGTCTCCCATTTTTGATTGGATTTTATTTCAAAGCGAAAACTTTTTATTCTTTGTCCTAAAGGAATAAACTCAGAAATTTTGAAAACGTTAGCCAAAACAGGTTTTTTAAATGAAAGTTTCAAAGTAGCTTTAATAATCCCATCATTAGTAGTCCAAAAGGTTTCTTCATCACCATCATTCACGTTTTCTATTGGGTATTTTTTCTTAGAAGAATCTACATTTATTGAACTTTTTATAGCAAGATTTTGAGAAAAGGTAGACTTTAAAAA
The DNA here is from genome assembly GCA_029940715.1 of Cytophagales bacterium. Taxonomy (GTDB): domain Bacteria; phylum Bacteroidota; class Bacteroidia; order Cytophagales; family MED-G16; genus JAPYTU01. Next base: position 1,549 of record JAPYTU010000023.1, read on the forward strand.
ATTAGATAGTTTTTTTAATTGTAGAGCGTCATTTTCATGAATTAATCCACGGAAGTCTACTGGAATATTCAATAAAAGAGCACTATTTAAACCTACAGAATTAAAATAAATATCTATTAATTTTTCAAGAGATTTAACTTGATCATCTTGTTCAGGATGATAATACCAACCGGGTCGAATGGAAACATCTGTTTCAGTTGGAATCCAATGGGTACCCTCTTCTTGTCCAGATGAGAAACGTTGAAAATCAGGCATTCCTGCATAAACACTATCTCTATATAAATTAGACCAAGTTGTTTCATTTGCATATCCTTTTTCATTACCTACCCACCTAATATCAGGACCAGCATCACTAAAGATTACAGCATTAGGTTGTAATTGACGTATTATTTTATAAGTATTGGTCCAATCGTAATAGGTTTTTTTATCTACATGTCTGATTTCATTAGCTCCACCATAGTAACCATCTCCTCCGTTAGCTCCATCAAACCATACTTCAAAGATTTCCCCATAATTTGATAATAATTCTTTCAATTGACCTCTGAAATAATTTATGTATTCTGGTTTCCCGTAAGCATCATGATTACGGTCCCATGGGGAAAGATATATTCCTAATTTTAAATCATATTTTTTACAAGACAGAGAAAGTTCATTAATTAAATCTCCCTTTCCTTCTCTCCACGGACTATTTTTTATGGAATGTTCTGTGAAGATACTTGGCCATAAGCAGAAACCATCGTGATGTTTGGCAGTTAATATAATACCTTTCATTCCGGCTTCTTTAATAATTCTTGCCCACTGGTCTGTATCTAACTCAATAGGATTAAAAGTTGCAGGAGATTCATCACCATAGCCCCATTCTTTATTGGTAAAGGTGTTCATATTAAAATGGATAAAAGCATAATATTCCATCTGTTGCCAATTTATTTGACGTTTTGCAGGAATTGGATTTATGGGTGTTATTATTTCATTTTTAAACAAACAAGACTTAAATAAATTAGAGATTAGAATTAGAAAAAAAAGGTGAAATACCCATTTAATGAAATTGAAATATTTTAAATTCATTTTTTAGATGTTATAAAAAAAATATTTTATTAAATTTAATTAAATAAAATGGCAAATTTTAAACTTAATGTTAATGGGAAAACTCATAATATTGATGTGGATCCATCTACACCAATACTTTGGGTACTTCGTGATCATTTAAATCTTGTTGGAACAAAATTTGGTTGTGGTATTGCTCAATGTGGAGCATGTTCAATTCATTTAAACAGTATGGCAGTAAGATCTTGTCAATTACCTGTTGCGAGTGTAGGGAATGGAAATATAACTACTATAGAAGGTTTGTCTGAAAATGGGGATCATCCAGTTCAAAAAGCTTGGATAGAGAATGATGTACCTCAATGCGGATATTGTCAATCAGGACAGATTATGCAGGCTGCGTCTTTGTTGAATTCTAATCCTAATCCTACAGATGAAGAAATTGAATCTGCAATGGATGGAAATTTATGTAGATGTGGTACATACATAAGAATTAAAAAAGCGATTAAAAGAGCAGTAAAATCTTAATATAAATAGTTATTATGACAAAACAGAAGACATATATGGGGAGAAGGTCATTTATTAAAACCAGTGTCTTATCTGGTGGTGGAATGATGGTAGCGTTTAGTTGGTTGGCTTCATGTAATTTAACTACAGATCAAATAAAAACATTACCTAAAGAATGGTTTAAAATAAATGGATTTTTAAAAATTGGAGAAAATGGATTAGTTACCATTATGTCACCTAATCCTGAGATTGGACAAAATATAAAGACATCTATGCCAATGCTAGTTGCGGAGGAGCTTGATGTTGATTGGAAAGATGTTATTGTTGAACAGGCACCTTTAAATACAGATATTTTTCAAAGACAAATAGCTGGAGGAAGTAATTCTATAAGTAGTTCGTGGATGCCTCTTCGTATGGCAGGAGCAACTGCTAGATTTATGTTGATTGTTGCTGCCGCTAAGAAATGGGGAATTTCTGCTGATGAAATTACAACAAAATCGGGTGAGTTATATCACAAAGCTTCTGATAGAAAAATAGGGTATGGTGATGTTGCCTCTTCAGCAGCTCAACTAAAAGTTCCTAAAGAAGTGTCTTTAAAAGACATCTCAGGTTTTACTATTATAGGTACATCTAGAAAAAATGTTGACGGAAAAAAAATTGTTACTGGACAACCATTGTTTGGTATTGATTATAAAGAAGAAGGTATGTTGATAGCAATGCTTATACATCCACCTGCCTTTGGAATGAAATTAAAATCATTTGATGCTTCTTCTACAAAAAAAATGCCTGGTATAGTAGATGTATTTGAGTTTAATAATTATAAAGAAAATCAATCTAAAGGATCTTTTGATTTAAGTGCTCATACTACGCAAATTGCTGTTGTAGGTAATTCTACCTGGGAAGTTATTCAAGCGAAAAAAGCTGTTAAGGTAGAATGGGAAGAATCTGGAGAGGTAACACATGAAATTAGAGGATGGGGAGGAGGAAAAAGAATATTTCCTTCAAAACTCGAAAGTACTCAAGATCATTTAAAACAAATGGAAGAAATGAGTCTAAAAAAACAAAAAGTAGTTAGAAAAGATGGTGATCCTAAAAGAGCTTTTAAAAATGCAGATAGAATACTCGAAAGAACATATACTTGCCCATTTCTAGCTCATAATACCATGGAGCCAATGAATTTTTTTGCTGATGTTACTGAAAATTTTGCTCGTTTGGTAGGTCCTATTCAAACTCCTGAATTTATGGAGGCAGCTATTGCGGATAGATTTAATCTTTCAAAAGAAAATGTAGATATTATGATGACTCGAATGGGTGGAGGATTTGGTCGTCGCTTATATGGGCACTTTATGTTAGAAACAGCTGTAATTTCTAAAAAAGTAAAATCTCCCATTAAATTAATATATACAAGAGAAGATGATATGACTTCGGGAACTTATAGACCTTCCTATCATGTTCGCTATAGGGCTGCAGTAGATAAAAATAATAATGTAACCGCTTTTCATGTACGAGCAGGAGGTGTTCCAGAAAGTCCCTTGTATGCAAATCGTTTTCCAGCTGGTGCTATAGAAAATTATCTTGCAGAATCATGGACTATAAAATCAAATATTACAACTGGTGCTTTTAGAGCTCCTAGATCTAACTTTATAGCTAGCGCTGAACAATCTTTTTTAGATGAATTATCTGAATTTATAGATAAGGATCCTATGGACTTTAGACTTGAATTATTTGAAAAGGCTATAAATAATCCTATAGGTAAGCAAAATGATTATGATGCTAGTCGTTATGCAGGAGTATTAAAACTTGTTAAAGAAAAGTCAGGTTGGGATACAGATAAACCAGGTGTTTCAAGAGGATTAGCTGCTTATTTTTGTCATAAATCCTATGTTGCCAATGTTGTTGATATAGTTAATAAAGATGGTAAGCAAGTGATAGATAAAGTTTATTGTGCAGTAGATTGTGGTATAGTAGTTAACCCTGATTCTGCAAAAAATCTAATAGAAGGTGGAACTGTTGATGGAATTGGACACTCGATGTATAGTCAAATAACATTTAAGGATGGGACTCCAGAGCAAGATAATTTTAATGGTTATAGACTAATAAGACATAGTGAGTCTCCAAAAAATATTGAAATTTATTTTGTAGAAAACAGCATAGATCCCACTGGTCTTGGAGAACCCCCATTTCCTCCGGTAATGGGAGCTTTAGCAAATGCATTGTATAAAGCATCTGGAAAAAGACATTATAATCAACCATTTAGTGTGAGTTAATTAAACTTGATTTATACCAATGAATTTTCTTTATTATATTAAATGATAAGTGTAGAAGAAGCTTTAAATATAATAGATACTCAAGTTGTAAAATTACCGAAAGTTGAAATAATAGATGTTTCTAGAGGATTAGGTAGAGTTTTGGCAGAAACTATTATTTCACCAATTTCTCTTCCAAGTTTTAGACAATCATCTATGGATGGGTATGCCCTAAATATTTCTGATTCTTTTGAATATAAATTAGTTGGGGAATCGAAGGCAGGAGATCAGTGTTTTATTAGTTTAAATCCTGGTGAGGCAGTAAGGATTTTTACAGGAGCTCATGTTCCAGATAGTGCTCAAACCATTGTTATTCAAGAAAATGTTCATGTAAATGAAAACAGCATTATTATAGAAAGTATTCCAGAAGAAGGATCTTTTATACGAAAAGTTGGTGAAGAGGTAACAAAAGGAGATTCTACCTTAGAGAAAGGATTTCTTTTAAATGAAGCGTCATTGGGATTTATTATTAGTTTAGGTCTTCAAAAAATAAAAGTTTATTCTTCTCTTAAAGTTTCTATACTTATTACTGGGAATGAGTTGATTCCAATTGGAGAAAAAATTGAGACCGGTAAAATTTATGAAAGCAATAGTATTGTATTACAATCAGCACTTTATAAAAAAGGGATTAAAGATATGAGGGTTTTTGTAGTCAAAGACAGATTAAAAGATACAATTCAAAGTATAAAAGAGGCACTTGATATTTCTAATTTAGTATTAATTTCTGGTGGTATTTCAGTTGGAGATTATGATTTTGTAAAAGTTGCACTAAATGAAATAGGTGTAAAAAAAATATTTTATAAGGTTAAACAAAGACCTGGAAAGCCTTTATTTTTTGGAGGAATAGAAAATAAATTTGTTTTTGCATTACCAGGAAATCCAGCATCTACCTTGAATTGTTTTTATGTATATGTTTATCCATTTCTTAGCAAATTGATGGGAGATGCTAATAATAGTTTGCATAGATTAAAAGTGCCTTTAAAAAATTCATTTTTTAAAGTAGAGGGACGAGCTGTATTCTTAAAAGCGATTTATAAAGACTATGAAGTTATTATTTTAGAACATCAAAAATCATCGAAAATGATAAGTTTTGCTCAATCTAATTGTTTAGTATACTTTAATGAAGGTGATGTTAATTTAGAAAAGGGTGATTTAGTTGATGTATTATTATTAAGGTAATAACAATGATAGAATCAACATCTTTAATTCTATTTTTAATTATACTACCTGTAGTATCTTTTTTATATTCTAGTGTTGGACACGGTGGAGCTAGTGGTTATTTAGCTCTTATGGTTCTTTTTTCATTTCCAAGTGAGATAATGAAATCTACAGCTTTATTATTAAATCTCTTTGTTTCTGGAATAGCATTTTATCAATACTATAAAGCTGGTCATTTTAATAAAAAATTATTTATCTATTTTGCTATAGGGTCTATCCCTTCTGCATTTTTTGGAGGTAAAATGGATATTAATCCTGACTTATATAGACAGATTTTAGGTGTTCTTCTAATATTTGCGATTGTTAGAATGTTATGGAAAAAAAATCAGATAAAAAGAACATCTAATCCACATTTAATTATTGCAATATTATTTGGAATTACAATTGGTTTTTTTTCTGGCTTAATTGGTATTGGTGGTGGAATTATATTAACGCCATTAATTTTATTATTTAGATGGGGAACGATGAAAGAAGCAGCTGCAGTTTCAGCTTTATTTATTTGGGTTAATTCTGCTTCAGCATTATTTGGACAATTTAATTTAGGAATTAATTTATATTCAGATTCGATGACGATGGTATTATTAGCTTTTTTTGGTGGATTAATTGGAAGTTATTACGGAAGTAAAAAATGGAAAAGCAATGTACTAGAATATTTATTGGTTGTAGTTTTAACTATTGCATCGATTAAATTACTTTTACTTTAAATGGAATATACTGTAAGATATTATGGACAAATTGCCGAGTTAGTTGATAGTAATGAAGAATTTATTTTTTCTCAAGCTGATACGATTCAAAGATTTATAAAGGATTTAATTCAGATACATCCTATTTTGAAAGGGAAGACTTTTCAAGTGGCTCAGAATAATCAAATTAAAAGGGAAGGTGCACTTATTCGTAAAGCTGTTATTGATTTACTTCCTCAATTTTCTGGTGGATAAAAATGACACGCTATAAAAGACATATTGCACTTAATGAGATAGGAGCTAAAGGTCAATCCAAAATTAATAACACTAGTGTATTAGTTGTTGGAGTTGGAGGATTAGGGTCTCCAGTTATTGAATATTTATCCAGAGCAGGTGTGGGAGTTATTGGAATTATAGATTTTGATAATGTCGAATTATCTAATTTACAACGTCAAATTATCTTTTCAGAAGATGATTTAAATAAAAATAAAGCAATGTGTGCGCAAGAATATATTAAAAGAATTAATTCATCAATTAAGACAATAGCATATTCTGAAGCTTTGACCATTCAAAATGGAAGCAAAATAATACTACAATATGACATCATTGTTGATGGAACAGATGATGTTAAAATCCGATATTTATTAAATGATTTTTGTGTCTTATTAGATAAACCACTTGTCTATGCAGCACTTTATAAATTTGAAGGTCAAATTTCAGTCTTTAACTATAACCAAGGACCTACCTATCGTTGTTTGTTTCCAATAATACCAAAGGAAGATGAATTGCCAAACTGTAGTCAAACTGGTGTTCTGGGAGTTGTACCTGGTATTTTAGGTATTTATCAAGCTAATGAGGTACTTAAAATAATTTTGGATATTGGGGACGTATTATCAGGAAAAGTATTAAGTATAAATTTGTTAAAGAATATTCACACAACATTTAGGTTTTCTAAAAATGAGATAGAAGTGAATAAATTGATAGAAAAAGGGTTTCCATATTCAGATAGTATTTCTTTAATGAATTCAGAGTATAGAATTTCTCTTAATTCATTAACAATAGATGATAAATGTATTTTTGTTGATGTGAGGAACGAAGATGAAAAGCCTGTAATAACACATAAAAAAATTCACCATATACCTTTTGGAAAATTAAAAAATGAAATTTTAAATATTATCAGTGATAAAAAAATTATTTTTTTCTGTTCTTCTGGTAAAAGAAGTATTAAAGCAGCGAACTTCACAAATAAAAATTTTAATGTACAGTCTTTCAGTTTAAAAGAGGGAGTTTTAGCTTTAAATAAATGGATAAATGAATAAAAAAAAAGTTATAAAAAATATTTTTATTAAAGGACCTATAACTAGTGATTTTATTGCAAAATCAATAGAAAGCCATAAGACTAAAAAAATTATTGGAGCTCATGAATTATTTTTAGGTCAAGTACGTTCAGATAATATAAAGGGAAAAGAAGTTGTAGCCATTGATTTTACAGCACAAGAAAAAATGGCAAATAAAATTTGTCATGATATAAAAGAATCTATTTTTGATAATTTTCCAATTTATTGTATACATATTTATCACAGTTTAGGTAAAATCAAAGGTGGAGATGTTTGTGTTTTTGTATTTGTATCAGGACCACATAGGAGTGATATTTATGGGGTCCTAAAGCTTGTTTTAAACGAAATAAAGACAAAAGCTCCTATCTTTGGGAAGGAGATTTTTAATGATGAATCTCATCGATGGAAAGTTAATAATAATCATGATTGATATTACTCATAAGTATAATACGCTCCGAGAAGCAACAGCTAAAGCAGTTGTTAAAGTTGGAGACTCTAAAACGATTAAAGCAATTCAAAATAGATTAGTTCCAAAGGGAGATGTTTTTGAAATGAGTAGGGCTGCAGGTTTATTAGCAATAAAGAAAACACCAGAAATTTTACCAGACTGTCATCCAATACCAATTGAGTATGCTGGTTTTAAATTTGAAATTAAAGGTTTAGAAATTAAAATTATGTGTACAGTTAAAACTATATATAAAACAGGCGTTGAAGTAGAGGCAATGCATGGTGTTAGTGTAGTGGCTTTAAACATGTATGATATGTTAAAACCAATTGATAAAAAAATTGAGATTTTACAAATAAAATTGGAATCAAAAAGTGGAGGCAAATCTGATTTTTCTTTACCTGAAGGGTTAATTAATGCTGCTGTAATAGTTTGTTCGGATTCAATATCTAATGGCAAAAATAAAGATAAAGCTGGAAAAGCAATTATAGAATCTTTGAAAAAGTGGAAAATAAATACTTTAGATTATAGTATCGTTCGAGATGATATTAATGAAATTCAAAAAAAAATAATCTCTTTAAGTAAGAATGATTTTTCATTAATAATATTAACAGGTGGAACTGGACTTTCACATAAGGACATTACTCCAGAAGCTATACTTCCTATTCTAGAAAGAAGAATTCCTGGTGTTGAAGAAGCAATCAGAAGTTTTGGGCAAAATAGAACTCCATACTCTATGTTGTCAAGGAGTGTAGTTGGATTAATAAGAAACTCTTTGATATTAGCTTTACCAGGGTCTACAAAAGGAGCAACAGAATCTGTTCAAGCAATATTTCCATCGATTTTGCATTTATTTGATATTTTAAAAGAGAGACCTCATTAAATGATTGATAAATCTGACATATTAACAGATAACTTTGGTAGAAGACATACCTACTTAAGGATATCTCTTACTGAACGTTGTAATTTGCGATGTTTATATTGTATGCCAAAAGAAGGAGTAGAATTGACTCCTAAAAAATATTTAATGCAATCAAATGAAATAATTTATTTAGCCAAATTATTTGTAAAATATGGAGTAAATAAAATAAGATTAACAGGTGGAGAGCCTTTAATTAGGAAAGATTTTCCAGAAATAGTAAGGAAATTATCGCAATTACCTGTTGACTTATCAATTACAACAAATGCTGTAATTATTAATAAGCATCTAGAGCTTTTACAAGAATGTAATATCAAAACACTTAATGTGAGCCTAGATACCCTTCAAGAGAAACGTTTTAAAACTATAACATTTAGAAATAATTTTAAACATGTAATTCAAAATATTCAAGAATTACTAAAACAAGGATTTAACATAAAGATAAATGTCGTTCTTATGAAAGGTGTGAATGATGATGAAATTATAGATTTTATCAATTTCACAAAAAACAGGAATATTGCATTTAGATTTATAGAATTTATGCCATTTGTTGGTAATAAATGGAAAAGAGATAAAATAGTATCTTATGAATCTATTTTAAATGTTGTGAAGAATTATTTTGGTGAAGAAAAATTGATTTTTTTAGTGAATAAAACACATGATACTTCTCGAAATTTTAAAATAAAAGATTTTCAAGGAAGTTTTGGAATTATAAGTACTGTTACTAATCCTTTTTGTGATCAATGTAATAGGATTCGTTTAACTGCAGATGGGAAAATTAAAAACTGTCTATTTTCTTCAAAAGAAAAAGATTTACTTACTGCACTTCGTGAAGGTAATCCTATAGAGCCTATAATAAGTAGAGCGATATTAAGTAAAAAATTAGTTAGATCTGGAATGACAACCTCTGAAGATTTTGAAAATACAGAAAAACATAATGAAAATAGGAGTATGATAACTATTGGTGGGTGATACTATTTAGTAAAAAAAAGTATTCTTTTTTAGTATCAATATCAATTAATAAATCATAACCATGAACAATTTTTAAATTACTTGAATTTTTTTTAATGATTTTTTTTGCTCCTTGATCTCCCTTAAGTTGCTTTAAATCATCAAAGTAAATCGAAGGAAATAATACAGGAGCACTTAAATATCCATCTTTTGATTTAGAAACAACAATTTTATTTTTAGATTTTGAAAAGGTTTGAATTAATTTATTTAAATGTACTGATGAGATAAGTGGCATATCTACTAAAGAAATTAATATCCCATTTATTTCAGAAGATTTTTTTATAATTTTTTTTATTCCATGTGCTATGGTAGCTCCCATTCCTATTTTCCAATTTTCATATAGACTTATATTTATAGGATAATTATTTATTATTGGAATTATAAGTTTTGAGTGAGCACCTAATATAACCCACACATTTTGATTTGTATCTAATAAATTCTTTATTTGATGCTCAATTAATGTATAATTTTTCCACTTGAGAAGTTGTTTGGGTTTACCCATTCTTTTTGATTCACCAGCTGCAATAAGAAGTTGAGGAATTTTAATCATGAATATTCCCATTTTTTGTAGAAAGTGCTAATACATTTTTCTGTCTAATAACACTTAAGATTTCTGATAATATAGAAATTGATATTTCAGAAGGACTTTCAGCACCAATATCAAGTCCAGCTGGACCACGTAATTGATCTAAAAACTCAATTGAACAATCTGGGTAGTGATCTAAAAATTTTTCAATAACCTTTTCTCTTCTTTTTCTAGGACCTAATAAACCAAAATATGCTGGAAAAATTTCTTTTAAAGTAATTAGATATTGAATGTCTTTATTAAAACTATGTGTCATAAGAACTATAGCTGATTGTTTATCAATGGAATTAGTTTTAAATGATTCAATGATTGGAGTTATGAAATTTTTTGCTCCTTTGAAAAAATGTATAGTTTTATCTTCATCTGGAGGAGCAACAATGGTAACTTCCCATCCTAATAAAGAAGAAGATCTACATAATTGAACAGCATCATGTTCTGCACCAAAAATTAATAATTTAAATATGGGTGGAAATGACTGCTTGAAATATAAATTTTTTTTGTGGAATTTGGGTGAAAATTTTTTACGAAATGAAAAGTTTAGCTCACCAATTTGTATTTGTGTACCAAGATTTAAGTCTTCTACTTGTTCTAATTTATATGTCGAAGAAGAATAAATTGATAATCTTTTTTCTATTGAATTGTTAAATTCAGTTATAAAATTTTTACTTAATATAAATGGTTCAATTAATATTGTTAGAATACCTTCACATCCTAGTCGAAAACGACCATCATATTTTATAATTTTTGGAATTTCAGATTTAAACACACTTTGAGATTGTCTAATAACTTCTTTCTCTACACATCCACCGCTAACATTACCAAATGATTTTCCATTATTATTTATTAGCATTCTAACACCTGGTCGTCTATATGATGAGCCTTCTAAATGTACTACAGTTGCTAAAACAAATTTATTTTGATTTGAATCATTTATAACATGGTCGACAATATCTTTTAACTCGTTAGTCATGGTATTTGAATAAATTAACAGTTAATAAAATTAAAATATTTTAAATGCATTTTTTATTTTTATTCCCAGTTAAAATCCCAAATAGGTTTCGCATTTAGGAGATATTCAACAAAATAATTCCAACGCTTTTTAATAAAATAATTTTGTGCTTTACCAACATAACCATGTCTCTGACTTGGGAAAATTAGCAAATCAAACTCTTTGTCTGCATTGACCAAAGCGTGTGCTAATTTAAAAGTTGCAGATGGATTTACATTATCATCAATACCACCGTGAACTAATAAAAGTTTCCCTTTTAAATTGTAGGCATTTGTAATATTTGACACCTCTTTATACGTTTCATCAACTGGCCAACCTTGATACATTTCTGGCCACCAAGCTTTTTCCATTCTAAAGTCATGATCTCCTGAACTTGCCACTCCAACTTTATAAACATCTGGAAAGGCTAGCATAGCTCTCCCTGTGTCATAGCCTCCAGCCGAATGACCAAATACCCCAACTTTGTCAGCATTTATCCATGAATATTTTTTCCCTAAATGTTTAATAGCTAATACATGATCTTCTAAATTATTTCCCATATTTTTATAAGAATGATCATGAAATTCTTTTGAGCGTCCGGATGTTCCTAGACCATCAATATTCATAACAATGAATCCAAATTCTGCTAGGGATTGATTGTTAAAACCGCGATCAAATGATTTTGGAAACACTTGAGTATGCGGCCCAGTATAAGTTGCATCAATTATTGGGTAAGATTTACTTGAATCAAAATTTGTTGGTTTCCACAAAGCACCATAAATAGTAGTTTTTTTATCTTTTGCTGTAAGTTGAAAAATTTCTGGTGATTGCCATCCTTTGGATTGTGCATCAGAAACATTAGCTGTTGTTAATTTTGTTAATACTTTTCCATTCCGTGAACTTCTTAATACAGTTCTTGTTGGAATATTTATGGTTGAATAATTATCTGAAAAATACTTTCCATCTTCTGAAAAATCAATGGCATGATGAGTGTTTTCCGGTGTTAATAAAGTTATTTCACCTTCAAAGTTAACTCTGTATAGTTTTTGATAATAAGGATTACTATTAGGCTGTTTTCCTGATGCAATAAAATAGATTTCTTCTTTATCTTCATCAGTATGTACAACCGAATTAATGTAATAATTTCCAGTAGTGATGGCAGATGTTTTGTTGGTATTTAAATCGATTATATAGAGTTGTCTCCAACCACTTCGTTCAGACAGAAAAATAACCTTTTGTTTTTCTTGTAATTGACGAAACCAAAAATTATCAATATTGGTTTCACTTGTTTCTTCAATAAGTATTTGTTCTTTTCCATTATTGAGATTTATGTGTTTTAAAACCTCTTTTTTGTAACCTCTTTCCGAATACTCTGCCAATAACTCTCCAGGTTGTTTCATCATTTCAATGGAAACTGAGTTTACGTGTGTTCCCATTGGCAAACTTGTTTTGACTTCTTTTTTGGTTTTAACATTATAAAAAACTGGAGTCACCATTACCATAGTTGTATCTCCTGGAGAACCGCGATAATAGGACAATAATTTTGGTTTATAAAGGGAGTCAATACTATGATCTAGCATATACATTTTTTCTGCATTTCTTGTATCAATAATATTAGTTGCTATCCAATTTGAATCCTCTGACCAATTCACAAAAAAACGTTTAGGTCTTTCACCATTTTCACCTTCAATTTTATCGTACCAACCATACCAAGTGGCATATTCGTAACCTCTTTCACCTTCAGTGCTTAATTGAAATTCTTTATTTGATTCAATTGATTTAATAAAAAGATTGTAGTCTTTGGTATATGCAATCCATTTTCCATCAGGAGATTTTGCTTCAAATGGATTTTGTTCTTCTTTTGGTTTTTCTTCTTGTAATGTAAGTTGATAGGATTTTAGATTTATAACGTAAGATTTATCTTCAAACCTAAATTCTAAATTTCCTTTCACCCTTTTTTCAACATTAGATAAGGATAACTGATTTTCTTTTATCAATTTTTCTGAAAATTTAGTTAAGGCACTTGCCATTTTATTATGATTAAATAAATCGACTACTTTATTATTTTTAAAATCAACTAATTTATACGTTTTCTTATTTTTGCTATAGTCAATAAACCAGAGTCCTGTGAGATCTTTAAACCAATTAACTTTCGTTTTGAGATTAAAAACGGTTTTATTGTTGTAATTGTCATACATAAAACTAACTGCGCGCTTATAATCTTCTTGAGTAACTTCTTGAGAATTTAGAGGAATCAAGATTAATTGAAGTGCTAAGAATAATAAGACAAATCTCTTCATATCTCCAATCTACAACTATCCAAGAAAAATTCAAAAGGAGAGTGGGGTTAGAGTTAAGAAAATTTTAAACCATAGGTATATCTTTCTCTATTTTTAATTAGTTTCATATACCTTTGTCCGAAATTTAGTAGGATGAAAAAAATATTATTTTTATCATTTTTTATCATTTTTTTAGGTGATATATATGGTCAGAAACCATACGTAAAACCTGAATTTGCAAAAAATTGGAGTAATCCAGGAAAGCATCCAGATCATATTGTTCTTAATTTTTCAGATGATCCTTCATCTACAATTAGTGTGACGTGGAGAACAAATAAAGATGTAAAAAGTGGGTATGCAGAAATTGCTAAAGCAACAGCAGATCCAAAATTTATTGCGGAGAGACGTACTTATGATGCTAAAACTGAAGTTTTTGATTTTAGTGATGTTGTTCAGAATGGTACTTTTTCTGATGAAAAAGTTGATTTTGATGATTTATACTCACATTATCATTCTGTAACATTTACAGACCTAAATCCAAATACAGTATATGGTTATAGGGTTGGTGATGGAAAGATATGGAGTGAGTGGATACAGTTTAAAACAGCTAGTAATAAGCCTGATCCTTTTTCATTTTTATATGTTGGTGATGCTCAAAATTATATTTTAGAGTTATGGTCAAGACTTATTAGGGAAGGATATAAGAAAGCTCCTAATGCTAGTTTTATAATTCATGCTGGAGACTTAGTTAATAATGCCCATAATGACCACGAGTGGCATGAGTGGTATATGGCTGGTGGATGGATTCATAGATCTTTGCCATCATTGTCTATTCCTGGAAATCATGAATATAGACCACAAGTTCAAAAAGATCTTGATGAAAAAATTAGTCGGTTATCCATTCAATGGAATCATCAGTTTACTTTTCCAGATAATGGTGTTAAAGGTTTGGAAGAAACTGTGTATTATGTTGATTATCAGGGAGTAAGATTTATTGGATTGAATAGCAATTTAATGATTGAAGAACAAACAGTATGGTTAGAAGAAGTTTTAAAAAATAATCCTAATAAGTGGACAGTTGTAGTTTATCATCATCCACTATATTCTGCATCTAGAGGAAGAGATAATGTAGAATTAAGATCAAAATGGAAACCAATTTTTGATAAATATAAAGTGGATTTAGCATTACAAGGTCATGATCATGCCTACACTAGAGGAAGGGTTTCTTCTTATGAGGAAAATTTGGTTTCTGGTCAAAACACTAAAAATTTAACTGGTACTGTTTATGTTGTATCTGTTAGTGGAGGTAAAATGTATCCTTTAAAAGATGGATGGAATCAATACGATGCTTTAAGAGATAGAGCAGGACAAAACATGCAATTATTTCAGGTTATAACAGTAGATGGTAATAAACTTTCTTACCAGGCATATACCGCTATTGGTGATCTTTATGATTCTTTTGATTTAGTTAAGGGTGAAAATGGATTAAATAGTTTTGTAGAGAGAAAGTACGAAGCGTATTAATTTTAAAATCATTGATTAAATAATTACAGCTTAGGAATAGAAATTGCACCCCCCATTTTTGTTGTACTAATGCTTGCTGCTTTTGAAGCTATTTTCATGCTTACTTTTACTTCATTGTTTTTATAATAAGATGATATAAAATATCCAATATATGTATCACCTGCAGCTGTTGTATCAATACTATTAACTTTATTTGCAGGAATTTCTACTACTTTATTATTATAAGTGTAAACAGATCCTTTTCTTCCAAGAGTTAATAAAAGTTTTGTGCTAGGATATTTTTTTGATAGATATTTGAGGATCTTAGTTTTATCTTTTCCTCCAGATGAAAGACCGAATCCTTCTGATTCATTAAAAATTAAGGTATCAAGTTTTTCTAATGGATAATGGATAATTTCTTTAGTAAAGGGTGCTGGGTTTAAAAATATTTTCATTCCTATTTCATATCCTTTATTTATGACTTCATCAATTTTGTTGATTTCATTTTGAAGGACTAAAATATCTCCAGAATTAAATTTATTAAGAGTATTCTCTATTTGCTCAGAAGATATGGAGTGATTAGCACCTCCATGAATTATAATTGAATTTTCTCCATGATCATTTACTTGAATAATTGCGTGACCTGTTGGGTCCTCAACCTTTATAATGTTATCGGTATTTACACCCCATTTATTTAATTGAATTATTATAGAATCATCGTTTTTATTAATACATCCAGCATGGTAGATATTAGCACCAGAATGTGCTAAAGCAACACTTTGATTTAATCCTTTACCTCCAAGAAAAACTTCATATTTTTTGCTTGATATAGTTTGTCCAGATTGAACAAAATTTTCTACCAAGTAGACAAAATCTTTATTTATAGAACCAAAATTTAATATTTTCACAGTTCTATACTAGACTTTTTTTGAGAGTATTCAAAAATTTCTCTCGTGATATTTTAGATGCAAGTTTAATATTACCTTTTTTAGTAAATGATACTATATCTTTTCCTCTTTCTAAACCATTTAGTATCATTTTAATTTCACAATTTTTATATTCAGTAACGATCTTAGAGTCAATAAATGCTCCCATTGCTAGAGGGTCAGCTAGATCTACCTTGTATTCATTATATTTTATCTTATAGTATTGAAGAGCTTTTTGTTGAATATCAATTGAAAATTGAGATAGTGAAGAATTTATTTTTTCTAGTTCTTCAAAATTTTCTTTGTTTATATAACCATATATTTGAGTGGTATCCCATGCTATAAGATGTACTTTAATGTTAGAGTTAAGAACAACATCTGCTGCATCAGGATCTACCCAAAAATTAAATTCTGCATGGTGAGTAATATTACCTTTTCCCTCTCCAATACCACCCATTATGTAAAGACTTTTTAATTTGTTAATAGTAGATGGATCTTTATCGAAAACTTTGGCAATATTAGTTAGTGGACCAATGGCTATAATTTCTATTTCATTAGGATTGGAATTTATGAGTGACACAATTTTATCAATTGCATTTTCCTTTTGCTCTTTAAGTTTTGGGATATATGGTCCAGTATCACCTAAACCATCTTTTCCGTGAAAAAATTTAGATGTTTCCAGTTTTCTTTTGATTGGTTTAGAAGACCCTTTATATACTGGAATATTTTTGTTACATAATTCTACAGTATAAAGAGCGTTCTGAGTTGCTTGTTGAAGATCAACATTTCCAGCAACAGTAGTTATTGCTTTAACATCAAAATTATTATGTTTTAATGCCATAATAATTGCTATGGCATCATCTGTAGCAGTATCTGTATCTATTATTATTTTTCTCAAATTATTGATTTATAAATCTATAAATCACTTTTTTCTTGCTTCGATAAAACTTTTAATAAAGTATATCATTGCATAAACTGAAGAAGTAAGCATAATGATTACTCTTAGTACAGCATCATTTCTACCATCTTCTAAGGCACCTTTTAAAGGCATTATATTGGCAAATGATAATAATGTTACAATTACAGCTATGTGAGCTATTAGTTTGTTTTGATTTTTTATTCCTTTATTTAATAATAATAATACTAAACCAATAAATACTGGAATATTAGATGTTAGTGAACCTGACTCAACATAACCCCATGCTCCAATTACAATCAAAATAATTGCATTAATTCTACTTGCTGTATGTGCTTTCATTTTTTCATTTTTTATTTAAAGAAATAATCAAATTATTTATTATAATAATCAATCAAATATATATTATTTATAAATTTAGTCTTACATATATTTTAATGAATTTAATTTTAAATTGTTGAGATGATAAGAACTGTTTTATTTGTTTAGTGTTTCTGCTACTGGCCAGTGGATTAATTGGTCAATAATGGGTGTTTGTTACTTATTGTATTGTTTTATAATAGTGCTAGATTTAGTGAGGATATGAGTTCAAAAAAATATACTGATTATAAAAAATACATAAAAAATGTTCCCATGTTTTTTCCTTTTTTAGGATTTTCTAAGAAAAATTGGAAATGATTTTTATTTATTAAAATCTTTGTACATAAAGCTGGGTTGAATTTCTTTATTTTTTTGATATTTCCCACTTATATACTTTTCATATTTTCCCTCAATATTATGATAGTAAATTTGACAGATTTCAACATTTGGATAAATTTTTACCGGTTGTACACAAAAAATTTCTAACGTCCAAAAACCTTCAAATCCAACATCTCCAAAACCTGCAGTAACATGAACAAACATTCCAAGTCTCCCTACAGATGATCTTCCTTCTAACATAGGTACAAGATTTTTGGTTTTAGTATATTCTACTGTTCTTCCTAGATAAAGTTTATTTGGTTCTAGGATAAAACCTTTTTTGGGGATTATAATTTTTTCTGTATGTAAAGGCTTCTTCATATCAAATATTTTTTCTTTATACACTAGTAGCTCATTATGAAGCTTTAAATTATAACTATTTGGATTTATTTGATTTTTATTATAGGGATCTATTTCAATATCCTTTCCTATACGATTTTTTATTTCTAGACCAGATAAAATCATCCTATGTACTTATTTAATAAATTTTGAGTTGCTTTAACTCCATCATTTGGAGATAGATAATCATTTTTTTCATTTCCGTACATGCCTGCCATAGCCCCCTCATATTCTATTGTAAGATATCCTTTGTAATTTGAATTTAAAATAATTTTTAACATTCTTGAAAAGTCTGTTGATGTTTCTTCTCCTTTTTGATTAAAATGATGAGATTTTGCACTTACACCTTTAGCGTATGGCATAAGTTTTTCAACTCCCATATATTTATCGTACTGATTTTCACACACTTTTCCAAGATCTTCAAAATCAAGAGCTCCTCTTTTCATACAGAAGTTATAATCACCAAAATCAGGTAGAGTACCTATGTACTTACTGTCAATATTTTGTATAAGAGAAACTAACCAGTCAGCATCTGCTGTTATTCCACCATGATTTTCAATAACAATATTTATTTTATCATTTTTACTATAATCAATAAGTTTTAGAATACTTTCGGATGAATTATCAAGAATTTTTTTGTTATCTGATTCTTCAGATTTTAAATTAACTCTTATTGAATGGCATCCAATTTTTTTTGCTACATCTACCCACTTTTTATGAAAGTCAATAGCTAAATCTCTTTCACTTTTTACAGATGATGCTAGACTTGGACCACTCTTCATTGTCTGTATGTTTATATCATCTACAAGAATTAGTAAGTTGTCGGTGTTTGCATCTATACTTTTTTCTTTTAATGTTTTTAGGTATGAGTTATCATTTTCTTTTCCCATAAATGGTATGGACCAATATTCAGCTCCTTTAACTCCAAAATTATCTTTAATGAATTGTGGAAAATCTAATAGATTAAATTTCCCCTGCATAATATTTGGACCAAAAGAATATAATTGAATTGCTATTTTTAGCTTTTTCTTAAAAATTTCGTTAGCAAAAATGTTTTGAGTTAGCGTATTTGCTGAAAATACTGCTATTGAATTTTTTATAAATTTTCTTCTATTTAGTATCATATTCTTTTTTGGTAGTTTAGTAATTTATTAAATAAAAGTATTACTTTTTTGGGTTAAATTGTAAAAAATTAAATTCAGATTTATTATGAACAAATCAATTATACTTAATAGTCGTCCAGACGGCTTACCTACAAAAGAAAATTTTTTACTTAAAACTGAAGGAATACCAAAAATTG
>JAPYTU010000115.1 GCA_029940715.1 Cytophagales bacterium
TTGAAACTGAAGAAGATAGAGAAAAGGTAGAGGAGTGGTATAAAAATAATCCTGACTCAAAAGATAGACCTTCATTAGAATATCCTGTTGATGTTGTTATTGAAACGCATGAAGGAGAACGTACAATAACTATTAATAATGAAGAAGAGATGAAGAAAGTAAAAGGAAGGTGTGAAAGAGGTAGAAGAGATAGAGATGATAAAGATAAATGTAGAAAACTTCATGGTTATGATATAGTTGATTGTATTTTAGAATATGTTCATTCTAATTATCCACATGATGAAATTGTTCATGCTAGAAGATTAAAAACAAAAGATGGTGATGTTTTCTATGTAGTTAAACTTAGTGATTCTACTATACTTAAGTTTAATGATAGTTGTAAACTTTTAGATTAATTAACTTGTTTTTAGGAATATCATGGGATTGTAAAGGAACTTGGAAAAAAGCAAAGAGAAATACTTCGTGGTGTTTACTTGGATGCTCAATTGGTGATTTTGGAACAATTTTATTTTTTCAGTACACAGAATATTATCTTCCAGTTTCTTATATATTATTGTTAGCTATAGTTAATGGTTTAATTACTTCAATTATACTTGAAACTATTATATTAAGTTATTCTCAGACTATATTTTCTGCTTTTAAGACAGCTATAGGAATGTCATTTATTAGTATGATTAGTATGGAATTAGCAATGAATTTGGTTGATTATATTATGACAGGAGGAGCCATTATGAATTTTTATACTATTTTTCCAATGTTAATTATGGGTTATTTTACTCCTCTTCCTTATAATTATTATAGATTAAAAAAATATAATCAATCATGTCATTAATTATAATTCTTTAATTTCTATTGCAAACCCACCTCCAGGAGCAACATACATATTTATAATACTCTTATTATCAACTTCAATAGTTTTTATCTGATATTCCATTGGATTATTTTTCCAATGCGTATTATTAGTATCTGAATATACAGTTGCTTCATAGCTTTTATTTTTATCTAGAAAATTAAGATTTAGATCAAAATTTCTTTCTTTTTCATCTGTTATACTACCAATATACCAATTTCCAGAATTACTATCTTTTCTTGCAATAGTTACATATTCAGAAATTTTGCTATTTAAAATTAATTTTTTATCCCAGTTTACTGGTACATTTTTTATGAATTGAAAAGCATCAAGATGTTTTTTATAATGTTTTGGTAAGTCAGCAGCCATTTGCATAGGAGAATAATATACAACATATAATGCAAGTTCTTTTGCAATAGTTGAAGGGACTATAGCTTCTCTATCAATTTCATTTGAACTTGGGGATGTGTACCTAAAATTATTTAATTGAAATATACCAGGAGTATAATCCATTGGACCACTAAGAAGTCTTGTAAATGGTAAATCAGATGCATGATTCACACCATTTGTCCAAAAACCATTAAATTCTTGCCCCTTTGCTCCTTCTCTTGATATATAGTTTGGATATTTTCTTCTTAGACCCGTATCTTTAATTGGCTCATGAGTGATTATATTAAGTTTATATTTTGCTGCCATTTCAATAACTTTTTGGTAATGATTAACCATATATTGTCCATGGTGCCATTCATATACTGTATCACCATCTAAATTAATTCTTTTGATATTTTTACTAATATCATTAACATATCCGGTTTTGATATTTTTTATTCCATTTATGTTATAAAGTTGAAATGCTTTTTCAAGTTGATTTTCATAATTTTCAATTTGACCACCTGTTTCATGGTGTCCTACTAAAAATATATTTTTCTTTTTACCATATTCTGATATTTTATTTATATCAAAATCTTCTTGAGTTTCGGTAAAACTAAATGGAATTCCATTACCTGAACAGCACCATGCAGGGTACCATCCTTTATTCCATCCTTCAACTAATAAACCATTAAATCCATGTTTTGAAGCAAAATCTATATATTCTAGTACTTTATTTGTATTTGCTCCATGATTTTTTGAAGGCCACCATGTAGATTCGTTTGTACCTATCATTTCCCACCAAATACCCATGTATTTTCCAGGTTTTACCCATGAGAAATCTTCTCCTTTTTTTGGATCTTCATTTAAATTAAGTATCAGATTTGAAGTGAGTAGTTCAGAGCTATTGTCTGCTATTTGAATAGTTCTCCATGGTGTAATAATTCTATTTTTCAATTTTACTTTTGTTCCATCAGACCAAGGGTATAGTTCTGCTTCCAATTTACCATTCCCTTTAGCGGCAAGAGTCATGCTCGAATAATTTGTTAAATCTGCCTCATGAATGCTGATAAAAAAACCATTATTTTTTTTGATTGTCAATGGTGTTTGTGCTGCATCAATTCCTTGTGTATCATAAGAAATATCTTCAACGTATTTAGAAAAATTTTTTTTAGAAATTTCATCTATTGATGTATTAGCATATAAAAATTCATATCTTCTGTATGCAAATGCTGGAATCCACCATGCAGAGTCATTTTCTGATAAATTAAATTCAGTTATTTCATCAATTATATCATAATTTTTAATTGAATTTTGATTTGGAATTTCATATCTAAATCCAATTCCATCATCATAAATTTTAAAATGTAAGTTTAGTTTTACTTCATTCTGATATAATTCAATAAATAAGTTATTATAGTTGTTTGTTATTTTTTTTTCTTCACCATATAAGGGTTTCCAAGAAGAATTGAATGATTTTTTATTGTATTTATTAATTTTAAAATTATTACTTAATTCTAGATTCTTTTTTAAATTAATTCCAAGATTAGATTTTTTAATTATTGTTTTATTGTATTTTTTGACAGTGTAATTAGGAATTCCATCATCAATTTTAAATTCTAGAGAGATATTTTTGTTTGGCGATTTTATTATTAAATAATTATTTTTGTTTTCACATGAATAAATTATTATTAATAAAATTAATAATTTAATGTACTTCATAATTTTATTTTTGTAAATATAAGTAAGTATGATAGATTATCTATTTTCATAATAATTAATTAAATTTTCTTTTATCATATGATTATTTTACTTTTAAGTAAGACTATAAAGTGCAAAAATGGCAAAAATATACATTATACTTTTCTTTATTTTTGTATCAAATAATCTACATTCTCAGTATTATCTTGAATTAAAAAAAGCTTCACAAACTAAATCTTTTAAATTTTTTCCTGGAGAAAAAATTAGATTTAAATTAAAAAATGATGAAAATTTTACTCAGGCATATATAACGGGTATTTCTGAAGATAAATTAAGATTTAATTATATTGAAGTTAGTATTTCAGATATTGAAATAGTTGATATTAGACTTAAGTCTAGCAATTTTTTTAAAAGTGGAGGAATGATAATAGCAGGAGGTTCAGTAGCTTTTTTTATAATAGATTTTGTGAATTTGTCATTAGTTCAAAAAGTTAAGTATAAAGATGTTTACAATAAAGATCTTTTGATTGGGTGTTCATTAAGTTTTGGTGT
>JAPYTU010000116.1 GCA_029940715.1 Cytophagales bacterium
AGCATCTGACTGTTAATCAGAGGGTCCTTGGTTCGAGTCCAAGAGGGGGAGCAAGCGAAACCGCTACACTACACATTCTAACCCTTCGAGAAATCGGAGGTTTCTTTTTTTAATAGTTACTCACTAAAATATACTAAAAATGAGGGTTACTGCCTCATTACTGCCAGTTATATGACAGTAAATAAAATCTAAAAAAGCTTCAAAAAAGTAATTTACTCTAACTTAAAAATTATCTATTTGATTTAATAAATTCACTAATTACGTGCTCAATAATGATAGTCTCCTTGATCATGAAATTTCCCAAACCAATTTTATTCTTAAATGAAATAGTAGCAACTGTTTTCATATTATTAGAAACATCTTTTACTGCAATTTTAACATACGTTTCGATCGCCCTATCAAACTCAAACAAACATCTTCCATTTACTATAAGATTTCCAGCAATAGCAGCATTATTTTTAGACCCTTTTTCTGTTTCTTTAAATTCATATGTTCCAACATCAAGACCAGCTACAAACATTGCATTTTCAAACACTTCTTTTAAATCCTCAACTTCTAATCCTGTAAAGCGTTCATTAATATGAAATTAAATTAATCTTCTTTTTCCCTTCTGCATTTAAAAAAGGATAAAGTGATTCAATAATGAGATTTATTCCCTTCTTCCGAAGATTTTCATTGTTATATTTTGGATATCTTTTTTTAGAAAAGTGAAGCCAATATCTGCCAATTAATAAAATTGTATCTATTACTCTATTTAAGGCGTCTTTTTTTAACTTAAGAAAATTCTTATGTGATTTGGTCATTAATTCTTCTATAAAATTATCTACAAAGCTATTCACCTCATTAATTTTCTTTTGGATTTCATCATCTTTTATAATTGATTCAAAATGTTCTCTAAAAATGTATTGAAAATCCCATATCAATGAGTAGATATTTAATGAGGTCTGAAAAACATTTTCAATCTTATCATAATTTATATTTTTAATCTGTTCTAAAAACATTTTTTTAAATAAATCAATATGAGCACTTAAAATATTTTTTTTAGAGTTAAAATGATACCAAAGTGTTCCCTCAAGTATATTGCATTCTTTAGAAACATTAGCAGTAGTAACAGAGTTAAACCCTATATCATTAAAAAGAATTAAACTGTGCTTTAGGATTTTGCTTTTGGTTTTATCTGAAAAACAATTTAGTGTTTCTTTAGATAATTTATTGAAATTCATAGCTTCTAATAGTTTGCAGATGATTTCTCTTTAATTAAGTCATCTGTTTCAGTATGTAAAGTACCAAAAATTCTATCCCAAATCGTTGTATAATATCCAAAATTATACAAAAATAATTTATGGTGTTGGTTATGAACTGTTGCAAAGTTTAAATATTTTCCAAAAATTGACCCTGTAAATGCTCTTGGAAAAATCTCATATCCCAAATGTCCGATTGTACTCCATAATGCACTGATATTTACAACAATAAATAATGCAATTGGATGCAAGGGGAATATGAATGATGCCAATAATATGAATATAAAATCCAATATGGACTCAAAAGGATGAATAGAATTTGCTGCAAAAGGACTTGGGTCTGTAGATAGATGATGTCTCTTGTGTATTATTTTGTACAAAAATTTTGTGTGAATTAACCGATGAACAGCGTAAAACCATAAATCGGTAATAAACATCAATAGAAACATTTGTCCAAAAAACCAAACCCAACCAAATTCTGATATATCAAAATACAGCTTGTTTAGTTCATAAATTCCTAAAATATATACTACAGAAACAATGAAGGCAATAGGAATAACTCCAATAAAAGAGTGTCTAAGCTCTCTAAGTATTTGTGGTTTTGTAAACTCTCTTGATGATTGAATTTTCCTGTTTCTTGACATTAGGAAAGTTAACCCAAGAGCTCCAAATGAGAGAATTAGGTATCTTAATATAAAAGACACAAAAATCATTGGTATTACAATTAACCAATATAATAATGAATAATCCATAATTAATAAATTACTCACCAGAAACGTACACTGTGCTGTATTTAAAAAAGTCTTTAAATAACTTTTTCTTTTCTTGTGCTTGAAAAGAGAATGTCATTAATAAAACAAGTGCTAATATTTTTTTCATTATTTATTTCTTTTTTTCTTAGTTTTCTTTTTCTTTGTTTTGCTTCCCACTCTTTTTTTAAGTAGGTTCTTATTGTAATAACTGTTTTTTCACCACACGTATCTTTCTTAATTACTTTTACTTTATAGTTATCAAGATGTTCTACTTTTATAGTAACACAGTTTCTTTTTCTTTCTTGCGCATTAGTGTTTAACGCAAAAGATAATAATAAGATTAAAATTAAATTTTTCATTATTTGTATTTTTTAAACATTAATAAATTATTGGGCAAACACCCAAATTAGTATACAAATATATATTTTTTTGGGCATATACCCAATAAATTATTAAATACTTTAATATAAAATCATAGGCATATCCTCTTTTTTTAAAATTATTGTAAATTGGAAATAATGAATATCTTTATCAAAAATAAAATACATATGAAAAATTCAATTTTATCTTTCGCTGTTTTTGTAATAACATTAATTAGCTCGTTACAACTAACTGCGCAAGAATTCAAAAGCTTAGATAAAAGCCCAATGGATGTGGCAGCATTTCCTAGTAGTTACACAATTTCAGACAAAATAGTAAAAGTAATATACAGTCGCCCTCAATTAAAAGGAAGAGATTTAGTGAAATTAGCACCCCCTGAAAAGATTTGGAGAACAGGAGCAAATGAAGCAGCAGAAATCACATTTTATAAAGATGTTATTTTTGGAGGGAAAGCATTAAAGGCAGGGACTTATTCTCTATTTACAATACCTTCTTTAGATGGAGATTGGACAGTAATTATTAATAGAGCAAGAAATGTTTGGGGCTCATATTACTATAAGCAAGACCAAGATGTTATTCGTGTTTCTGGTAAAACCTCTAAAACAGAGGAAAATATTGAAGCTTTTTCAATGATATTTGATAAAGATATGACATTAAAAATGGGCTGGGGAAAGACCGTTATTTCAGTATCTATAGAATAAACTTTAAACCATAGGCATATCTTCTACACCAGATATCTTTTATACCAGTAATCTGCTTCTTTTAAAATTATTGTAAATTGTAGGCATGAGAAAGCTAATACTATTACTATTTATTCCACTTGTTTTTTTTAGGCAAATAAAAGATTTTAATTCAGAAGATGATTTGCTTGTATATGAAGATGCTCAAACAATTTTTTACTCACTCATTGCTGAATACGAAAAAATGCTAAATCCGTTTTTTAAATACTTGATAAAAACAAAATTTTAGAAACTATATGAAAAGTGAAAACAAATTAATCGGTGCAGGTTTGCTAACGGCAATTACAGCTTCTTTATGTTGTATTACACCTGTTTTGGCTCTAA
>JAPYTU010000117.1 GCA_029940715.1 Cytophagales bacterium
CGATGTAGCTCAGTGGTAGAGCGTTTCCTTGGTAAGGAAGAGGTCACGAGTTCAACTCTCGTCATTGGCTCAACAGATATAAAATACATTATTTTTTCCCTTAATTTTAATGTTTTAGAAATATATAATTGTACTTTTATTGCACTTTAATCAACTTTTTATAATTTATTTATTTGCAATTACTCCTAAAACCTTTTGTTTTTACTTAAATCTTAAAACTACTTCTAAAACATTCTTCAATATCCTTTTTTCATTACACTTCCCCACAACCTTCTTCCTCTCATTCTTCTTCTCATTTCTGTATTTATTTTATTGTCAATTTTTCTTTTAATTGAACCATTTTTTACACTAATAATAAAATCCTTTTTTTCAAATTTAATAGGAAACCCATCTGACACCCCCCACAATAATGGTTTTCCAAAATCAAAAAAAACAGGTTTAGGAAAAATAGTCCAATCTTTTAATAATCTTGAACTATCCCAACCCCTCCATTCTAATGCTTCTTCAAACTTTTTTTCATCAGTAGGTCTCCTTTTACCATCAACTATCCAGATTATATTTTTATAAAAATTATTTCTTGCGAGTATTTCTTCTGGTTTAATGTATGAGTGCTGAAATTCTACCACTAAACCATTTGGTGTTTTTATATCTGCAATATGCTTCTCTCCAGTTTCTGAAATATGGATAACTTCTTGCCAATCTTCTGGAAACTGATTTTTCCAGTCCCTATGCCATTTAGTTTCATTTTCCCACCAATGAGGACATTCTTTATTGCTTTTATGAGCCCAATGATGAATATTTTTATCTCCACATTTAGCAATTACCTCTGCATCACAAACAGGACATAATGCACCTTTTAAGGTAGTTTCAGCTTCAACTTTTTTTCCTCCATATAGTGCAAATTTCATATTATAAACCTATGAATTTATTTTAAAATTATTGTAAATTGTAGGTATGTTAAAAAAATTGAAACAACAAAAAGGATTTTGGATAGGCATATGTCTTATGATTAGTACTATTGTTGGGGCTGTAACTAATAATATAGGAATTTGGCTTCCAGTTGGAATAGCTATAGGTGTTGCACTTGAAACCACTCAAAACAAACAAACAAAAACCCCTAAACCATAGGCATATCTTCTTCTTTTAATTCAGCAATTTTCTTGCTTCTTTATTAATAATATGATAACCTATAAAAGTAGTAAGGAAAACTAGAATTAGAATAATCCACCAAAAATATTTGTCAGGAAAAAATCTAGTTCCAATTTCTGCCCAGAGAGCACTATAAAGACCAATTACTGACCAACTCATCCAATAAAAGTGATGAATAAACCAGTTCTTATTTCTTGTTATAGCATAGTATAATCCCATAATTACTGTTGAGAGACTTATTAAGGCAAATAAATGAAAAAGATTAATTGAACCCCAATTATAAATTCCAAGACCAGAAAAATTCAAACCTAACATAGATGAAACATAGGTGTAGCCTAAAAATTTATGTTTTTTTGTTCCTTTTGGATTTAAAACTATAATTGCCCCAAATATAAGCGCTATAATAGAACAGACTAAATGAAATAAACCAAGTTTTGAATTTATGAATTGTATTTCATTTAACCATTCCATATTATAATAATTTAATTAGAATTGTGAATCTAAAATTATTCAATAAAAAGTTAAAATAGGATTTTTTTTCAAAACCATAAGCATCTTTACTTAGTTTTAATAAAATTTGTTCTGTCATTTTTAATGATTTTTAATTAATAATTGGTTACGAAACCATAACCTGTAATATCTCCTATTCCTATGTGTTTACTGCAATAGTGAGATACTGCTTTTTGGTCTTCAGGTTTTGTAACATATTTTACTTCGCTTATACTTCTCTTTAGTGTGGAGGCTATATCTTTTCTGGTTACATCATACACACCATTTGTTAGTATGTGAGCGTGATACCACTCTCTTTCTCTGTCCTTTTCTAAAGCATACCACAAATAGTTTATTTCTAATGCTTTATTATCTACTAATCTCTTAAATAACCTTTCTGCATTATACTCTGTTAGTTTGACCTTGTAAGGCCTATAAACTATTATGTTTGACCAAGTATGCTCTTTTAAATACCTCCCATACTTAACAAACCAATTAGGCTCAATAAACTTGCCTGTTAAATGACTACGCTTTGGCTTAATGATATGTTTTTCTAATGCTATATTCATATTCTATATTCTTTTTGGGGGGTGGGCTTTAGGCCCCCCCAATAGAGTGTATATTAAAGAGAGTTAGAGTAATTATTTTTTTGAATGCAGTAGCATACGGAACATACCTCCCTATTATATATATAACGCAGTTTATATTATTTTGCATTTTCATATATCATACTACATTTCATATATCCTTACTTATATAACGATATATTAATTTATTTTAGTGATTGGTAAGTTGTTGATAATGAGTATGTTAGAAAAGCAGTGATTTATATTAACGCTAATTTTACTAAATTGTAGTATGAAAACTAAATTATTTACTCTTGCTTTCCTTGTTTCTTTTATTTCTTTTAGTCAAGTTCAGCCTATTAATCCTGGCTTATATAGAACAAATCCAGATAAGCCTAATGTAAAAATGGAGACAAAAGTCAATACAAGAGTTAATGCAACAACAACAACTAATTTTAATAAAGAAAATGAATTAGTATTGTCAGAGGAAAAGACAAATGTAAAAACTCCTTTGACTGCAGATTTAAGCAATTATACTGATATTTTATTAGTTAATATTTCTTTGAAGGATGATGATTATTCAAAATGGTACGATACAGATATGTATAATCATCTCCCACACATAAATAGCAAGGCATACATTCCCGTTAAAGACATACTTTCGCTTTCTGTTTTTAAAATTCAGAATCCAATAGAGATTAATAGGAAAAAATTTAAGAAAGATAGGTATTTTTTAAAATCTATAAAGAAGGACTCCTATTTATACCTTATTTTAAAACAAACGAAGGGAAGAGGAGATGATGTTAATTCCTCAATTATAGTTAGAGATTATAAAAATAAAATAATTTATAACGCTACTCATATCAATACTGGCTTAAATGAAATACTTGCTCCTTTAATTGATTTCTAAACCAGATATCTTCTTCTTTTAAAATTATTGTAAATTGTAGGTATGAGAAAGTTTTTTTATCAAATACTTTGTGTATCATTACTTTTTTCTTGCAAAAGCCAACTTTCTCCAATTGAATTAGCTCTTAATTCTAATAATGAAAAGATTCTAAAGGTAAAAAAGAATATATCTAGTCACGATCTTCAAATAAAGCTCTCAGTAATTAATAATAATAAAGGAGAAAATAAATTTAAGGATTACAACTATCAAATAGTTGAAAAAAATTATTTCTATCCTGCAAGTACTGTAAAACTTCCTATAGCAATTTT
>JAPYTU010000024.1 GCA_029940715.1 Cytophagales bacterium
TTATGAAATATTATTTTTCTATTACATCAAAATCAAATAATTCTAAAACACAATTCTAGAAGCTACCGGTTATAGTTGCTATAATTTTTCAAATACTAAACGATAATGATCCATGACCTCTTTTTCAAAACATACCTTGTTGGGACTTATTTTGAAAATAGAGACTAGGTGCCTGAATTCCATATCCGTGAAATATCTTGGAATGAGTGAAAGGTATAACCAATACTTTTTAAGATGAAATTTTCTGAATTTCTTCCGCCATTGGGCAATGGTTTCAATATAATCTAGCCTTCCGCTACTTTGGGAAATTAGTTTGAATCCGGGTTCCGCGCATTTAATGACCATTTCGGGGCCATATGGAAGCCACGAACCTGGAAACTGTTTTACCATGAGTGCCATAATATAGGCCGTAGATCCTTTTTCAGCATTCACGTCCAGATCTTCAAATTCGATCATATTTTTGCTGAAGGTCATCGTCTGCATATAAAATCGTCCACCAATCGGCAACAAATCAAAGAGCGTTTTAAAAAAATCTCGATAAACTTGTTCCTGTTTACCTTCTTGCCATTCTTTTACTGAACAGAAATGCTCCAATCCCCCAATACAGGTAATGGCATCAAAAACTCCAAAGTCCTCTTGTTTTACATAGCGACAATCTTTCACCATCACCTTGTATCCATTCTTTCGACAAGCATCCGCTTGCCCTTGTGAAAGCGTCAAACCTATGCTCTCCGCATCTCTTTCATGTGTAATATATTGCATAAAAGGAGCCCAACCACATGCCATGTCAAGCACTTTGCTTCCTTTGGCAATATTGAGGCTATCAGCTATAAATTTGTGTTTTTCTTTTTGGGCGTCTTCGAGAGTCATCGAAAAATTACCATCGTATTTCGCTCCGCTATAATCTCCAGTTTCCCCCATACTCAAACGGAATATTTCGTCAATAGTGGTATAAGTAAAATCTAAATCTTTTTGTTCTGCCATTGTTTATTTTAAAATTTTTTCCAACGTTTAGTATAAGAATACTACAGATGCCATAAGCTTAATAAATTTATGTATATGAAGATAATTAATTAATTAATATTTGTACGGTGAAATTCAAATTAGTGCAAATACATGAAATAACATGAAAGATGATTTATCCTTTAAAATCTTTATTATTATTGCTTTTAAGGCATGTTATATCTATTTAAAAGGAATTGAAAAGAGAGTGTTTTTTTATGATTTGTGTTCCTGTCAAAATTTCACTAGTGGATTAACAAGAGTAGATAAGAAGTTAAATAAAAAAAATTCTTAAAAAACTCATTTCTTTAGAAGAATTTTTTTTATTCTATTTTCAGATATTATTATTTGATAATTTTCGGAAATAGTAAATAAATTTTTATTTAAACTTTCTCTATCACTTTCAATTGTTCTTATAAGTAGATCAATTTCTTGATTTTGAAAATCACTCTTATTAGATGAGTTTTCATAAAAACTTAGTCTATCATATTTTGCTTTTACATTTGATTGAAGTTTTATAGTTTCTTGTAATAAGTTTTTGATTTCATTATCATCTCTTGATAGTACCTCATTAATTACAGATAGAACAGCACCACTTGCCCCAATAATTGGTCCTGCTAATCGAACTGCTTTTCTAGAGATTTCTGAATTGGAAGATAAAACTCCCACTACTGCTCCTAAAAATGTTATTCCAGCAGCAGAAAAAGTTCTTATCTTTCTATTATTTTTAGAAGTAGATTCAATCCATTTAAGATTATCATTTATTTCATCAAGATCTTTTTCATGATTTTTTAATTCTGTAATAAGTTCAGTAATTTTTTCTTGAACTTCTATAGGATTGATTGTATTCATTACAACAACTTCAAGAGAAATTTGAGAAGATAGCCCTGATAAGTCAGATGCTTTTAATTCTAAATTATAATTTTGGGTGCTGTTTATTTTATCAACATGATTATAATCTACATTGAATGTTAATTTTTTATTCTTTTTATCTAGTTTCATTCCTCTAGGTAATTGAGCTCCAATATTTTCTATAATTATTGAATCATTTACATTTGGATCATTAACAGGTATTTTATATTCGTAGGTTTCTCCTTCTTCTACAATCCATTTTGATGTCTTACTAAAGACAGGAGCAAAATTGTTTTCTGAATAGATGATTTTAAAAGTATCTAGGTCAAATTTTTCAGGATTATTTTGTTTATAAACAGTTAATTTAAAATTGAATATTTTTTCTAATTCGTCAATATTATTTGGATTTATTTTCCATAATATTCTACCGCTTATAGGATCAAAATCATCAATAGGGGCATTTGTTTCAAGCTTGAATAAGTTACTGTTATCACCATCTGAAATAATTGGCAAGTAATTGTAGTTATAACTATTTCTAATAATTTTATCTATTTGTTTGTTTACAATTTTTGGAGCATAATCAAGATTATTTATTTCAATAAAAAAATTGTAGTTACTAAATAAAAAATTATTTTCATGAGCATATAAATTCCATGTTAAAAATTTATTTAATGCTTGTTCATTATTAGGAATAAAGTCAAAATATATTCTCTTACTACTTTTGTCATAAATAATTTTTCCATTTTCAATAGTTCTATAATTAGGATTATCATTAAAATAATAATTAAAAATGATGTCATTATTTCCTCCTTTTAGTTGGATTATCATCGAAAGTGTATCTCTTTCATTAATGTTTATGTTATTTTTTAAATAAGAAACCTCATTTGATATTAGTTGATTGTTATTAATTTTTATATTTATTAATTCAAATGAAATTTTATTAATAATTTTTATATTTGAAATAGAAATCGTGTCATGATTTTTAATTGTATCACTGTTTATGTCTTGGCTAACAACTTTATTAAAATAAAAAATGCTTAATAAAAGAAAAAAATATTTGTTCATGTCACTTTCCTGGAATGCTAATATATAATTTTGAAATATATTTATAAAATTAAATAAATATTACCTAATCATATGTTTAAGTACTTTATATTATTTTCAATCTTCCTTTTTTCATCTCAAAAAGAGTTTCCAACAGATTGGGTTTTAAAAAAAAATAAAAATCAAATAAAAGTTTATCTTAGAAACCTTGATTATAATTCCAAGCAATATTGTGCCGAAACTATTGTTGAAGCAGATATTAATTTAGTTTCATCACATATTTTAGACTTTAATAATTCTTTTAAATGGATGTATAAATTAAAATCAAGTAAAATTTTATCTAAAGAATCTGATAGTCTTTTTTATGTTTATTTTATTGTAAAGATGAACTGGCCTTTAAAAAATAGGGATCTGGTTTCTGATGTCATTGTATCTAAAACTGAAAATGAAATTATAATTGAATTAAATTCAGTTCCAGGTCATATGGAAATAAATCCTAATTTTGAGAGGATTAAGGATACAAAATCAGTTTGGAAATTAGAATATCTTACAAAAAATAAAACTAAAGTTTCACTGCAGAGTTATGCTGTGATTGAAGGAATACCTACTTTTATTTCTGATTTTTTTATATTAGAAAGTCCTCTATATTCATTAAATAATTTAAAAGATAATTTTTAAATTCTTTCGATTTGAGCACCTATATTTTTTAGTCTATTTTCAATATCACTATACCCTCGATCTATTTGATCAGCATTATTTATTATACTCTCTCCATCTGCAGATAGTGCTGCTATTAATAGTGAAATACCTGCTCTTATATCAGGCGAAGTCATTTGAATACCTTTAAGAGATATTTTTCTATCTAGACCAATGACTGTAGCTCTATGCGGGTCACATAATATTATTTGAGCCCCCATATCTATTAATTTATCAACAAAAAATAATCTACTTTCAAACATTTTTTGATGAATTAAAACAGTCCCTTTAGCTTGAATTGACGTCACTAAGGCTATGCTTAATAGATCTGGAGAAAATCCTGGCCAAATAGCATCTGAAATAGTCATAATAGACCCATCAATAAACGATTCGATTTCATAATGTTCTTGACTAGGAACATGAATAGAGTTATCATCTATATTCATTTTAATTCCAAGTTTTTTAAAAGTATTAGGAATAATACCTAAATTTTCAACATTAACATTTTTTATTAAAATATCTGATTGTGTCATTGCTGCCATTCCAATAAAACTTCCAATTTCAATCATATCAGGAAGTATTTTGTGATTTGTTCCTTTTAATTTATCTACACCAGAAATTTTTAAATAGTTGGATCCAATTTCTTTAATTATAGCACCCATTGAATTTAACATTTTACAGAGCTGTTGAATATAGGGCTCACATGCAGCATTATAGATGGTTGTCTTACCTTTAGCTAGTACTGCAGCCATAATAATATTCGCTGTTCCAGTGACAGATGCTTCATCTAATAATATGTTTGTACCGTTTAGTCTTTTAGCATGAATTTTAAATACAGTATTATTATTTTCTACAGTAAATTTTGCACCTAGTTCTTCCATTCCAATTAAGTGAGTATCAATTCTTCTTCTTCCAATTTTATCACCTCCTGGTTTTATGATGTAAGCAGATCCAAATCTAGATAACATTGGTCCCATCATCATTATTGAACCTCTAATTTTGGATGATTTTTCAAAAAATTCTTTAGTTTTTGTAAAACTTACATCAATATTTTTAGCTTCAAATGAATATGAAGTTTCATTAATTTTATGAACATTAACACCAATACCTTTTATTAAATCAATTAAAAGATTAACATCTTTAATATTAGGAATATTTTCGATTTTTACTTTTTCTTCTGTTAGAAGAATAGCACAGATAACTTGAAGAGTTTCGTTTTTTGCTCCTTGTGGATCAATTTCACCTTTTAGATTTTTTCCACCTAAAATTCTAAATGAACTCATTACATTTTTCTTTTTCGGAACGGTCTTTTAGGTCGAATATTTTTTCTAGGATAAGAATTACTTCCTCTTTCTTTAGTAACCTTATGAAATAAATTTAATTCTTGAACTTTATTTAAATCTATGGTAAGTTTATTATCAGATAATTCTTTTATGTGTTCAATAATTACACTATTATCAATAGATTCTTTATTCCACATTCCAAAGAATGATTTCATTATTTTACCTATTTGAACTACAGCAGATTCCTTTTCTTGGTCATCTTTTAATTTACTGGCTTTTTCAATCAGAATTTCAATTGTTTTACCATAGTGCTTATATTTTATTATATTTTTTGGGTACGGTAGCCTTGTTGGCTTTGCTTCAATAGCTTTTTTTGTTGGTTTAGGAAATGGACTATCTATGTCTAAATCATACTTTGACATAATATATAAATCATCCCATAATTTTGCATCTACTTCACTTTGATCTCTCAAATCCGGGTGAGTTATTTTCATCATTTCTATTAGAGTTTTTGATAATTCATTTCTCTTTTCTTTTTCTTTAAATGTTTTTAGATGATCAATTATTTTATGAAAATTTCTTCCGTACTCCCGTAGTGTTAACTTGCTTCTTGTTGTGTTATACTCCATTTTTTAAACTTTTTTCAAAACTAACTAATTTTTTTATCAATTAAGTATTAGATTCATTTACTTATTTAAAATGGATTACTTAAAAGATTTAAATAGTTTTCAAAAAGCTGCAGTAACACATACTGAAGGACCTTGTTTGGTTATAGCTGGAGCTGGTTCTGGAAAGACTCGAGTTCTTACTTATAGAATTGCACATCTAATAAAAGAACATAAAATTGATCCTTTTTCAATCTTGGCTTTGACTTTTACTAATAAGGCTGCCAATGAAATGAAAAATAGGATTGAGAGTATTGTTGGTACTGATGCTAGAAGTTTATGGATGGGTACTTTTCATTCTATTTTTTCTAGAATACTTAGAGCTGAAGGACACAAAATTGGTTATCCATCTAATTATGTCATATATGATACTCAAGATTCTAAATCTTTAATAAAATCAATAGTAAAAGAACTTACTTTAGATCCTAAAATGTATAAAGAAAATTATGTTTATAATAGAATTTCAAATGCTAAAAATAAGTTAATATCTTATTCTGAATATGTAAATAATGCTTTGATTCAGGAAGAAGATGCTTTGTCTTTAAGACCTAAAATTGGGGAAATTTATAAAATTTATGTTAAGAGATGTTTTAAGTCTCAGGCAATGGATTTTGATGATTTATTATTTAATACAAATGTTCTTTTCTCTGATCATATTGATGTTTTAAATAAGTATCAGCAAATATTCAAGTATGTTTTAATAGATGAGTTTCAGGATACTAATCATTGTCAATATTTAATTACTAAAAAACTTGCATCGGTTCATAGAAATATATGTGTAGTTGGTGATGATGCTCAGAGTATATATGCATTTAGAGGGGCTGAAATAAAAAATATATTAAAGTTTGAAGATGATTTTGATGATTTAAAAGTTGTTAAACTTGAACAAAATTATAGATCTACTAAAAACATAGTTAATGCTGCAAATTCAATTATTGAAAAAAATGAATCTAAAATAAGTAAGGATGTATGGACAGAAAATGAGGAAGGAGAATTAATATCTGTTAAAAAAGCATTTTCTGATAATGAGGAAGGAAGGATTATATCAAATTTAATATTTGAAGAGAAAAATAAGAAACAATTAACTAATTCAAATTTTGCAGTTTTGTACAGAACAAATAGTCAATCTCGTTCAATGGAAGAAGCTTTAAGAAGAATAGGCATTAAGTATAAAGTTTTTGGAGGTGTTTCATTTTATCAAAGAAAAGAAGTTAAAGACTTATTAGCTTATTTGAGATTTGTTGTTAATCATAATGATGAACAATCTTTTAGAAGAATAATTAACTATCCAAGAAGGGGAATTGGATTAACAAGTATTAATAAAATAATTTTAACTTCTAATGAAGAAAATAAATCATTGTGGGAAATACTTAAAAATGCAAGTAATTATTTCAACAGAAGAGTTCTTAAGTCTTTAATTCCTTTTGTAGATATGATTAGATCATTTGAAATATTTAATAATAAGAATGATGCTTATGTTAGTGCCTCTCATATAGCATCAACTTCTGGATTACTTGAAGATTTGTATAATGATAAAAGCATTGAAGGTATTAGTAGATTTGAAAATATTCAAGAATTATTAAATTCAATTAAGGAATTTGTTGATAACCCTGAAAATTCTTCTTTTAATATTGATAAATTCTTACAAGAAATATCATTAATGACTGATCAAGACTCTGATGATGATTCTGATGAAGAATATATATCATTAATGACTATTCATATGGCTAAAGGTCTTGAATTTCCAGTTGTTTTTGTTGTTGGTGTTGAAGAAGATTTGTTTCCATCTCAAATGATGATTACAACAAAAGAAGATCTTGAAGAAGAAAGAAGACTTTTTTATGTTGCTATAACAAGATCCATGAATAAACTTTATTTGACTTATTCTAATACTAGGTATAGATATGGTATGTTAAAAGATTGTCAGATGAGTAGATTTATTAAAGAAATAAACCCATTATATCTTGAAAATGAATCTAATCTTGTAAATAAATCATTTATAAAAAATGTTTTGAGAGAAAAGAAGAAAAATATAAAGCCTATTTCTAAATTGTTAATAAATAATATTAATTCTCAATTTGCATCTAGTAATATTAATGAATTAAAGGAAGGTGTAAGTGTTCAACATCCCTCATTTGGTAGTGGTGAAATAATGAAAGTTGATATTGATGCTAATCAAAAAAAAGCTATAGTAAAATTTAAATCTGTGGGAGAGAAGACTTTATTATTAAATTTTGCTAAATTAAAAATTATAAAATAATGGAAGTTTTAGGTATAGACATTGGTGGTTCTGGAATTAAAGGAGCAATTGTTGATACTAAATCAGGAAAACTTCTTTCAGATAAAATTAGATTTTCTACACGTGACACATCTACTCCTAAATTAATTTTAAAAGATATTAATGATAATATAATTAAGAAATTAACATGGAATGGAAAGATAGGTTGTGGATTTCCTGGAATTGTAAAAGAAAATAAAATTTATTCCTCAGCTAATATTAGTAAGAAATGGGTTGGAGTAAATTTGAAAAAAAAATTTTTTAAAAAATTTGATTTGGAATGCGTGGTTTGTAATGATGCTGATGCAGCAGGTATGGCTGAGATAACTTTAAATAAGGATTTAAATACTAAGGGAACAGTTATAATAATTACAGTTGGAACAGGTCTTGGTACTGCTATTTTTAATGATGGAAAATTGGTTCCAAATATTGAATTTGGTCATCTAAAGATGTATGGTGATTGCGCTGAAAAATATACGTCAAATTATGTGAGAAAGAAACAAAATTTATCTTGGAAACAGTGGTCAAAAAGATTTACAGAGTATTTATTATTTGTTGAATCTTTGATATCTCCTAATTTAATAATATTTGGTGGGGGAATAAGTAAGTACTTTGACGAGTTTAAATCTGATCTAAAATGTAATTCTAAAATTATTCCAGCTCATTATAAAAATGATGCTGGAATTATAGGAGCTGCAATAAATTCTGTTAAATAAAAAAATATTAATTTTTAAGCTTTATAGCCTGCATCATTAATTAAATTGGTGGATTGAGCTAAATTAGCTAGTTCATCACATCTTTCATTTTCTTTTATTCCTGCATGACCTTTTACCCAAACAAATTTTATGTTATATTTTTTATATAGTGGAATAAATTGCTTCCACAAATCTATGTTTTGCTTTTTTTTGAATTTTTTTTTTTCCCAATTCCATATCCAGCCTTTTTCAACCGATTCGACTACGTATTTTGAATCTGAATAAATTGTTACTTTAATGCTATTTTTTTTTATCGCTTCTAGTGCTTTGATAACAGCTGTTAATTCCATTCTATTGTTTGTGGTAATTTTGTAACCTTGACTTAATTCTTTTCTATTTCCTTTATATAACATTACTACACCATATCCTCCAGGGCCTGGATTTCCTCTACTTGAGCCATCAGTAAAAATTTTTATCATTATTTTGAATCAAAATAATTAATAGCAAAATCATATCCAATTAATCCTAGTCCTGATATAATTCCATCACAAACATCACTTAAGTAGCTTTTTTTTCTAAATTTTTCTCTTGAAAATATATTGGAAATGTGTACTTCAACAGCTGGTGAAGTAATAGAAGAAATAGCATCTCTTAAAGCAACAGAGGTATGAGTGAATCCTCCTGCATTAATAATTATCCCATCATAATCAAAGCCAGTTTCTTGTATTTTTTCTATTAGTTCTCCCTCATGATTAGATTGATAATATTCAAGTTGAATTTTGGAATATTTTTTTTTTAAAATTTTAAAATATGATTCAAATGAAGTATTTCCATATATATTTTTTTCTCTTATACCTAGAAGATTTAAATTTGGACCATTAATAATTATTAATTTCATGATTTATATAAATTTAATATAAATAAAATACATGTATGTGGGAGTACGAAATTATTGAGTATAAAAATTTTTTAAAGTTAGAGAGATCTCTTTCAGAAAATTCTATTTCTGCATATGTAAGTGATGTAAATAAATTTGTTAAGTTTCTAGAAATTAAAAATTTAAAAATTAGTTACCTTGAAATTGATTCAAAAATTATTAGTAATTTTTTAGAATATCTTGTTAAGTTAGGTGTCTCATCTTACACACAAGCAAGAATAATATCTGGAATCAAATCTTTTTTTTCTTATTTATTAATTGAAGAAAAAATTACCGTTAATCCTATGGAATTAGTTGAAGCTCCAAAGCTTATTAGAAAGTTACCAGATGTACTAACATTACAAAATATTGAAAAAATTTTAGAAAGCATTGATTTATCAACTTATGAAGGAACTAGAAATAGAGCTATAATTGAAACATTATATAGCTGTGGTTTAAGGGTTTCTGAATTAAATAATTTGAGTATTCAAAATTTATTTCTTGATATAGGATTTATAAAAGTTTTAGGAAAAGGTTCAAAGGAAAGATTAGTGCCTATAGGTAAACCTGCTATTAAATTTATAACCATATACATTAATGACTATAGAAATTCAATGAAAATTAAAGAAGGTAATGAGGGTTTTGTATTTCTTAATAGATATGGAAAAAAATTAACTAGAAATATGATTTTTATAATTGTTAAAGATTTATCTAAAAAAATAGGATTAAAGAAAAATATTAGTCCACATACATTTAGACATTCATTTGCAACACATATGATTGAAGGAGGAGCAGATCTTAGAGCAGTTCAGGAAATGCTTGGTCATGAATCCATTACAACAACGGAAATTTATACTCATTTAAATAGAGATTATTTAAAACAAGTTGTAAGAGAATTTCATCCTAGGAGTTAATTCTATGTTTATATTTGCATATGTATAAGCTGTTAATTCGTCCAGTTTTCTTTCTTTTTAATGCTGAATTAATCCATAATATTTCTTTCATACTAATAAAATTTATTTTTAGAGTACCTATCCTATCTTACTTAATTAAGTCGAGATATAATTTTTCTAATGCATTATTAGAGACCAATGTATTTGGCTTAAATTTTAAAAATAAAATTGGAATGGCAGCAGGATTTGATAAAAATGCAAAATTACTTAATGAGCTTGAATTTTTTGGTTTTGGTCACGTTGAAGTAGGTACAATTACTCCTAAACCTCAATCAGGAAATGAAACTCCTAGATTATTTCGATTAAAAAAAGATAAGGCTTTAATTAATAGGATGGGTTTCAATAATGATGGTGTGGATGAAATATTAAAAAGAGTAAAAGATTATTCTGGGAGTATAGTTGTTGGAGCAAATATTGGAAAAAATAAAATAACTCCTAATTCAAAAGCTGTAGATGATTATTTAATTTGTTTTAAAAAATTAAGAAAGCATGTTGATTATTTTGTAATTAATGTGAGTTCACCTAATACACCAGGACTTAGAAAGTTGCAGAGTAAGGATAATCTTTCTTTAATACTTGAAAAAATTCAAAATGAAAATTTTTCAAATGGTAAAAGAAAGCCTGTTCTATTAAAAATTTCTCCTGATCTAACGAATGCTGAACTTGATGATATAATTGAAGTTTCTTTAAAATATGAGCTGGATGGTATAATAGCAACTAATACTACCTTATCTAGAAATAATATTATATCAAAAAATGATAACATTGAAAAAGGGGGAGTAAGTGGTAAACCACTAAAAAATAAATCAAATGAGATCATTTCATATATTAATAATAAATCAAGTAATAATTTTAAAATTATTGGAGTAGGAGGTGTATTTACATCGGATGATGTTATTAATAAAATAAATATGGGTGCTTCCTTAGTTCAGGTTTATACTGGCTGGGTTTATGAGGGTCCAAGTATGATTAGTAGAATAAATAAAACTTTATTAAAAAAAGAAAAGATGAATATTTAATAAAAAATCTATAGTTAAATTTGAATTAAATGGTAGAAAGTTCATACAATACAGATTATTATGGAGAAGAGGATAATAAAAAACCTTCATTTATTAATAAAATAAAACTTGCTTTTGGTGGCTTAAGTTTGGTTGCATCCATTATAATATTATTATCATTAGTTTCATATTTATTTACAGGTTTTGATGATCAAAGTTTAATCAATTCAGGATTATCAATAGATTCTTTAGGTAAAGAAGCAAAAAATTGGCTAGGAATTGTTGGTGCGTATACTTCTCATTATTTGATTTTTGAGGGATTTGGAATTTCTGTTTTCTTTCTAGTTCCTTTTTTTGTGATTATTTCAATGCGCTTATTATTTGATATTAAAGTTTATTCTGTTAGAAAAATTTTTATTTTTTCTTCTTTTGGAATTATATGGATATCATCATTTATGGGTTATTTTTTAAATATTTTTCCTGATAATTTTTTTCTTACAAATTTTACAGGAAATATTGGTTATAATTTATCAATTTTTCTTCAAAATCTATTTGGATTTTCTACCATATTAATACTTTTATTACTTCTTTTTTTATTTATTATTTTTTATTTCGGTGTTTATTCAATCAATATTAATTTTTTAAATAAAAATAAAAATGTGGTTATAGATGATTTAAATGATGAAAATGGTGATGTTTATGAAGAAGATATTAATGTTGAAGAAGAATCAAATAAAGTTGAAGAAAAAATATTAGATACAATTCCTGATGTTGATTCAACTATTAATTCCGATGACGATATTGTTTTAAAAGTAGAAGAAACTAAAATGGAAAAACAAACTTCTGCTAAAACCGGAGATGTTTATGATCCTGAACTTGATTTATCATTTTATAAATACCCAAAAATCGATATTTTAGATCACATACCTAATAAAAAAATTCAAGTCACTAGGGATGAACTTGAATCTAATAAGGAAAAAATTTTAGAAACTTTAAAAAATTTTAATATTGAGATTGCTAAAATTAAAGCGACCATTGGGCCAACTGTAACACTTTATGAAATTGTACCTGAAGCAGGTGTAAAAATTTCAAAAATTAAAAATCTTGAAGATGACATTGCTTTAAGTTTATCAGCTTTAGGTATTAGGATAATTGCTCCAATTCCAGGTAAAGGAACTATCGGTATTGAGGTTCCAAATAAAAATAGAGAATTAGTTAGTTTAAGATCTGTTATGAAAACTGAAAAGTTTGTAAAAAATAATTTTGATTTACCTCTTATTTTAGGAAAAACTATATCTAATGAAGTTTTCATAACGGATTTAACAAAAATGCCTCATATATTAGTTGCAGGTGCTACTGGTCAGGGAAAATCTGTAGGTTTAAATGTTATGTTAACATCTTTATTGTATAAAAAACATCCTTCTACATTAAAATTTGTTCTTATAGATCCAAAAAAAGTAGAATTATCGCTTTTTAGTAAAATTGAAAAACATTTTTTAGCCAAAATACCCGATAGTGAAGAGGCTATAATTACTGAAACCAAAAAAGTTGTTCATACTTTAAATTCTTTATGCACAGAGATGGATGTTAGGTATAATTTATTAAAAGAAGCTCAATCTAGAAATTTAAAAGAATACAACAAAAAGTTTATTAATAGAAAACTTAATCCTAAT
This sequence comes from Cytophagales bacterium, assembly GCA_029940715.1. Taxonomy (GTDB): domain Bacteria; phylum Bacteroidota; class Bacteroidia; order Cytophagales; family MED-G16; genus JAPYTU01. The sequence goes on from JAPYTU010000024.1 coordinate 13,056, forward strand.
GAAGGACACAGATATTTGCCTTATATAGTATTGGTTATTGATGAGCTCGCAGATTTAATGATGACTGCTGGAAGAGAAATTGAAAATCCTATAGCTAGACTTGCTCAATTAGCTAGAGCAATAGGAATACATTTGATAATAGCTACTCAAAGGCCTTCTGTAAATGTTATAACGGGAGTAATAAAAGCAAATTTTCCTATAAGAATATCTTTTAAGGTAACTTCAAATATGGATTCAAGAACTATTTTAGATGCCAAAGGAGCAGAACAGCTTGTTGGAATGGGGGATATGCTTTTTTCTACAGGTTCAGATGTTATTAGGCTTCAATGTCCATTTATTGATACTCCTGAAATTGAAAGAATATGTGATTTTATTGGTGAACAAAGAGGTTATGTATCTGCTTATTTATTACCTGAATACATTGATGAAAACGCAAAACAAATAGCTGATATTGATTTATCTGATAGGGATCCATTATTTGAGGACGCTGCCAGATTATTTGTACTTCATCAACAAGGAAGTACATCTCTTTTACAAAGAAAACTAAAATTAGGATATAATAGAGCAGGTAGATTAACGGATCAACTTGAAGTGGCTGGCATAGTTGGTCCATCAGAAGGAAGTAAAGCAAGAAAAGTTTTGATTGAAGATGAATATGCTTTAGAGAAATTAATTAATCAACTTGATTAAATTTGTATTATAAATTATGAAATACTTATTATTAACATTTTTGGTTTCGATTATTTCTTTATCTGGTTATGATCCTGATAAAAAAGCATTTTCATTGCTTAATTCTATGAGTAATAATTATAAAAAAATGAAAGGGTTTTCAACCACATTTACTTATTCAATGATAAACTTGACAGAAAATATTTCTGATTCTTTTGAAGGAAAGATTTTTGTAAAAGGAGAAAAATATGTTTTATACATAGAAGGGCAAAAAATTATAAATGATTCTAAAACTTCATGGACTTATTTAGATGATTTAAATGAGGTAACTATATCGGAATTTGATGCATCAGAACAAGACATTTCACTAAGTAATATTTTTGATATTTATAAAAATGGTTTTGACTATAAGTATATAGGAGAAGAAGATAAATTGAATATTATAGAATTATATCCTCAAGATGAATATAAAACATATTATAAAATTGTTTTTAAAATTGATCTAAATAATTTTTTACATAGCTTTTCTATATATGATAATACTAATAGCAAGTTTGTCTATATAATCAATGAATTTTTAGAGGAAGAACTTGATAATACCTTCTTTACATTTGATTTATCTCTTTATCCAGATATTGAGGTTATTGATTTTAGGTGATATGAATTTAGAACAAATTATTAGTTCAATTAAACAAAAAAAATCTTACTTATGTGTTGGTTTAGATACAGATATAAATAAAATTCCTAAATATTTGTTAAAAACTGCTGATCCGGTTTTTGAATTTAATAAAATCATAATAGATGCTACTAGGGATTTAGTAATTGCTTATAAACCTAATTTGGCTTTTTATGAGTCATTAGGTGCTAAAGGCATAGAATCTCTTAGAAAAACAATTGAATATATCCCTAATAATATTTTTAAAATAGCTGATGCAAAAAGAGGAGATATTGGTAACACTTCTACTATGTATGCAAAATCATTTTTTGAAGCTTTTAATTTTGATGCTGTAACCCTATCTCCTTATATGGGTAAAGATTCTATTTTACCTTATTTAGAATTTAAAAATAAATGGGCAATACTATTATCTCTTACTTCAAATTCTGGAGCTAAAGATTTTCAATATTTAAATATTGAAGGTTCAAATAATAAATTATTTCAGCAAGTAATAAAGAATTCTCTTTCTTGGTCATCCAATAAAAATATGATGTACGTGGTTGGTGCTAATAGGACTGAGGATTTAATAAAAATTAGAAAAACAATACCAAATCATTTTATATTAGTTCCAGGAATTGGAGCTCAAGGAGGAAGTTTAAAAAATGTAAGTATTAATGGAATGAATAATAACTGTGGTTTAATAGTTAATCTTTCTAGAAGTATTATTTATTCAGATTCATCGAAAAATTTTGAAAAAATAGTTAGAGAAAAAACACGTAATATTCAATTAGAAATGTCAAACTATCTTTCTATCTGTAATGTTTTATGAATTTAAAATATCAAATACTTTTATTTTATTGTTATACTAAAATTAATAATCCAGAAAAATTTAGAGAAGAACATCATCTCTTTTGCATAGAAAATAATATAAGAGGTAGAATTATAGTCTCTTCTGAGGGTATAAATGGAACTGTATCAGGAAAAATTGAAGATTGTAAAAAATATATGAATAATTTGAAAAAAAATAAATTATTTAAAAATTTAGAATTTAAAATTGATAACTATAATTCTAATGCATTTCAAAAACTTCATGTTAGATTAAAAAATGAAATAGTTAATTCTAATCTTCAAGAGATAGATGTTTTAAATAAATCTGGAAAATATCTTGAGCCAAGTGAGTTTAAAAAAATACTAAATAATAAACCAAAAGATACTTACATTTTAGATGTAAGATCAAATTATGAACATGAGATTGGGAAATTTAAAAATGCAATTACTTTAGATCTTGAAAATTTTAGATTTTTTTCTGATAAAATTGATGAAATAGAAAAGAAAATCGATAAGTCTAAAAAAATTATTACTTATTGTACTGGTGGTATTAAATGTGAAAAGGCAAGTGCGTTTTTAATAAATAAGGGATATAAAAATGTTTATCAATTACATGGAGGAATTATTAAGTATGGAATAGAAGAAGATGGAGAAAATTTTCATGGAAAATGCTATGTTTTTGATAATAGAATTGTAAAGGATATTAATAAGATAAATCCAACTGTTATAAGTAAATGCTTAGTGACTGGAAAAAAAATAGACAGAATGGTTAATTGTGCTAATGTTGATTGTAATAAACATTTTCCTTTGTCTGAAAAGGGTGCTGAAAAGTTTAAAGGATGTTGTTCAAAAGAATGTATGCTTAGTCCTAATATAAGAAAATATGATGGAACAGGATTTTATCAAAGGAAGATGAATGGCTATAATCCTTTAATAGGTATAAAAAATAAATCAAGAACAAACTAATTATTGAAAGATAATTTCATTCTCATCTTTTATCCATTTATTATAATTTTCTTTATATTTTTTTTCAACAACATTTCTTTTTATTTTCATTGTAGGTGTAAGAATTTCATTTTCAATAGTCCAATTATCTTTTAGAATAATTATTTTATCAATTTTTTCATGCTTTTCAAGTTCTAAATTTATTCTTTCAAGAAGATTTTTAAATTTATTCTTAATTTCTTCATTTAATGCTATTCCTTCAGATAGAATAATTAAAGCAAGTGGTTGAGTTAAATTTTCTCCAACTACACATATTTGTTCTATATTTTTATTTTTACTTAATTTCATTTCAATTAAGTTTGGGGATACATATTTTCCTTTAGATGTTTTGAAAATATCTTTTATTCTACCAGTAATTTTTAAAAACCCATCCTTATCAATTGTTCCTTTATCTCCAGTATGTAGAAATCCATTTTTTAAAACTTTATTAGTTTTTTCTTCATCTTTAAAGTATCCTTCCATGATGCATCCATTTTTCATAATTATTTCACCCATATTTGTAATTATTACTTCAGTATTTGGCATTGCTTTTCCAACAGTTCCAAATTTTATATTTTTTGGATAATTTCCATGGGAACATGCTGAATTTTCTGACATTCCATATGCTTCATATATTTTGATGTTAAATCTATCAAACCATTCTAGTGTTGTTATTGGAGTTGAGGCAGCTCCAGTAATACAAATTCTAGATTTATTTAATCCTAATCCTTTTTTTATTAAGTTTTTAAATACAGTGTTTAAGAATGGGATCATTAAAATTGTATTTATCAAACTTTGTGGAAATTTTGATAAAAGTTTAGACTTAAATTTTGCATATATTCTTGGAACACCAAAAAAGATTGTAGGTTCACAAAACTTTAAATTTTCTACAAATGAATCTAGGGTTTCAGCAAAAAATATTTTTCCTCCAGACATAATACCTCCATGTTCTACTAATGCTCGTTCAGCAATATGAGATAAGGGGAGGTATGAAAAAAATCTATCAGTTTCCTTCAAAGGAAAAAGATAGTTTAGATTTTTTGTTGCTAAAGCAGCAGCAGCATATTTTAGTACAACACCTTTTGGTATTCCTGTTGTTCCAGATGTATAAATTATTGTTATAATTTTATTAAGATTACGTAATGGACTATCTTTTATTGGTTTAGTATTTGTAATTATATCTTCCCATTTCTGGATTTTAGTGTCTAATCCATAATACCCAAAATCAACTTGAACTATATTTTTTGGTATATTATTTTTTATTTCTTCCCAGTCATATTTTTCAAGTTTACCAATAAAAACTACTTTAGACTCACTATGTTCAAGTATATATTTTGCTGTTTTTCCATTTACGTTTGCATATAAAGGAACCGAAGTATGTCCACTCATCATTATTGCTAAATCAGTAATAATCCAATGGGCACAATTTTTTGATATTATTGCAATTTGTGAGTTTGGTTTTAGGTTTAAGCTATTGATATAATTTGAAATTCTTCTCGCTTGATCTCCAACTTTTTTCCAAGTAAAATAGTGATATTTTCTATTAATTGGTTGGACTAAAAAAGTATCATTAGGTTTATCATTTTCCCATTCATAGAAATATTCTAATGGAATTTTTAAATTATTTTGCAAAATTATGTGGCCCAGGTTTTTCCAATTTCATTAAATGGTACACATCCTTTATAGGATCCTAAAACTACTGATGGACCATTATATTTTAATACTTTAGTAGCACCAATTTTAGAATTAAAATAAGATGTTATTACTGATGATTTGAGTGACATGTATATGATTCGTATTTCTGAATTTTTATTTTTTTGAATGGAATTAAGCATTCCTGTTTTTTTTAATAAATTAGATTCATAAAAAGACTTTGGAAATTTAGATGAATTATTGTTTAAAAAATCATTAAGTTTTTTAAGTCCATCTCTGAATTTAGATATATTTTTTTCATCTAAAACATTAAAAATATAAGTCTCTATTTCCAATGGAACACCCACAGCCAAAGCACCAGGAAATTTTGTATTTGGTATTATAGTATTAGCTAATTCTGAAAGAAAGAATGCTTCTTCATTATTTAAGTATTTAGGATTCCATCCTAATTCTTTTGAGGGATTGCTACATGAATTTAAAAGAATTGATCCAGTGGGAATAGCTAAAGTTCCAGATACGAATAAAGATACATTTTTTAGAGCTTCTCTTCTTTTCATAGTTTATAAATTTCCTTTTTTAAATTCATTTATAGCATAGTTCGCTGCTCTAGCAGTTATGGCCATATATGTTATTGATGGGTTAACACAACTTGCAGATGTCATACATGCACCATCAGTCACAAAAACATTTTTAGCTGAATGTACTTGGTTCCATTTATTAAGAATTGATGTTTTTGGATTTTTTCCCATTCTTGCAGTTCCCATTTCATGAATTCCATTGCCCATGCTATAAAAATTATCGTATGGTGTAACATTTTTAAATCCACATGATTCGAGCATTTCAGCAGCAGAATCTTTCATGTCTACTCTCATTTTTAGTTCATTTTCTTTAATTTCTGTTTCAAATACAACAGTTGGCATTCCCCATTTATCTAATTTTTCATAATCCAGATACATTTTATTATCATGATATGGTAAGATTTCACCAAATGCTAATAGATTCATTCCCCATTCTCCAGGCTTAATGGCTGTATTAATTAAATCTTCTCCAGTAAGTCCTTCTTCAGCTGCTCTGTACCAACTACTTCTACTTGCTCCACCTTGATAGCCATATCCTCTTAAAAAGTTCATTTTATTTTTACCTATATTTCTAAATCTAGCTAAATAACCACTATTTGGTCTTCTTCCATGGTAATATGAATCTTCATGTCCATCCATTTTTGCACGAGCTCCTGCTTTAAAGTGATGATCCATTAAGTTATGACCTAATTGTTCAGAGTCATTACCAAATCCATTAGGAAATCTTTTTGATTTTGAATTCATCATAATTAAAGTTGAATTGATTGCAGAAGCATTTAAAAATATAATTTTAGAGAAATATTCTTTCATTTCAAGTGTTTCAGAGTCAATAACTCTAACCCCTATAGCTTTATTTTTTTCATCATCATAGATTATAGAATGAACTATTGAATTTGCTCTTAGCTTCATATTTGTTGTTGCTTCAGCTGCTGGTAAAGTTGATGCATTAGAGCTGAAATAACCTCCATATGGACAACCTCTGATACATAAATTTCTACTCTGACACTGACCTCTTCCATTATGAGGCTTGGTTAAGTGAGCAACTCTTCCTATTGTATATACTCTTCCATTAAAATTTTTGGAAAGATTTTCTCTAAAGTCCTTTTCTACACAGTTCATTTCCATAGGGGGTAAAAATTTTCCATCAGGGAGTTGGGGTAATCCTTCTTTCATACCGGTTATACCTATAAAATTTTCAACATGATCATACCATTTTTCTATGTCTTTATACCTTATAGGCCAATCTACAGCTATTCCTTCTTTAGTGTTTGCAGTAAAATCAATATCACTCCATCTATACACATGTCTCCCCCATAATAATGATCTTCCTCCAACATGATAACCTCTTATCCAATCAAATGCACCTTTAGCTTCAGTGTATGGTTGTTCAGTATCTTTTACCCACCAGTGTTTTGTAGATTGTTTTACTGTATATCCAGTCCTTAATTGAATTTGATAATCTTTTCTTTCTCTTGCAGTTAA
>JAPYTU010000025.1 GCA_029940715.1 Cytophagales bacterium
CTATACTCTGGAGCAATTTTTACAGCAGTATGTGTTCTAGAAGTAGTAGCACCACCAATTAATACTGGTGTTTTAGAGCCAATTTTTTCTAATTCCTTTACTAGAGTTACCATTTCATCTAGAGAAGGTGTTATCAAGCCACTAAGTCCAATAATATCTACGTTTTCACTAATAGCAGTATCAATAATTTTTTCTGGAGGAACCATTACCCCTAAATCAATAATTTCATAGTTATTACATCCTAGAACCACTCCAACAATGTTTTTACCAATATCGTGAACATCACCTTTAACCGTTGCCATAAGAATTTTCCCTACGAACTTTCTATCAGAACCTTTCTCCTCTTCAATAAAAGGAACAAGATAAGCCACTGCTTTTTTCATTACTCGAGCTGATTTTACTACCTGAGGTAAAAACATTTTTCCACTTCCAAAAAGATCACCAACCACATTCATACCATTCATTAAATATTTTTCAATAACATGTATAGCTTTATCTTCTTTAAGTCGAGCCTCTTCAGCATCTAACTCAGCATATCTATCAATGCCTTTTACTAGTGAATGTGTGATTCTTTCTTGAAGCGATTCTTCTCTCCATTCCTCAGCCACAGAAGATGATTTTTTAACATCTCCACTCAATGATTCTGCGTAACCCAATAACCTTTCTGTCGCATCCTCTCTCCTATTAAAAATTACATCTTCTACGTAATTAAGTAGTTCTTTTGGAATATCATCATAAATTTCAAGCATAGAAGGGTTAACAATTCCCATTCTCATACCATTTTTAATTGCATGATATAGGAAAACAGAGTGCATAGCTTCTCTGACAACGTTATTTCCACGAAAAGAAAAAGACACATTACTAACACCACCACTTACATTAGCGTATGGTAAATTTTCTGTAATCCACTTAGTTGCGTTAATAAAATCCAAAGCATAGGATTTATGTTCTTCAATTCCTGTAGCTACAGGAAAAACATTTGGATCAAAAATGATATCTTCAGGACTAAAACCAACTTTATCTACAAGTAGATTATATGACTTTTTACATATATCAATTCTTCGTTTATACGTATCAGCCTGTCCCTTTTCATCAAATGCCATAACAATCACAGCGGCACCAAACCGTTTAATTATTTTAGCTTGAGAAAGAAAAATTTCTTCACCTTCTTTTAAACTAATTGAATTAACAACGCATTTTCCTTGTACAACCTTAAGGCCAGCTTCAATAATTTCCCACTTTGAGCTATCAATCATTATTGGAATTCTTGCTATATCTGGTTCTGCTTGAATAAGGTTTAAAAATTTTACCATAGACTCTTTTCCATCAAGCATACCCTCATCCATATTTACATCAATAATTTGAGCCCCTCCCTCTACCTGATCTCTAGCAACTTCTATAGCTTCCTCAAAATTATTATCTTTAATAAGTTTAAGAAATTTTCTTGAACCTGTCACATTAGTCCTTTCACCAACGTTTACAAACGTAATATTTGGAGTTAATACAAAAGGTTCAAGTCCTGATAGCGTTAAATACTTAGATTTATTTTTCAACTGTTTGCGTTTATTTTTCTTGGAGAATATTTTTTAGCAGATTCTGCAATTAACTTAATATGCTCTTCTGTTGTACCACAGCATCCTCCAACAATGTTTACAATACCATCTTTTAAATATTTTTCTAAAAGATTTTGCATTTCTTCTGGAGTCTGATCATACTCTCCAAACGCATTTGGTAATCCAGCGTTAGGATGAGCAGAAACATAAAATTGTGATTTATCACTTAGTCTCTTTACATATGGCATAAGCTGATCAGCACCTAGAGCACAATTAAAACCAATACTAAAAATTGGCATATGTGAGACGGATATCATAAAAGCATTAACTGTCTGACCAGATAATGTCCTGCCACTTTGATCTGTAATTGTACCACTTACCATCAGAGGTATATCCAACTTATTATTTTCCATATAAGTATCAATAGCAAATAATGCCGCTTTTGCATTTAATGTATCAAAAATGGTTTCTAAAAGAAATATATCAACTCCCCCATCAACTAAACCTTTAATTTGTTCAGTATAAGAAATTACCAATTCATCAAAGGTTATAGCTCTAAATCCAGGGTCACTAACATCTGGAGACATGCTAGCAGTTTTATTGGTAGGTCCAATAGATCCTGCAACAAATCTTGGTTTACTAGGATCCTTTATACTATACTCACCTGATAATTTCTTTGCTATTTTTGCGGATTCAAAATTTAGCTCATATACCAAATCTTCCATATTATAATCAGCCATTGATATAGAATTTGAAGAAAAAGTATTTGTTTCAAGAATATCTGCTCCTGAATCCAAATATTTTTTATGGATTTCACTAATAATTCGTGGTTGGGTGATGGAAAGTAAATCATTATTTCCCTTTAATGATGAAGGATAATTTTTAAATCTTTCTCCTCGAAAATCTTCTTCCTTTAGATTATATGCCTGAATCATGGTTCCCATAGCACCATCTAAAACTAATATTCTTTCTTTTATAACATCGTAAAGAGATTTCATAGTGGATTATTTTTAGAAGTAATTAAACTTTAAATGGTTTTAATTTTAAAGCATAAAACTCATATGTACCAAATAAGAAAAAACTATAAAATAAAGACCCAAGAAGGGTTGAATAGTAAAAAGGAATTGCTGCAGTATAGCAAGTAAGTATTCCAAAAATACTTTTTGGGTACAGACTTCCAGAAGCCCATACTCCAAAATTTGTGATTAAAAAGAAAACAAGACTTGAAGAAATAGTAATACCTAAAATTCTAATAAAACTTCTTTTTTTAAGAGTTTTTAACCCTATAATAGCAATGATTAAAAAACTAGCGTATTGCCAAATAAAACCTGGATAAAACCATATAAATTCTCCATAATAACCACTTAAAATAACGTTATTAATAACAAGATCACTTAACCACAAAGAAAGTATTGGAATAATAAAAGCTAGGTGTTTATTGCTAAAGTATGATGCACTAAAAAGTGCTATAGCAACAATGGGAGTAAAATTAGGAACATGAGGTACAATCCTTGAAAAACTAGCCAAAAATACTAGTAAAATTAAAATTGTATATTTTTTTTTCATATTTCAATTAAGCATTTATACTATTTTTCACCAAACGTCTTCGGTATAATTTATGTATTCTTCTTTTCCACCTAAAGACTTCCAGTCAGAATCTTGGGTTAATCTAGATGATATACCTCCCCTTGGATTGCAGTCAAGAACAATACGTAACCTTTTAGGATTATAAACTTTAATTAAATCATCATAAATAACATTAATTAATCTCTCGTATGAAATAATTACATCTCTGTACTGTTGTAAATAAATTTTTAAAGATTTTAATTCAATAACTTTTTTTCCAGGATATATTAAAACATATAAAGCAGCAAAATCTGGCTGTTCATATACACCTAAAAAAGTTAGTTCAGGTTGCTTTAATTTAATTTCATACGTTTTTTTATCAGGATTAGGAATTGTCTTTAAAAATTTCGAATCCACATCTTTATATGTTTTTTTCATACTATTTTATTTAATAATATTTTTAATTTTTTCAATCAAATCAAGTTTTTCCCAAGTAAATAAATCAACATTATAATCAACTTTTTTACCATCTAAAGAAGTAAACGTTTTAGAAACAGCAATAGGCTTTCTTCCCATATGCCCATAAGAGGCAGTATCTCTAAACATTGGATTTCTAAGTTTTAATCTATTTTCTATAGCATATGGCGTCATATCAATACCTTTTGTTATAGCATCAGAGATTTCACCATCATTCATACTAGAATGTGAAGTACCAAAGGTGTTTACATAAATACCCATAGGTTGCGCTACACCAATAGCATAACTTACCTGGACAAGTACCTCATCTGCTACACCTGCAGCACATAAGTTTTTTGCAATGTGCCTTGTTGCATAAGCAGCACTCCTATCCACTTTACTAGGATCTTTACCAGAAAATGCGCCTCCTCCATGAGCACCTTTTCCTCCATATGTATCAACAATAATTTTTCTTCCTGTAAGACCAGTATCTCCATGAGGACCACCAATAACAAATTTTCCAGTTGGATTCACATGATAGGTTATCTTATCATTAAATAAATTTAAATACTGAGGATATTTTTTAAGTACTCTAGGAATTAAGATAGTAATAACATCACTCTTGATTTTTTTTAGCATATCATCATCTAAGTCAAATTCATCATGCTGTGTAGATATTACTATACTATCAATTCTAGATGGCTTTCCATTATCATACTCAAGAGTCACTTGAGATTTAGAATCAGGCCTTAAATATTTAATTTCATCATTTTCTCTTCTTATTTCAGCAAGTTCAATTAAAAGCTTATGAGATAAATCTATTGTAATAGGCATATAATCATCAGTTTCATTGCACGCATAACCAAACATCATACCCTGATCACCAGCTCCCTGCTCTTTATCAACAGACCTATCCACACCTTGATTTATATCAGATGACTGCGAATGTAAAGATGAAAAAATACCGCATGATAATGCATCGAACTGATAAGCACTTTTATTATATCCTATATCATCAATAACACCCCTTATTACTTTATCATGATCAATAATTGATCTTGATTTTATTTCTCCAGCTACCACTACCTGCCCAGTTGTGACAAGAGTTTCACACGCTACTTTAGAATTTAAATCAAAAGCTAAAAATTCATCTAGTATTGCATCACTTATTTGATCTGCCATTTTATCTGGATGACCTTCGCTTACAGATTCTGATGTAAATAAATATTTCATATTATTTTATTTATTTTTATCAAGAATTACAATGAGAATCGATTTTTGACGATAAGCCCACATCATAAAACCACCGTTAATCAAACCGGTTGGTATACAATTAAGTATTCTTGATGTTATTGCTACAAATATAAGTGATTATAAATTAATATCTATAATGCTCAGGTTTAAACGGTCCTTCGATTTTTAATCCTAGATATTCTGATTGTTCTTTAGAAAGTTTTTCTAACTCTATCCCTAAAGCATCTAAATGAAGCATAGCAACTTTTTCATCCAAATACTTTGGTAACATATATACCTTATTATTATATTTTTTGTGATTATTCCAAAGTTCTATTTGTGCAAGTGTCTGATTAGTAAATGAATTACTCATAACAAAGCTTGGATGACCAGTTGCGCACCCAAGGTTAACAAGTCTTCCCTCTGCTAAAACAATAATTTCTTTATTATCTTCTAGTGTATACTTATCAACTTGAGGTTTAATTTCTTCTTTTGAATGACCATAATTTTTATTAAGCCATGCCATATCTATTTCATTATCAAAGTGACCAATATTACAAACTACAGTCTTATCCTGCATAGACAAAAAATAATCTGAAGTTACTATGTTCTTGTTACCTGTAGTAGTAATAACTATATCAGCATTGGGTATTAAAGTAGACATTTTTTTTACTTCATAACCATCCATTGCTGCCTGAAGTGCACATATAGGATCTATCTCTGTAATGCTTACTATTGCTCCAGCACCTTTAAAAGAAGCTGCAGTTCCTTTTCCTACATCTCCGTATCCTGCAACTACAACCCTTTTACCTGCAAGCATCAGATCTGTAGCTCTTCTTATAGCATCAACAGCACTTTCCCTACACCCATACTTATTATCAAATTTAGATTTTGTTACAGAATCATTAACATTTATAGCAGGAAGAGGAAGAGTACCATTTTTCATCCTATCATATAACCTATGAACTCCTGTAGTGGTTTCTTCAGATAACCCTCTAATTTCTTTTACAAGTTCCGGATAATCATCTAATACCATATTAGTAAGGTCTCCACCGTCATCTAAAATCATATTTAATGGCTTTTTTTCTTTTCCAAAAAATAATGTTTTTTCAATACACCAATTAAATTCTTCTTCGTTCATACCCTTCCATGCATACACAGGTACTCCTGTCGCTGCAATTGCTGCCGCTGCATGATCTTGGGTAGAAAAAATATTACATGAACTCCAAGTAACTTCAGCGCCCAGTTCTATTAAGGTCTCTATTAATACTGCTGTCTGAATAGTCATATGAAGACAACCTGCAATCCTCGCACCATGTAATGGTTTTTTTTCTTTAAATTCTTTTCTTAAAGACATTAAACCAGGCATTTCCGCTTCAGCTAAATTAATTTCTCTTCTTCCCCAATCAGCAAGGTTGATATCTTTTACTTTGTATTGTATATAATTGGTATTACTCATCTTCTATTTTTTCCCATTTATTGTTTGACAAAAGTTTAAACGATCCTATAAATAGCATATCCCACTCATCTGGACCTATGAGAGACAAAAAAAGATCTTTATTATCATCATTTTTTTGATAAAGATGGTACATTTTACCTTGCACTGGCTTAAATGTATACTTAGATTTATAAACTAGCTCATTCCATTTAAATTCATCAATTAGTTTAGTATACTCTTTTTTTATCTCTTCAAACCTTTGGTTGAAATGACGATTAACAGATTTTATAGAATCTGTTTCCCATGCCTTAACATCCTCAGGTTTAATTACTGGAGAAGCCACGTTATCAGCATATCTTAATAAACTCTTTTTTTTATCTTTCATTTACAAGTGCAAATGTATTTCAAAATTATTTATATACCATTTTTTATATGAAAATCACAAAGCTGTTTTATTGGATCTTTTACTATTTGATTTATAGTATAACCCTTCTCTTTTGCTATTTTTTTGATTTCATTTTTAAAATAATAAGAAACTGAACCGCTCATATAAACGTTTTTACATGAATATTTTAAGATGATTTTATCAAAATACTTATTAAAATGATTATGTATAAAAGCATGTACAAAATCATTCTCCTTATTTTCTGATACAAATTTAGAGATTGATGCTATAAATTTTTCTTTATTATTACTTATGTAGAGTCTCTCGAGAATATTCTTAGAAACATCAAATTCCTTAGAAAAGTGAATTTTTATATCTTCTGTAAGCTCATCTCTAAGGTATTTAATAAGAAATTTTTTACCCATATCATAGCCAGAACCCTCATCTCCAAGTAAATGACCCAATGAATTAATTTTATGTACAATTTCTTTACCATCATAATAACAAGAGTTTGATCCTGTCCCTAGTATGCACACTACACCTGCGTTATTATCACATAATGCCCTACATGAGCCTAATAAATCAGAATGAAGTTCAATTATTGATTTTACAAAAAAAGTGTGTAATAGATTTTTAACTTCTATAGTCTTATTTTCAGAACTAATACCAGCACCATAATAGTAAATAGTTTTAATAGAACTAAAGTCAAAACTATTCTTAAGATCTCTTAATATTTTTCTTAAAACACTAATATCTGATGTAAATGGATTAAAACCTTCTGTTTCAAAAGAAGATATAATGCTTTTATCTACAACATACCATCTACCACGAGTTCCGCCAATGTCTATAATCAATTTCATAGAATAACAATAAATTCCTTTTTGAGTATTAATTTTACATAAATCTATATAATATCATGAATATAGCAATTGTAGGTGGCGGCATAGTTGGTCTAGCCATTGGGCATAAACTTCAGTCTAAAAGACAATACAACATAGATTTATATGAAAAAGAAAAACAATTAGGATTTCATCAATCTGGAAGAAATAGTGGTGTCCTTCACTGTGGTCTTGCCTATAAACCAGGATCTGTGAAGGCTAAACTTGCTGTTTCTGGAATAAAACAGATGATTAATTACTGCAAAAAACACAGCATTAACCACGATATATGTGGAAAAATTGTTGTTGCAACATCAAATCATCATTTAAAACTAATCGATAATCTTGCTGAAAGAGGAAAAATGAATGGCCTAAAGGGTTTAAAATTTTTATCTGATGGTGAATTAAAACAAAGAGAACCTTTTGTTAAATCATTAAAAACATTGCTTGTACCAGAGGAAGGAATTGTAGATTATAAAGCAGTAATGAAATCTATGTCCAATAATATTCTCTCTAGTGGTGGTAATATTTATTTATCCTCAAAGATTGAAAAAATTAAAAAAATTAATAACAAAATGTATATTAATATTAATTCAAGTAAAGCTTATGATTATATCATTAACTGTACTGGTTTACAGGCAGATATAACTTATAAAAAATTTTCAAAAGAAAAAAGAAAGATGAAAATTGTGCCTTTTAGAGGTGAATATTATACACTCACTGAAGGGGCAAAAAAAATGGTAAACCATCTTGTTTATCCTGTTTCAAATCCAAAATTTCCTTTCCTTGGAGTTCACTTCACCCGTATGGCAAATGGAGATAGAGAAGTTGGTCCAAATGCAGTACTTGCTTTCAAAAGAGAAGGTTATAAAAACTCAGACATTTCAATTAAAGACATGGTTGATTATTTGTCCTATCCAGGATTTTTAAATTTTGTTAGAAAAAACTTTCTTTTTTGTATAAATGAATTTTCAACATCAATCCTTAAATCATCATTTCTTAAAAAAGCGCAAGTTCTTATACCTGAGATTACATCCAACGATATATTTAGTGGTCCAGCTGGTGTTAGAGCACAAGGAATCGATCTAAAAGGTAATTTAATAATGGATTTTGATGTGATTAAAACAAATAACCAAATTCATATTTTAAATGCTCAATCTCCTGCTGCAACATGCTCACTGGCAATAGCAGATTATATAATTGAAAATTATATTAAATAGAATTTTATCTTTCAATAATTACTTTAGCTTTCGTTAATCCCTTATTTGTTTGAATATTAAGGATATACACTCCAGCATCATAATCTGAAACATTAATCAATACTGTATTAAGATTCTTAGTAAATGTAGTGTTGTTGTAAAGTTTCCCAAGGAAGTCAACAAATTCAACTTTCTCTACATTTACATTATTTTGTAAATCAACTTTAATAACTCTATCTGCAGGAATAGGATAAATATTATTAATTCCATGTATTCTCTCAACACCTAATGGAGTCACATCAACTATAACAATTGAATAATCTACCAAAGGAAAACCATGCCCACCATGGAAAGTCCAGGTTGTATTTGATCCTGATATAGAATATTTTAGAGAAATATCCTCATTATCATCAACAATATTATCTGTTAATGTATTTATTGTTATTTTATTACTTTCTGATGCTCCAGAAGGAATAGTAAGTCTTTGAGAACTACTGGTATAATCAACATCTTTTACCGCAGTACCTTCATAAGTAACATCGAAATAAATATCTTCATCTGAACCATCCAATGGCGACGTTATTGTAGCCCAAAATTCAGTAGATTCACCCTCATTTACCATATCTAATTGACCATAACCCAGTTCTGTAAGTTCTTCTGATTCTATATACATTTGTGGAGCATCTTCACCATCTGCAATCGTTATTGTTACTCGAGATTCTCCGGCTTCTTCAACAAAAGGACTAGAAAAAGAATCTATATCTAAAATAATAGATTCACCATCTACACCCCCCTCATAAACTTCATCACCCATTGGGTATAATGTAAAGTAGTTAACACTATCAACACCAGCTGGAATCATAAGTTCTGATTGCATTGGAAAAGAAAGACTATAATCCTCTTCATAAGTAGCACTACCAGACCAATAAACTGGAATCCATACATCTTGCGATAAAGGTTCATCTACATGTGCAGTTATAATTACAGGATATAGACCACCCCCAATTTCACCAATTGAAAGTGAATTTACAGCATTAAAATTATAATCAGAGGCTGTTATATGTACTTTAGATTTTATTGATACTTGATTTGATACTTGAATAAATAAATCATCTATTGCCCATCCCCATCCATTAATTTCTTCATCAGCATAAAGTCTAAACCTTACCTTTACTGTATCTCCTACATTAAAATGAGGCTCAAAATCTATTTCTCTATTTTTATATAATGCAGATGTACCATTACTACTTGCAATATAAGCAGAATTCCAATCAGCATGCGCACTAGCATCATAAGCATTTACAAGAGATACCCAGGTTAATCCATTATCTGAAGATCCTTCTACAATTGCATAATCCCAAAATCCCCAACTATTTCCAGGCTCAACTATTGCAACCTCTTTAAATTTAATTGAAGGAGAGGATTTTGAAACTATTATTGGAATATTTAATTCAGCGACATAAGTAGTTCCATCATCATAAGGAATAGTATTATTAATAAGATGATTATTATCAAAACCCGTTTCTGTACGAACTACAAATCCATCAAATGTAAAATCATCTGCAGGTAAAGATGTGAAATCAGTAAAATAAGAAGACTGAGCAGGTACAACCGATTTAATAATAATTGTTTTTATGTTAGAATGTAAAGGATCACCATTAATATATCCTATACCCTGTATTTTATAAGTTCCTTGTGTGCTTAAATCTATTGATAAAGTTTTTGATCCAACAGCTAAACCTGTTGTGTAAGTGGTATTTTTTACTCCGTCTACTTCTATAATCATACTATCATAATTTGATCTTAAATTAAAACTAGCATCTACTTTAGAGGCATTTTGAACAGCATTTATCATATCTGGAGCAAGTCCACTAATAGATTTAGGACTCCAAGAACATAAATCTGGAATATTAGCCGTCCATACACCTCTTCCATGGGTTGATAAAACCACCTCACACTGATCTTTAACCTTTATGTCCCAGATGCTTACATGAGGTAAAGTACTTTGAACCAAATTCCATGTTAGACCACGATCTGTAGATTCTACTAAACCTATATCTGTACCAGCCCAAATAACATCAGTATCATAAGGCATAACTGCCAAAGAATAAGTAGGGACATCTGGAAAACCTCGTGTTGAACTTCCTGAAACAAAACCTGTAATGTCTGACCAGGTCTGACCTAAATCTTTTGTCTCAATAATCTTTGCTCTATCTCTATTAGAAAAGAGAACATAAACGGTAGAGTCTTCCGTTGGATGGGAATATATTCCCCTTAAACTTCCTGACTTAGAAGTTAAATAAGATGGAACAGTATTAAATGAAGCTCCATGATCAGTCGATAGATACAAATCCGACCAACCTCCTGACCAAACGTATCTTGGGTTTGCTAAAGAAACTTCTACATCACTCATACTATTATAGCCCCATGAACCACCAGAAGGGGCAGCTAGGTTAAACGACTGCGCAAAATCTAATGATCTCCAAACACCATCAGATGTAACATGATAAACTACTTCAGGATCTTGATAAGATGTAGCTACACTAGAAACAAATTGATGATCACCCGTCATAAGGTTTTTATAATATATCCAACTCACACCACCATCTGTCGTCCTTCTAAAACCATTATACTGACTTCCACCAATCATTTTATTAGGATCAGTCCAGTGAGCTATTACTTCAAAACCATCACCTCCTATTTCAAAAGAATAATCAGATGAGCTAGATGCAACTTCTGACCTATCTGATAACCATGTTCCATTATCTTGAGCTCCTGCAATATATTGCTTATAACCCTTTACTTTATCAGCACCATAAAATTGCGTTGTATTATAACCTATATCAGATGTTGTAAAGTCACCATTCGTTGTTCCTGGATCACTATTAGATACTGAAACATCAATACCCCCATCATTTCCAACTAACAACCTAAAATTACCTCCTCCATCATCAATAACACCAATAAATTGTTGATCTGGATGAACACCATTAGTCCAACCAAATCCATTTATACTTCCTCCATAAGCATCACTAACCCTTTCATGTGTTTTTGTATTGGTACTAAAATCTACTGTGAATTTCCATAAATCAACTCCACCAACATAAACTACATTATCATCATAAGGGTTGACTGTTATAATATTATCATACCATCCTTGTCCTGGGCTATTAAGCCATCCTGTAAAATCCGGTATTGAATTCCAAGTTGTTCCACCATCATTAGTTGCAACAAGCCCTGACCCATAAACACCAGCATATACTTTATTAGGATCTGTCCTTGAAGCTGCAATTTCTATTCTTGTATGTGTACCTACAGGAAAAGCACCCGTAGCTGACCATGTTAAACCTGCATCCATAGATTTTACAATTCCTTCACTTTTAACCGCCGCATATTGAATATTAAAATCGCTTTTAGCAGCAATAACATGCATGACTGTCCCAACACCATCATACACTTGACTCCAGGTAGTTCCACCATCAGATGTCCTATAAATTTTATCTGAAGCGCTGACTACTAGTATATTAGCATCAGATGGATCTACTACTGCTCTACTAATCGTACTAAAAAAAGGATTTAATTCAGTGCCACTTAAAGGTGTTATATTGGTCCATGTTGATCCTCCATCCGTAGATTTAAAAACACCACTTCCATCAATTGCATCAATATTTAATACCCATCCTTCTCCTGTTCCAGCGTAAAGAATCTGTGCATTGCTGGCAGATTGAGCAAGTGTAGTAACTGCAATATTTTCCATATCAGAAGATAAATTAGTCCAAGTTGATCCTTGATCTGAAGTCTTCCATACACCACCACCAACACTTCCAGCTATCCAGGTATTTCCACTAGCGTCAGCAGCATCTATAAGAATTGCTCTTGTCCTACCAGCAACATTTCGTGGTCCTCGTTCGGTGAATGTAGCAGCTGCAGCAGCTGAAGTTCCATAGGCAGGATTCTCAGGATCTGGACCCACACTAGTTCTCAGTCTCTTCTTCATTATTTCTAATTCCCTTTCTCTGAATCCATATGTATACCCTTCCCTTATTTCTGCAAATAATTTGAAAAATTCACCTGGATCATCAAATTTTTCATCAACGTTACTCCCATACTTGCTTGTTCTATGATTGGAATCATCAACAGATTTATGATTGTCAGAACATGAAAATGAAATAATAAAAGATAATGATAATAAAAAAACAAAAAGTTTTTGAAACATTATTTATCGGTTATTAATTAAATATAATAAATTTTTATAACACATTTATATATCCTTGGTTATACATGTCTCCCGACATATATTTAAAATTATTTTTTTCTAAAAAATTAATAACTTTTTTTTTCATTTTATTAGAATTACCAGTAATAATTTTAAATGGTGGAGTGTTAAGGTAACAATGATTTTCAAGAATATCATCTATGTCCCTATGTACCATTCCATGAAGATCTATATCAGATGTTTTTATGGTATTTTTTCTCAAAACTACTTTATTTGTTGATAAAGCATTAAGCTATCAATTACGCTTTCATAAATTTCATCAAGTTCTTTAGGTTCAAAAAAATAATGAGAAAAGCTTTCTCTATATGTTTCCTCGTCAGTATTAAACTTTTCAAATATTTCTTTTTCCCGCATTTTAAAAAATATCATTGAAGAGTCTTTACTTAAATTTAAATTATCAATAGAAGCTTCTAAAACATGCATTTCAATTAGTATGTTAACTAACTTTTCTTTAGGTATAAATTTCTCATTTTCAAGAATTGAACATGAAATAATGATAAAAAACGTTAAAAAATACAAATACTTAATCATTGATTAATACTTTAAAAGTCATTATTCTAATTTTATATTTAAATATAGTTTATTGTGAAAGAAATTTTAAAAAAAGTAAGAAAATACGAAATAGAAATTAGAAAATTTCTTAATAATTCAAATCAAGGAAACTACTCATCAGTTTTCAAAGGAACAGGACTTGATTTTGATGATTTAAGACCTTACCAATATGGTGATGATTATAAATCCATTAATTGGAATATAACAGCAAAAGAAAACAAAACATTCATAAACACTTATAAGGAAGAAAAAGAACAGTCTGTATTTTTTATTTTAGATGTAAGTAATTCACAAAACATAGGAAATAACAAAAAGAATAAACTCAATATTTCAAAAGAAATTTGTTCCGTTCTAACGCTTTCAGCAATTCGTACGAATAGTCAAGTAGGGTTAATATGTTATTCAGATAAAAAAGAATTATTTATTAATTCTAAAAAAGGAAATTCTCATGGCTTTCATCTTATCAATAAATTATACAATCTTAAACCAACTTCTTTGAAAACAGATTTAAATAGTATGATAAAATACTCAATGAAAGTAATAAAAAAGAAAAGTTTGGTAATCATAATAAGTGATTTATTAGAAAAAGAATTTATGAAATCCATAAAATCAATAAACAACAAACATGACCTTATAGTTTTACACCTTTACGATGAAATAGAGAGAAAAATTCCAAAACTTGGGCTTATTCAATTAGAAGAAAATGAATCAAAATATAAAAAATGGATAAACACTTCTTCATTAAAATTTCAAAATTTAGTAAAAAAAACATATTCTATTAATCCAGAAAAAATAAAAAATGAAATGCATAAAATAGGGATTACTTTTTTAAGCATAAACACAAAAAAAAATTACGTTAAAGATTTAATTAAGTTATTTAAGTATAGAAAATTAAAAAGATGAAATATCTTATTTTATCACTATTAATGCTACAATCAATCTATTCTTTAAATGCACAAAAGATAGAATATAAAGGTTATTTTATTAAAGAAAATAAAACTATTGGAGATACCATATACTTTATATCTACAATAAATTATCCTAAAAAAATAGAAATTATTCAGCCCGATTCATCAAATGATTACAAAACATTTGAATACATTGATAAATTAATTTTTCCTTCGCTTAAAATTGAGGATAGAGTATTAGATAGTACAATTTATTTACTTAGAACATTTAATACCGATACAATCCAATCATTAAAATTAAGTTCATATATAATCAACAATAGCGACAGTTTAAAAATAACATCTACAGAAGATAACATCATTATTAGTAACCAAATTAAAAACATAGACCAAAGCCTAAAAGTAAAATACAACACTATTTTATCCAAGATCAATAAATTAATTAACTATAAGTATGCAACGTACATAATAACAATTATCCTACTTATAATAGGATTAACTTACATTCTTTTTGGAAAAAA
The DNA here is from genome assembly GCA_029940715.1 of Cytophagales bacterium. Taxonomy (GTDB): domain Bacteria; phylum Bacteroidota; class Bacteroidia; order Cytophagales; family MED-G16; genus JAPYTU01. The sequence goes on from JAPYTU010000025.1 coordinate 14,966, forward strand.
AATCGTTATATTTTTTAAAATTCATAGGTTAAAAAAAGCATTTAAATCTTTTGAAACTAAATTTCAAAAACAGCAAATAATTTATAATAAAGAAAAATCAAAAAATGAAATAGAAAAATTATTAGTTATTTGGAAAGTGTTTATGGAATTTATATCAAATAAAACCTATCTATCTAGTACAACTAAAGAGATAGAAAAGTTTAACAGCAATAAAAATATAATATGCTCACTAAAAGAATTTGATAAAACTATTTATTCACCAAATAAGAATACACTAGAATCAAAAGATATAAATAACTTATTTAACGAAGCAACACATAATTTTAATCTTAAATTAGAAAATATAAAAAATGGATAGTTTATTTCCTAACAACTGGTTTTCAATCAAATGGTTTAATGTTTATGAACTCTTCAAATACGAATGGGAAAATGAATATATTTTATTATTACTATTAAGCATTCCTTTATTTTTTTTAATAAAATTATTTTTTAATAAAAACAATTTTATTGAAGTTAGTATACCATCATCTAACCTAATAAAATATAAATTTTCATTATTAAGATTAATACCAAATAGCATATTTGTCTTATCAATAATATACATTATTATAAGTTTAGCAAGACCCCAAAAATCAAATGAAAAAGTTGAAAAATGGTCGGAAGGAATAGATATTATGCTAGTTATTGATATAAGTGAATCTATGCAAATCGAAGATTTTAAACCAAACAGATTAGAATCTGCCAAAGATGTTGCTAAAGAATTTATAAACGGAAGATTTCAAGATAGAATTGGTTTAGTAGTTTTTTCTGGTGAATCTTATTCTAGATGCCCCTTAACAACAGATTATATTCTTTTAAATGAATACGTTGATGAAATATCTTTTGATCTTATTTCTTCTAGAGGAACAGCCATAGGAAGTGCAATTGCAATTGCAACTAATAGAATGAGAGAATCAAAATCTAAAAGTAAGGTGCTAATATTACTAAGTGATGGAGATAATACTGCCGGAAACATTGATCCTGTTACTGCCGCACAAATAGCAAAAGCATACGGAATAAAAATTTATAGCATAGCAATAGGAAAAAATGGGAAAGTCCCTTTTGGTAAAGATTACTTTGGCAGAACCAGATACGTAGAAAATTCATTAGATGAAAAAAATCTTAGAGAAATTGCAACCATTACTAATGGAAAATTTTATAGAGCTTCAAATAATTCTTCACTAGAAAATATATTTAAGGTTATTGATGAATTTGAAAAAACTGAAATAAAAGAAAATAGATATAAAAATACAGTTGATTATTACCAATATTATTTATTATGGTCTATTATTTTATTTTTATTTTTTATTTTATTAAAATCTACATTTATAAATAACATCATTAAAGACTAATGAAAAAAAAATTTTTAAATAAAAATTATACTTGTGTTGCAGTAAGCAAAACAAAACCAGAAAAAAGTATAAAGGAATTATATGATTTTGGATATCGTCATTTTGGAGAAAATAAAGTCCAAGAACTAGTTATCAAAAATAAAAATTTACCTAAAGACATTCACTGGCATATGATTGGACACCTACAAACCAACAAGGTAAAAATGGTAGTTCCATTTGTGTATTTAATTCATAGTGTTGATAGCTTAAAAGTACTTTCTAAAATAAATAAAGAATCTGAAAAAATTGGCAAAAAAACAAACTGTCTACTTCAAATGAATATTTCAAATGAAGAATCTAAATATGGATTTTCAATAAATGAAATAAAAGAAATTATTATAAATAATGAATTAAATAATTTCAATTCTATAGTTATAAAAGGCCTTATGGGAATGGCATCGTTTTCTGATGATAAATTATTAATAAAAAATGAATTTAAAAATCTAAAAAATCTTTATGAATTAATTAAAAGCAATTTTGAAAGTAATAATAATAATATTGACTTTAATACTTTATCTATGGGTATGAGTAGTGATTATGCAATTGCATTAAATGAAGGTAGTAATATGGTAAGAATAGGCTCATTATTATTTGGAAAAAGAAACTATTAAAAGAAGTCTTTTAATTGTTATTACAATTAGTTATAATAGCACATTAAAATACAAAAATGGATAAACTTAAAATATACAAATACTCTACACTTGTTATTGCTTTCATTTTAGCTGCATATCTAATTAATAGTATAAAATTTAGCATCGATGATGAAGCTAGAATATCTAATGCTGAAGAAAAAATCATTAATAAATTAAAAATGATTAGAGAAGCACAAATTGCTTTTCAAAATGTCAATGGTAAATTCACAGACAATTGGGATTCATTAATCAATTTTGTAGACTCCGGTAAAATATATATAATTCAAAGAAGAGAAGAAACAACTCTTTTAGAATATGGAGCTGAAGAAACAGTATTATATTTAGATACCCTTGGTAATGTATCAGTTATGGATTCATTGTTTTCAAATTATCCTAAATTTATTTCGAAAAATTTAAAAAATGTGCCAGGATATGAAAATGTATTTTTTAAAATGTGGGCAAGTAAAATTGAAAAAGGAGGCGTATTAGTTAATGTTGTTGAAGTTAGAAACCCAAAACCTATTGATCCAGATAGAAGTGAAGCTAATGAAGCTAATATTCATAAACCTCTTAGATTCGGCTCTAGAACTAGCATAACTACTGCTGGTAATTGGGAGTAAATTTTTATAATTGTTAAAAAAATCAGAAGAAAAGACTGACCTAATTATTCTTAATTATAATAATTATAATTACTCATATCTATTATTTTACGATAATAATAAGAGCGAGTATAGTTCTAAAAAAATACTAAAGAATAAACTTAAAAATTTTACTAATAAAAAGTGGAAATCATTATCAATAGTCCACACAAATAATAATTTTATTTTGATTCCAGAAGAATTGTATATAAAAAAAAATAAGAAGAAATATTTAAATATAATTACTAATCATGATGATGATAAAATAGAAAATAATTTATTTAATAACATAGTATGTCTATTTACTAATAATTTAAAACTGAATTTAAAAAAACCAATCATTAATATACACTATCAAGTTCATCTAGCATCAATACTTATAAAAAAATATTTGTTAGAAAAAAATAATAAAATACAAACCAATGTATTTATAGGTGGTAATAAGATTATGGTTTTAATTCATAAAAACTCTGAATTATATTACTATAATCAGTTTAATAATAAAAACAACTATTTAAAATATTTAATTATCTTATACAAAGAATTTGATTTAAACCAAGATAAAAATTTAATTATAATAAATTCCATAGATAATAAGGATGCACAAAATATGAAAGAAAAATTAAAAAATCACTTTACTAAAATTTTAATAAATAAAGAAACATTGGATAAAATAATAAAAATTGAAAAATAAAATTGCAATATTTCCAGGCACATTTGACCCATTCACCTTAGGCCATCATGATATAGTATTAAGAGGATTAAAAATATTTGATACTATTCATATTGCTATTGGAAATAATCCAGAAAAAGAAAGGTATTTTGATGTTGAATTAATAAAAAATAAAGTTAAGAAATTATATAAAAATGAAAACAAAATTAATATCATTTTATATAATGAATTAACAGCTGAAATTTCAAAAAAATTAAATGCAAATTTTATTTTAAGAGGTTTAAGAAATACTACAGATTTTGAATTTGAAAATTCAATTTCTCAAATAAATAAAGATATAAATAAAGATTTAGAAACTATATTTTTAATTACGTCACCAAAATTAGCACCAATAAGCTCTACAATTATAAGAGATGTTATAAAATATGGTGGTGATATAAATAAATATTTACCTTTTAAGATAAATTAAGAAAATGAAAAAATTTATTTTATGTATCGTATTAATAACACAGTTTAATATTATTTTTTCTCAAAAAACACAAAAACCTATTTTACACGGCAAAAACTGGATAGCCATTACTGGTAAGCCACTAGGTGCAACTGCAGGATCGATGATATTTCAAAATGGAGGAAATGCAGTTGATGCAGCATGTGCAATGGTAGCCGCTACAGCAACTATGTGGGATGTTTTAGGATGGGGAGGTGAAACTCAAGCATTAATTTATCATCCTAAACTCAAGAAGGTAATTGGTATAAATGCACTTGGAATTGCACCATCTGGCGCAACACCAGAATTTTATAAAGAAAAAGGGTATGTTATTCCACCAAAATATGGTCCATTAGCTGCCGTAACACCTGGAACACCAGCAGGTATAATGACAATGTTAGCAGAATATGGAACTATGAGTTTAGAAGAAATTCTTAAACCAGCAATGGAAATGGCTAAAGGATATCCAATTGAAGCTCAAACAGCAAATTCTATAGAAAGAAATAAAGAAGAAATAAAAAAATGGAAATATTCTAAAGATGTGTTTTTAACTCATCTTGGAGAAGAGAGAGAAGCTCCAAGAGAAGGTGAAATATTTAAACAGTTAGATTTATATAAAACATTATCAAAACTAGTAGAGACAGAAAAAAATGCATTAAAAAGTGGAAAATCAAGAAAAGAAGCTATATACGCTGCTTACAAAAGATTTTATGAAGGAGATATCGCAATAGAAATAGCTAGATCTACTCAAGAACTAGGAGGTTTAATAACTACAAAAGATTTAAAAAACTATAAAGTTTATATAGAAGAACCCCTTAAGACTACATATAAAAATATTGATGTTTACAAACTAACAACTTGGGTTCAAAGTCCTGTGTTACTTCAAAGTTTAAATATGATGGAAA
>JAPYTU010000118.1 GCA_029940715.1 Cytophagales bacterium
CCATAGTTATGAGAAATATTAATTAATTTATTAGCAAAATTACTCCAATAACTTTTGTTAAATTTAATATTAATAAAGCCTGGTTTTGCAAAAGATATTTGATCTATATTATAATCATCTTTTTTTAATAGATCTATTATAATGTCAGCTATTACATTTGGAGATTTATTATTAGGTTTTGAAAGAACCATAGAAACATTAGTTGACAAATCAAAATCAATTTTTGGAGGAGTTGAATCTACATTAATAGCATTTAAATTTTCTGGAAGAATTAATATCTTATCTTTTTCAGCTTTTTTAATAATATTTAATATTTTATTTTTATATTCTTCAAATATATTCATTTTATTGATTTATAAATATTTATTGCAAATCGATCAGTCATTCCAGAAATATAGTCAGCTACAGATCTGTATTTATTATGTTTAATTGGTAAAAATGTCAAAAACTTTCTAGGTTTATTTGATATAACTTTAAACAATTTTTTAATTATTTTTTTTCCTTCATTATTCTTTTTTAAAACTTTATTATTTTTATACATTTTTGAATTCAAAAAATACCTTATTTCTTCTATTATATTTTCATAATTTGATGAAAAACAAATAAGTTTATTTTCACATCTATAAACATCATTTAACTTTTTAATTTTATTAATTTTAAAATTTATTAAAGAATTTTTTATTAAGTTTTTAACCATAAGATTAATGGAATCTCTAACCATTTGATAAATCAAAATTCTACTATCAATTTTTTTAATTTTTGAGGAATATTTTCTTAATATATCATTAAAAAAAGAAATTTCTTTTAGCTCATCTAGTTTAAAAAGATTAGCTATGTATCCATCTTGAATATCATGATTGTTGTATGCAATATCATCAGAAACTGAAGCAATTTGTGCCTCTAGTGAAGGAAATGTTTTTAAATTAATTTTATGCTTAAAATTTTTTGTTCCTATCAAATTTTCTACATCTGTATTGTCATAATAAGGGCCATTATGCTTTAAAAGTCCATCCAATGTTTCAAAAGTTAAATTTAGACCTTTAAATTTTACATATTTATTTTCTATAAACATTACTATTCTTAAAGTTTGAAGATTGTGATCAAATCCACCATGATCAGTCATGCATTTATTTAAAGCGTCCTCGCCAGCATGACCAAAAGGTGTATGACCAAGATCGTGAGCTAGACTCAATGTTTCAGTTAAATCATCATTTAAATTTAGATATCGAGATATTGTTCTTGCAATTTGAGCAACTTCAATGGAGTGAGTAATTCTTGTCCTGTAGTGATCCCCTTCTGTATTAACAAAAACTTGTGTTTTGTGTTTTAATCTTCTGAAAGCTGCACTGTGAATAATTCTATCTCTATCCCTTTGAAATGGAGATCTATAGGTAGAATTGTCCTCATTTATAAGTCTTCCTTTACTTTTGATAATCCCAAGATTTTTATAATTTTTCATTCTTTAAAAATGACAATTTAACATTATATTAGTAATATCAGTCTTAAATGATGATTAAAGAAATTAAATTTACCAATAATGCATTAAAACACATTAGTGAAATGCTATCTAAAAAAAATAAAGGATCTTTTTTTAGAATCGCTATTAAAGGTGGTGGTTGTTCAGGATTTCAGTACGATTTTTCTTTTGATAATAAACAAGAGGATGACGACCTTAGACATGAAAATATAATAATTGATAAAAAATCAGCTGATCTACTTAAAGGTTCTGAGGTAGATTACGTTGAAGAATTAATCGGAGAAAATTTCAAAATCAACAATCCACAAAGTAAATCTTCTTGTGGTTGTGGTGTTTCTTTTTCTCTTTAATGATAATAAGTTCCTGGAATGTAAATTCAGTAAGAGCTCGAATTGAAAATGTTAAAGAATATTTAAAAAAATTTTCACCTGACATAATGATGATGCAGGAAATAAAAACCCCTAATCAAACTTATCCTTATGACGACATTAAATCTCTTAAATATGAAAATTATGTATTTGGTCAAAAGAGCTACAACGGAGTTGCTATTATTTCAAAGAAGAAATTAAATAATATTCAAAATGATATTTTTAAAGATAAAAATAAACAATCAAGAATAATTTCAGCAGAAATAAAACATAAAAATAAAAATATAATTTTAATTAATATTTACACACCAAATGGAAATCCTATAGATACAGATAAATATACTTATAAAATTTATTGGTTGGATAGTTTAATAAAAAAATTAAAATTTTTATCTAAAAAAAATGAAAATATAATTATAGGTGGAGATTTTAATATTATTCCATCAGCTGAAGATGTCCATAATCCAAAAAACTACGAAAATGATGCTCTGTTTAAATTGGAAATAAGAAAAAAATTAAGAGAGTTAATTAACTTAGGTTTTCATGATGCTTATAGATTTATTCATCCTGAAAAAGAGGGATATACATTCTGGGACTATACAAGTGGAGCTTGGCAAAAAAATAATGGAATGAGAATTGATCATTTTTTAGTATCTAGTTCATTAATTAATATTGTTAAGGATGTTAAAATAAATAAGTTTCCACGTGGTAGACAAAAACCATCTGATCATACACCTATTGAAATTGAATTAGCTTAAAGATTTAATTTTATTAATTAACTCTTCGTTTATATTTCTTGGACCTTTATCAAGTCTATTTTTATGTCTTCTTTCACCTGGTAGTCTAACACCATCCATTGATTTCATTTTATCAAAAAATTCATTTGAATGTTTATTCCAATCATTTCCAGATAATTTGTCAGGTGAAATTGCTAATATAAATTCACCTCCACTCGGTGGACCACCATCATTATTATCTTTTGCAGCTGTCTCATAACTAAAATTATCTCCAACAAGTGCTCCAGCTAATAATTCGACCATCATTGCTATTCCTGAGCCCTTATAGCCACCAAATGGCAACAATACTCCTCCATCAGCTATTTCTCCTGGATCAGTTGTTTCCTTGCCATCTTTATTAAGACCTGTTCCTAAAGGAACTTTGTGCCCTTCTCTTTTAGCAACTTGAACTTCTCCCATTGCCATTGATGCTGTAGCCATATCATAAACAACTGGAGTTTTTCCTGGTCTTGGCCAAGCGAATGAAATTGGATTAGTTCCAAATAATGGTTTTGTAGCGCCCGCAGGTGCGACTGCTGGCTTATAAGAAGTGCATGCAAAAGCTACTAAACCTTGCTCAGCTATCATTTCAGTTTCAGGCCACATAGCAGCCATATGGTGTGAGTTGTTAATCGCTAAAACAGCAACACCATTTTCTTTAGCTGTCTTAATTAATTCAGGCAAACCTTTATTAAGAACCATTGGGGCTAAGCAATTATTTCCTAAAACTTTAA
>JAPYTU010000026.1:0-1646 GCA_029940715.1 Cytophagales bacterium
TAATAATGAACTACCACTGAAAATCATGAAATCATTTATAAATAAGAAATTGTAGTTGTTTGAATTATTATTAACTTCATAAATTTTGTTTTCATTATAAATTCTTTCATTGATAGCATAACCTAAAGAATCAATTTTTTTAAAAAAATACTTTTTATTAATCTTATTTTTTTCAATAAAAAAAATAGATTCAATTTTATTTTTTGATATGATATTGATACCCATAAGAAGTTTATTTTTTTTAGAAAAATTTATTAATTCATTTTCTAAGAATAGATTTATAGTATCAATTTTTTTTTCTATTAAATCATATAGTTCATTTTCTTTATTATATGAAATTTTAAATTTTTTCCATACTTCATAAGGATTATTAACTTCATAAATTACAATATTCTTCTCAGAAATTAGATCCCATACATTTGTTAATTTATTATTGTTATAATAGTATACTCCAATCAAACTAAGTAAAACACAAAAAATAATTAGAAATTTATTATTCATTGTTTTTGTGCTCTTTTATAATTTTTTTTGATATACTAATATGTCTATTAATGTCAAATTGTGAATTTATTATTTTTAATAATTTTCTATTTTGATCAAAAATGTAAGTGACTCTTCCAGGAAGAAGGCCAAAAAAACTTTTTGGTACTTCAAATAATTTTCTAACCTTTTTTTTATAGTCGCTTAATAGGTTGTAGTTTATATAAAAATTTTTTGAAAATTTTTGATGATTAGTTATGCTATCAGAACTAATTCCTATTATTTCTGTATCTATATTTTTTAATTCATAATATGAATCTCTAAAACCACATACCTCTTTAGTACAACCAGGAGTATTATCCTTTGGGTAAAAGAATATTATTAAAAATTTTTTTTTAAATGATGTAGATAGTATTAATTCGTTGGATTGATTATATAATGAAAATTTAGGTAAATTGTCACCTATTTTTAATGCCATTTTTAAAGGTTTTTTTGTAAATTAATGATTGTTTAATAAATTATTATAACATTTAAATTTAATCATTTAATATGAAGCAATATCATAATCTTTTAAGAACAATTTTAGAAAAAGGTGATGAGAAATCCGATAGAACAGGTACAGGGACAATCAGTGTTTTTGGACATCAAATGAGATTTGATTTAAATGAAGGATTTCCTTGTTTAACAACAAAAAAATTACATTTAAAATCAATAATTTATGAACTTTTATGGTTCCTTAAAGGAGATAATAACATCAAATATTTGCAAGAAAATGGTGTTAAGATTTGGGATGCTTGGGCTGATGAAAATGGAGATTTAGGACCAGTCTATGGTGTTCAATGGAGAAAATGGAAAGATGAGAATGGTAATATTCATGATCAAATTTCTGAATTGATTAATAATTTAACTTATAATCCATATTCTAGAAGACACATAGTAAGTGCATGGAATGTTTCTCATATTAATGAAATGGCATTACCACCTTGTCATACAATTTTTCAATTTTATGTAAATAATAACAAATTATCGTGTCAACTTTATCAAAGAAGTGCTGATGTATTTTTGGGTGTACCATTTAATATTGCATCTTATGCTCTTTTAACAATGATGATAGCTCAAGTCTGTAAATTTGAATTGGGAGATTTTATACACACATTTGGAGATGC
>JAPYTU010000026.1:1746-19542 GCA_029940715.1 Cytophagales bacterium
TTATGAAAAATTGTATCTTTTTTGTATTTCTATTTGTTAATATAAATTTATATTCTCAGTCTAATAATTCTATTGAGTTAGATCTTGCTCAATGTCTAGAAATAGCATTAGAAAACAATTTACAGTTAAAAAGAAGTGAAATAAATAAAAAAATTCAAAAAATTGGATATGATCAGTCTATATTATCTCAAATTCCTTCATTAAACATATTTAGTAATTATGGAACAAATTGGGGTAGATCAATTGATCCAACTACAAATCAGTTTATAGGAAGTGAATATAGTTCTTCTGGTATTGGTTTATCATCAGGAGTGACTCTATTTAGTGGTTTTTCTGTTAGAAATACCATAAAACAGTCTAAAGTTTTATTAGAAAAAAGTGTTTTTGATTTAGATAACACTAGAAACAATGTTATGTTAAGTGTAGTGAGTTCATATCTTAGTGTATTGTTAACTATGGATAGGTTAGAAAATGCAAAATTTCAACTTTTATCAACTCAAGAACAACTTTCAAGAATTAATAAATTAGTTGAAGCAGGATCGCTTCCAATTACTAATAGATTAAATTTTGAAGCTCAGTTAGCAGGGGACGAGCTTAGTTTAATTCAACAAGAAAATGCCTATAGATTATCTATTTTGCAACTTAAGCAAATCATGTTATTAGAAACTGATAAAGAGATAATAATAAGTAAACCATTGGTCGAAGTATCTCCCTCAATTGTAATTCAATCAAACACTAATGATATATATAATAGGGCTATTGATATTTTGCCTGAATTAAAAAGCGCAATCAAAAATGTTGAATCAAGTAAGTATGATTTAAGAATAGCTAGAAGTGGTAGATTTCCAACCGTTAATGTTTCATCAAATTTTAATACGAATTATTCTAGTTATGCTAACCGTCCAAGGAAGTTTTATGAAGGTACTACAATGCAAGAAATGACTGTAGGTTATTTAACTAGTAATCATGAAGAAACTGTTTCAGTATTAAGACCAGTCCTAAATGAAATAGGGGAAGATAATGACTTTACTTTGGGAGAACAATGGAAAGATTATCTTAGTAAATCATTGTCATTTTCAATTTCCTTTCCGATTTTTAATAGATACCAAACATCTTCTAATATAAAAAGATCAAAACTTAATAAACAACTAGCTGATATTAATGTTTTAGAGGCAAAAAATCAAATTAGACAGACTATAGAAACATCATTTAATGATGCTATAGCTGCTTCTAAATCTTATTCTGCATCTTTGAAGCAAGTTCAAGCATTAGAAGAATCATTTAGAATTATTAAAAGTCAATATAATCTCGGCGCAATAAATTTTACTGAATACCAAGTATCAAACAATAATTTAGTAAAAGCTAAAAATGATTTATTATCTTCAAAGTATGATTATATTTTCAAACTTAAGGTATTAGATTTTTATCAAGGAAAAACTTTAACTTTTTAAAAAAAAACATGAAAAATAAACCGTTTTATTTTATTATTATTTTAGTTGTTGTTGGTATTATAGTTATGGTAGGAGGAAAACAAATGGGTATTTTTGGAGGAGTTGATCCTATAGAGGTTGAAATTACAAATGTAGATAAGGGGACAATTACAGAACTTGTAACAGCATCTGGACAAATTAAACCTGAGGTGGAAGTAAGTATAAGTCCTGAAGTTTCTGGTGAAATTATAGAATTGGATATAATGGAAGGTGATTTTGTTGAAGAAGGTTACTTACTTGTAAAGATAAGGCCTCAAAATTCTATTAATGCTCTAGAAAGATCAAAGGCAAATTATAATCAAGTAAGAGCAAATTTATCAAGTTCTAAGGCAAATCTTTCTAGGTCTGAAGCTCAATATTTAAGATCACAATTAGAGTTTAATAGACAAGAAAAATTATATAAGCAAAATGTAATTTCTGATTCGGAGTATGAACTTGCTGAATCAAATTATAAAATTTCAAAACAAGATTTAGAATCTTCTAAACAAAGTGTTCTTGCTAGTCAGTATGTAGTAAAAAGTGCAAAGGCAAGTGTAGATGAATCTGAAGAAAATCTTAGAAAAACTAGCATTCTTTCGCCTATGACTGGTACAGTTTCATTATTAAATGTAGAGCTTGGACAAAGGGTAGTAGGAACATCTATGATGGCAGGAACGGAATTATTACGCGTAGCTGATTTATCAATTATGGAAGTAGAGGTGGATGTAAATGAAAATGATATAGTTAGAGTAAATATTGGAGACACAACAAATATTGAAGTTGATGCATACACAACATATGGTGAAATTTTTAAAGGTGTTGTGACTGAAATAGCAAGTACTGCAAATCCAAAACCTTCTGCTGATGCCGTTACGGAATTTAAAGTGAAAATCAGAATTTTGAATGAATCTTTTAAAAATTTAGTTGAAGAAGAAGGCATAAAAAATCCTTTTAAACCAGGTATGACCGCAAGTGTTGAAATTATTACTCAAATAAAGAAAGACATTATTATAGTGCCAATATCATCTGTAACCACAAAATCTAAAAAAGATAGTTTGGGGGTAGATGTTGTTAAACAGTACGTATTTGTAGAAAATGAGATGACTTCTAAAATGATTGAAGTAACTACTGGAATAAGTGATTTTGAAAATATTGAAATTTTATCTGGATTGTCAGTTGGTGATAAAGTAATAAAGGGACCTTATATAGCTATATCTCAAAAATTAAAAGATGGTACTATAATTTCTGAATCTAATGATTCATCTAAGAATAAAGGTAAGAATAGTGACGGTGATGGAGGAATTTCTGTTTCAATAGGTAATTAATTATTGAATATTTAACTTTTCATTTTTAGTGTATAATTATTAAATTTGCTCTTAAAATTTCGAATAATTTGGATTTATTTAAAAAAATACTTAGTAATAAGGGTCCCCTTGGAACTTATTCATATATTGATGATAATTATTATTTTTTTCCTAAATTAGAAGGAGAAATAGGTCCAAGAATGAAATTTAAGAATAGAGAGGTTCTTAATTGGAGTTTGAATAATTATTTAGGATTAGCGAATCATCCAGAAGTTAGAAAGACTGATTCAGAAGCTACTAAAGAATGGGGTCTATCTTATCCTATGGGAGCAAGAATGATGTCTGGAAATACTATTCATCATGAAGAATTAGAAAAACAATTGTCGAAATTTGTGAGTAAGGAAGATTCTATTCTTTTAAACTATGGTTATCAAGGTGTGTTGTCTATTATCGATGCTTTAGTGGACAGAAAAGATGTTATAGTCTATGATTCCGATTGTCATGCATGCATTATTGACGGATTAAGATTACATATAGGTAAGAGGTATGTTTATTCTCATAATGACATTGAAAATCTAAGAAAACAGTTAGTGAGAGCTAAAAAACTTTCTGATGAAACTGGTGGCGGAATTTTAGTTATTACTGAAGGAGTTTTTGGAATGTCTGGTAATATGGGTGATCTATTATCAATTACTGAGTTAAAAAAAGAATTTGATTTTAGATTATTTGTTGATGATGCTCATGGATTTGGAACAATGGGAAAAACTGGAGCTGGAGTTGGAGAAGAACAAGGAGTTCAGGATAAAATAGATTTATATTTTTCAACTTTTGCTAAGTCTATGGCAAGTATTGGAGCTTTTGTTTCTGGTGATAGAGATATTTTAGATAATCTCAGGTATAAATTAAGATCTCAAATTTTTGCTAAATCATTACCAATGCCCATTGTAATAGGAAATTTAAAGAGGTTAGAACTAATAAAAGATAGTTCAAAATTTAAGGATAAACTTTGGAAAATTGTTAATGCTATTCAGGATGGTTTTAAATCTAATGGATTTAACATTGGAACTACACAATCACCAGTTACTCCTATAATACTTAAGGGCGATGTGTTTGAGTGTGCAAATATGATTAAAGATCTAAGATCTGAGTATAATATTTTTTGTTCTGGAGTCATTTATCCAGTAGTACCAAAAGGCATTATTATGCTTAGAATTATTCCAACTGCAGCACATACTTTGGAAGATGTAAAAGAAACGATTACTGCATTTAAGGAGGTAAAAAAGAAATTAGATGCTGGTATTTACCTAAAAATGGGTGAAAAAGGTTCAATTTTGTCCTAATTTTATTAAAAAACCCTTCTTTTTTATATAATATTCTACATTTTTAGTTAAATTGAATCTATAATTTCTAATTTAAATTTTTATACAATGAGTAGATATGATGAATTAACTGGATTAGTTGAAGGTCTAGGATCAGATTTTAATAAGTTTTATGGAAAAGGAAATAAAGCTGCTGGTACTAGAGTAAGAAAAGGTATGCAATCACTTAAGGTGTGGGCGCAAGAAGTAAGAAAAGAAGTTCAATCTAAGAAAAATGCTGATTAATAATTATTAACTTAATTATTTTATTAAAAGGTGGTATTTTTTACCACCTTTTTTATTTAATCTTTTTAAGATAATGGTACAGTTTATTGAGTCTATAATCAATGTCAAATTCATTTTCTGTCTTTAATACCATTTCTAATATTTTCAATTTATTATAGGAGAATCCAATTCTACATCTAGAAAGAGATTTTATTAAAATATTTTCCATTTCTGGTATGATTTTTAAATCTAAATAGATTAAAAAGTCATAAGGTTGATATATGAATGATTTAACATTATTATTTTTCCAGTTTCCAAGAAAACCTATTTCGTTTATTCTAAATGTTTTGAAGTACCTATTATCAGCATTATTTTTTTCAATTGCAGGTAATAGGTTAACTTTTTTTCCATCATTTTTTAATTTTTTTATGAATGAGTTAATAGCTTTTTGTTTGTTTTCATCTACATACTCATATAGTATTCCAATGTATTTTGAATTGGTATAGTTTAGAGAAATTCTATTTACTCTGTATTTTCTATTTTCAATTAAATTTATTGTTGGTAATAAAAATTTCATATCATTTTAATAAAATCTTTTTCAGATAAGATTTTTATATTTAATTCGATTGCTTTTATTTCTTTTTTTGGTCCAATATTTTTTCCTGTTAGTAAATAATTAGTTTTTGAAGATAAAGAACTTGAAACTTTTCCTCCATTAATTATTATTTCATTTTTAATTTCTTCTCTAGAGTAGTTAGTGAATGTACCTGAAATTACAAAATTTAAATCACGTAATTTATTTTCATTACTCTCATTTTTTGATTGATTTTCATGAAAAATTAATCCTGATGTTTTTAATCTTTTAATTAATTTGAGATTTTCTTTATTAGAAAAATATGAAATAATACTATCAGCTATTTTATCTCCAATTTCATCGACAAAAATAATTTCATCAAAAGAAGCATTTATTAGAGTATCAATATTTTTAAAATATGATGTGAGTTTTTCAGCAGTTGTTTTTCCAACATATCTAATTCCAAGACCAAATAATAAATTTGAAAATGGTTGATTTTTTGAGTTTTTAATACTTGTAAGTATATTTTTACATGATTTATTTTTTAATGATCTTATTTTATCATTTTTGTTTATTTTAAATTCTAAATTAATAATATTCTCATATTGAATTTTATATAAATCTGATATGTCTTTTATAATATTATTATTTAGTAAACCCTTAATGGTTTCTGGACCTATATGTTCAATATTCATTGCACTTTTGCTAATAAAGTGTTCTATTTTACCAAGAATTTGAGGTTTACATTTGTTATGATTTAAACAATAATGGTTTGCTTGTTTATCTATTTTTTTAAGTGGTGTACCACATGCTGGACATGATGTAATAAATGCTAAGATTGAAGAATTTATAGCTCTTTTGTTAATTTCTACACCTGTTATTTTTGGAATAATTTCCCCTCCTTTTTCAATAATTACAGTATCATTTATTCTTATGTCTAATCTTTTTATCTCATTAGAATTATGTAAAGAAGCTCTTTTTACTATTGAACCACTTAATTGAACTGGATTTAGAATTGCTACTGGTGTTATTGCACCTGTTCTGCCAACTTGATATTTTATATCAATAATTTTAGTCTTACTATTTTCAGCTTTGTATTTATAAGCTATTGCCCATCTTGGACTTTTACTTGTATTACCTAGAATTTTTTGATAGTATAAGTTATTTACCTTTATTACTATTCCATCAGTTTCAACCCCTAATGAAAATCTTTTATTTTTCCATGATTGTATGTATTTTTTAACATCGTTAATAGAATTACATTTTTTATAAGTATCAGGAATATTAAAACCTATTTTTTTTAGATAGTTTAAACTTTTTTCATGTGTTTTAATATTTGAATTTTCACAAATAAGTGAGTAGATATAACAGTTTAGATTTCTTTTTGATACAATACTTGAATTTTGCATTTTTAATGATCCAGAGGCAGCATTTCTTGGATTTGAAAAAGCTATTTCATTATTTTTTATTTTTAATTTATTAATTCTTTCAAAATTTAGTTTAGATAAAAAGACTTCTCCTCGAACCTCAAAATATTCAGGAGTATCATTATTGATTTCAAGGGGTAAACTTTTTATAGTTATAACGTTATTTGAAATTTCATCTCCTTTTTTCCCATCTCCTCTTGTTACTGCTCTTACAAACTTTCCTTTCGAGTAAATTATGCTAAGAGCTACTCCATCAAATTTTAATTCACATGTATATTCAATTTCATTAATTTTTAGAATTTTTTTAACTCTTTTATCAAAATCATCAATTTCTTCTTCAGAATATGTATTTGATAAGGAGAGCATAGGAGATGAATGTTTTATGGTTTTGAATTCTCTAGTTATTTTTCCACCAACTCTAATACTTGGTGAGTTCATTGAATTGAATTCAGGAAATTTTTTTTCTAAATCAATAAGATTGTTCATTTTCTGATCATATTCGTAATCAGAAATTTCATTTTTATGTTTATTGTAATAAAGTTGGTTATGATATTCCAGCTCTTTTCTTAATAAGAGTATTTTTTGTTTAGCTAAATTTTTATCCATTTTTTTCAACTATAAAATTAATTTAACGGATTTAAAATAAGTTAATTTCTATTTTTTTCTTGAATGTATTTAACAATATTAGTTGATATAGATCTAGGTAAAAATCTATTTAGATTAACTAAAAATTTATTAAATATTCCAGGTATTGAAACGGTAACATTATTATGGAGAGCATCATATCCATATTTCGCAACTTTTGTTGGACTTGATGTATTAAATTTTATTTTATTTTTTATTGAAGAAACATTTCTTTGGAAATTTGTATTTGTTTGTCCTGGACAAAGTACTGAAATGGTTATATTTTTATCTTTGACTTCATTAGAAATAGCTTCAGTAAAGTGAAGTATGTAGGCTTTTGTTGCATAGTATAAAGCCATAAGTGGACCAGGTTGAAACGCAGCAATTGAAGAAATATTCAATATTTTTCCATCATTTTTTTTAATCATATCTTTTAGAAAAAGTTTTGTTAGATGCGTTGTGTTTATAACGTGTAGATTCAACATTCTTTTTTCTATTTGCCAATCAGTTTCATAAAATTTTCCATATGTTCCAAAACCAGCATTGTTTATTAAAATATCAATATTTTCTTTTTTTAGTTTTTTATATATTTTATCAGGTGATTTTTCATAACATAAGTCCTCATAAATGCTTTCATAATTATTAGAATCTAATTTATCTTTTAGATTTTCTATATTATTTTTATTATTATCAACAATAAATACTTTGTAGTTATCTTTTAAAAGAAGTTTTACAAATTCAATACCTATTCCGCTGGCTCCTCCAGTTACTAAAGATGTTTTCATTAGATTTTATTTATTTCATCACAAAGAAGTTCTATAGATTCTTTAGAATGAGTTGGAAAGTTAGCAATTCTAATTTGACTATCATTATTCCCATAACCTTTTCCAATAATTAAATTTTTGGATTTTAATTTATCAATAAATATTTGAGAATCATTAATTGTATCAGCTACAATTACAGTTTTTGATTGTATTTTTTTATTTGTTATTGAACAATTAAGTTTTTCATTTTTTCTTATAGTATCATATATTAATGTTGATTTATAATTTGTATCTCTTCTTAAATTATCTATTCCATTTCTAATCATATCTTCTGTTACTTTCATTAGAAGATAAATTCCTAGAATATTTGGTGTTTCAGGTGTTTGAAATTTTATATTCATTTTATGTAATTTCTCTAGTGAATGATATGATCCTGTAATTTCATTTAATTCTATTTTTTTTTGATTTGTTTCTATACACTTATCGTTATATATCCAAACCCCTAACCCTGAAGGTAATCCAAAACATTTTTGTACTGAAAAATAAAATGTATCTACATCATTAGGATTGAAAGGAATACACGGTGATCCACTAACACAATCAAGAGCAATTAAACTATTTTTAAATTTATTCCTTATAGCTTTAATTTTATCACTATCACACATTATTCCTGTACTAGTTTCATTTAAACTAATAGCTAAAAGTTGGCAATTATTATCTACTATTTCTATATCATATGGCTCCTTATTATATAAATATTTTTTAGATTTTATGTTATACATTTTAGTAAAGTCATAAAATGTTTGAGAAAATGCACCATTAATTAAATGGGTAGATTCTTTATAAATTAAATTTTGTATGATTCTTTCCCATATTTCGTTTGCAGAAGATGCAAATACAACATGATAACCTACTGGTAGGTCAAAAATTTCTTTTATGTTTAATATACAATTTTGATAGATTTTTTGAAATTGGACACTTCTATGAGAAATTGAGGGAATTTGATCTAAAAATGCTTTTTTTACATGATCATAAACTGTAAAATATAATTGCGAAGGTCCTGGTGTAAAAAAAATATTATTTTTCATTTTAATTTAATAAAGAACCCTTAATCTTATTGTACCATGAATTTTTCTAAGACTTTGAATTACTTGTTTATTGTACTCATTATTAATATCTGTTATAACATAACCAATTGATTCCTTAGTTTTAAGATATTGACCTACAATATTTATGTTGAAATCTGATAAAATTTTATTAATTTTTAACATGATTCCTGGTTCATTTTTGTGGATGTGGATAAATCTATGTGCTTCTTTTTGTTCTGGAAGAGATAGATTAGGGAAGTTTACTGAATTAGATGAATTTCCTGAATTAATGTATTCTATAATTTTTTGTGGAACAAAAGAACCAATATTTTTTTGAGCTTCTTTTGTGCTTCCTCCAATATGAGGAGATAATATCACGTTACTTAAACCAATTAGTTCAGATTTAAATTTTTCTTTGTTGTTTAATGGTTCTGTAGGGAATACATCTATTGCAGCACCGAGTAATTTATTATTTTTTAGATTTCTTTTTAAAGAATTAATATTGACAATATTTCCTCTACTATAGTTTATTAAAATTGCTCCTTTTTTCATTAAATTAATTTCTTTATCGCCAATTAGATTTGTATTTTTTTCTCTTCCATCTACATGAATGCTTAATATATCACACTCTTTTAATAGTTTTTTCATTGAGTCATATCTTTTGGCATTTCCAATAGAAAGTTTATCTAGAATATCATAATAGATAACTTTTAAACCTAATGATTCAGCTATTATAGATAGTTGTGATCCTATATTACCATAACCGATAATTCCAAGTGTTTTATTTCTAATCTCATAACTATTTATAGAATCTTTTTTCCATATTCCTTTATGCATTTGATTAGATTTTATAATAATATTTCTCATTAGGATTATAATTTGAGCAATAACTATTTCAACTACTGATCTAGTATTGCTATATGGAGCATTGAATACTATAACACCTTTTTTTTGACATTCTTTAAGATTTATTTGATTGGTTCCAATACAGTATGCTCCTATAGATAAAAGTTTATTTGCAGATTGTAAAACTTTTTTTGTTATTATTGTTTTTGATCGAATTCCTAAAATTGAAATATTTTTGATTTTTTTTGAAAGTTCTTTTTCATTTAAACTTGTATCAAAAGTTTCAATTTCATATCCTTCTTTTTTAAAAATTGATTTTGCTATAGTATCAATTTTTTCAAGTAACAATACTTTTATTTTATTTTTAGGAAAGGATAATTTTTTTTCATTCATGATATTTTTTCAATAAATTCATCCAGCGATTTTAATAAAAAATCTGCTTTTTTTATCATGGATTCTCTTTTAATATTTTCTATATATAAATAGAAGAAGTTAGCATATCCTTCTTTTTTTATTTCATAGTCTGTGTATCCATCACCAATGACATGAACTAAACCGTCTAATTTTAGTTTTTTTAAAACTTTAACCTTTCCTTTAGTTTTTGTTAGTGGATTATTTTTATCATAACCATTTATATTTCCTTTTAAATCAAATTGAAAAGAATTTGCATAAATGTTTTTCTTTTTTATACCATATTCTCTAACTATTGGATGTATTATTTCTATAAATCCACTTGAAATAATATAGATATTTTCTGAATTTTCTTCTATAAACTTTTTGTTTTTAATGAAGGAGTCAGATATATTATTTTTAATTGTTTTAATAGTATTTTTTACATCATCGATTGATGCATTCATCAATTTTATTCTTTTTTCAAGAGAATTTTTAAATGAAATTTTTCCATTCATTCCAAGTTTAGTTATATCAGCAATTTTATTTTCAGAATCTTTTGTACACTTATTTGAAGTTTTAGCAAGTATATCAAGAGATTCAGATTTTATAAACGTAGAATCAAAGTCAATGATTATATGATTTTTCATTCTAGTATTTTTCTAAAATTCTTTTTACTATACTATGCCTTAAGATATCTGTATTATCTAATGTTGTAAATTCAATTCCATTTATTTTTTTAAATCTTTTAATTGCATCTTTTAAACCTGATTTTTGGTGTTTTCTAAGATCTATTTGAGAAATATCACCGGTTACAATCATTTTTGAATTTGCTCCGAGTCTAGTTAGAAACATTTTTAGTTGTGAAGGTGTTGTGTTTTGAGCTTCATCTAACAAAATAAATGCATTTTTAAGTGTTCTTCCTCTCATGTATGCAATGGGAGCAATTTCAATTGTTTTATTTTCTATGTATTTTTTTATTATATTAATTGGAAGCATATCTTGGAGTGCATCATAAATTGGTCTAAGGTATGGATCGATTTTTTCTTGTAAATCTCCTGGTAAAAATCCTAGATTTTCTCCTGCTTCCACAACAGGTCTAGTTATAATAATTTTTTTAATGGATTTATTTTTTAATGCTTTTAGTGCTAGAGCAACACTTACATAAGTTTTTCCTGTTCCTGCTGGACCTATAACAAATACTAAATCATTTGCTTTGACAAGGGTTACAATTTTTTTTTGATTAGAGGTTTTAGCTAATATTTTTTTACCATTAGAACCAAAAACAATAACCTCTTTCTCTTCATTACTTGAACCATTTATTATGTGATTAGATATAGTTTTCTTATCAATTTTTCCAAATTTATTGAAATGTATAATCAAAGAAAGAATTATTTTTTCAACTTCAAGTAGTTGAGTCTTATTACCTTTAATTGATATTTTATTTCCTCTAGAAATTATTTTTGTTTTAGGAAAAGCAGACTCAATTTTTTGAATATTATTATTGTGAATACCTAGAAAATTAACAAGTTCTATATCTTTAAGGTCTATTATTTTTTCTACCAAAATTTATTATCGATTTTTTTTTGATGCAAATTTAAAAATTATTCAATTTGCCTATGTCAATTATTACTTTTATTTCTGATTTTGGATTAAAAGATCATTATGTTTCTTCTGTAAAAGCTTCTATAATAAAGTATAATCAAAATATTAAAATTGTTGATATTTCTCATAATATTAGAAAATATGATATTTCTCATGCAGCTCATGTATTTAAAAATGTATATGAAGAATTTCCTAGTGGGTCGATTCATATAATTTCAGTTAAACATGATAATAACGATGATATTATTTTATTCCAGTTAAATAATCACTTTATAATTACATACAATTCTGGAATTATTAGTTTAATTGAGCCAAAAGAATCATATAATGCAATTTTAATTGATGGGAATAAACACAAAACTTTTTCTGAAAAATTTATGGCTGAAATAGCTTTAAAATTAGCATCAGGAATTAATTATACTACGCTTGGTAGTCCAACAAAAGATGTTAGAAAATTTTTAAATAAAGAAACTTCTCTTTCAAGAAATCAAATTATTGGTTATGTTCTTAGAATTGATGATTTTGGGAATCTTGTCACTAATATTTCATTATCAGATTTTAATAAAGTTTTATCACAAAATACTGGATCATTTGAAATTAATGTTGGTGGAGAAATCATAAATTCAATATCTAATGCATATAGTGATGTTGGAATTGCTGATATTTTTGCGCTTTTTAATTATAATCAAATATTAGAAATTGGAATGAATAAAGGAAATGCATCTGATTTATTAGGTATTAGAGAGCATGATTCAATAAAAATCACTTTTTTATAGTAAATAATGTATTTTTGAAAACTTTTTGCCAAAGTGGCGGAACTGGTAGACGCGCACGATTCAAAATCGTGTTCCTTCGGGAGTGTGGGTTCGATTCCCATCTTTGGTACTATAATTATTATAATTGATAGTGAAAAAATTAGAATTCGAGAAAACTATAATTGTTGGAATAGTTAATAAAGATCAAAATCAGAATAACTCAAATGAGTATCTTGATGAATTAGAATTTTTAACTCTTACTGCTGGAAGTGTTGTTGATAAACGTTTTATTCAAAAAATTGATACACCGAATCCAAGTACTTTTATTGGAAGTGGTAAAATGAATGAAATATTATCTTATGTTAGATCTAATGATATAAATACAATAATTTTTGATGATGAACTTTCTCCAGCTCAAGAAAGAAATATTAGTAAAATATTAAATATAAAAGTTTTAGATAGGACAAATCTTATACTAGATATTTTTGCTCAAAGGGCAAAAACTAGTTATGCGAGAACTCAAGTAGAACTTGCTCAGTGTCAGTATTTGCTCCCTAGATTAAAGGGAATGTGGACTCATTTAGAGAGACAAAAAGGTGGAATAGGCATGAGAGGTCCTGGTGAAACTGAAATCGAAACTGATAGAAGAATAGTTAGAGATAAAATTTCTTTATTGAAGAAAAAAATAAAAAATATTGACAAACAAATGTCTATTCAAAGAGGAAATAGAGGAAAATTGGTTAGAGTTGCATTAGTAGGTTATACTAATGTTGGTAAGTCAACACTTATGAATACAATTAGTAAATCTAAAGTTTTTGCTGAAAATAAATTATTTGCTACCCTTGATACAACGGTTAGAAAAGTAGTTGTAGAAAATCTTCCTTTTTTATTGGGAGATACAGTAGGATTTATAAGAAAATTACCAACACAATTAATTGAGTCTTTTAAAAGCACATTAGATGAAGTCAGAGAGGCAGATATATTACTTCATATGGTAGATATTTCTCATCAAAATTTTATTGATCATATTGAATCAGTTAATAAAATTCTTAAGGATATTAACTCATTAAATAAACCAACTATAATGGTTTTTAATAAAATAGATATATTTAAAAATGAAGATTTTGATGAGACAAATCTTTTGGATGAATACTCGGAGAAAAATTATACTTTAGAAGAATGGAAACAGACTTGGATGGCTAAAATAGGAGATAATGTTATTTTTATATCAGCTACAAAAAAGGATAATATAGATGTATTTAGAAACAAGGTTTATAGTGTGGTAAGAAAAATACATATAAAAAGATTTCCTTATAATAATTTTCTTTATCCTGATATAGAATATAAATAATTACTATATGAAAAATAAAATAATGGCATCGTTAAAATCAGGAATTGGAAGTTATATAGTACTAATAATTATTAATTATATTATTTTTTTGATAAGTGATTGGTCTATTATGGAAGAGATGATCCCATCATTTTCGATAGAATTCGCCACCGTATCAATTTTTCTTATTCTTATAATGACTTTAACGGACTATTTTTTTTATAAGGGGAAATACTAAATAATTTCTTACTTAAAAAATTATATATTTGAATAAGAAAATTAACTAAAAATGAAATTTAAAATAATACTATTTATAGTGATTAGTTCAATTTTATCTATTGAATTAGTATCACAAAAAAGAAATAACAAACCATTTAATACCTCAATATTTGATAATATAGAAGTTAGAAACATAGGTCCTGCAAAAGTTTCAGGTAGAATAACTAAAGTTCTAAAAGATTATTCGAATTCCAGTATATGGTATGTCACAACTGCCTCAGGGAATGTGTGGAAAACTCAAAATTCTGGAACAACATGGATTCCAATATTTGATGTTTATGGATCTTACTCAATTGGAACAATTTCCATGGATCCGAATAATCCAAATGTTTTGTGGTTAGGTACAGGTGAAAATAATAGTCAGAGATCTGTTGGATTTGGTGACGGTGTTTACAAGAGTATTGATGCCGGTAAAACATGGAAAAATGTAGGTTTAAAAAAATCTGAACATATAGCAAAAATTATTATTGACCCTAATAATTCAGATAATATTTATGTTGCTTCTCAGGGACCTCTTTGGAATTCAGGTGGTGAAAGGGGATTATATAATTCAAACGATGGAGGTAAAAATTGGAAAAGGATATTGTTTGTTAGTGATGATACTGGAATATCTGATGTTGTTATGGATCATGAAAATAGTAATATAATGTATGCAAGTACATACCAGAGAAGAAGACATTTTGGAATAATCATAGCTGGAGGTCCAGAAGGAGGAATTTTCAAATCTGTGGATAGGGGTAAGACATGGAAAAGACTTAATAATGGATTACCTGGAGGAGACGTAGGAAGGATTGGTCTTGCAATTTCACCACAAAAATCTAATGTTATATATGCTCTTGTTACTGCAAAGGAAAATACTAAAGGATTCTATAGATCTGAAGATTATGGAGAGACGTGGAAGAAAATGAGTGATTATCAAGTTGTAGATTCTCAGTATTATGTTGAGATTTTTCCTGATCCTCATCAATTCGATAAAGTATATTCAGTTGATATGAGATCATATGTAACTGAAAATGGTGGAAAAACTTTTGAAAGAATTCCAGAAAACAAGAAACATGTAGATAGTCATGATGTAGTTTTTGATAAAAATGATCCTGATTATATAATGATTAGTTGTGATGGTGGAATATATGAGAGTTTTGATAGGATGAAAACGTGGAGATTTATTGATAATATGCCTATTATTCAATTATATAGAGTAGGAATAGATAATGAAAAACCATTCTATAATGTCTATGGAGGTACTCAGGATAATGATAGTTTTGGTGGACCATCTAGGACAAATAATAGTTCAGGAATAAGAAATAGTGATTGGTTTGTTACTACAGGTGGAGATGGTTTCCAGGTGAGAATAGATCCTAAAGATCCTAATATAATATATACAATGTCACAGTATGCAGGTATTATGAGGTATGACAAATCAAATGGTGAAAAAATTGGTATAAGACCACAGCCTAACTCTAATGAACCAGCATACAGATGGAATTGGGATTCTCCATTAATTATCAGTCCACATAAAACTGATAGACTTTATTTTGCTGCTAATTACCTTTTCCAGAGTGATGATAGGGGAAATTCATGGAAAAAGATTAGTGATGACCTTACAAGAAATGAAGATAGAAATAAAAAGAAAGTTATGGGTAAGATATGGAGCGTAGATGCAATTTTTAAAAATGTATTTACATCTCCATTAGGTACAATTGTATCTCTTGATGAGTCTAGAATTAAAGAAGGTATGATTGTTGTAGGTACCGATGATGGTCTCGTACAAGTAACTAAAGATAATGGAGTTTCATGGAAAAAATTTGAAAACTTTCCTGGAATTCCATCACGAGCTTATGTGACAGACGTAGTTGCATCTAAGCATGATGTAAATACTATATATGTTACATTTAATTACCATAAATATGGAGATTATAAACCTTATATATTAAAAACATCTGATGGTGGAGATTCATGGAAAATGATTTCTTCGAACTTACCAAAAAATAATTTTGTTTGGTCAGTTGTTGAAGATCACATTAACTCTAATATTTTATTTGTAGGTACTGAATTCGGAATGTTTTATTCCATAAATGGTGGTATTAATTGGAACAAATTTAAAGATATTCCAACTATTGCAATTAGGGATTTAGAAATTCATGAGGGGGAAGATGATTTAGTTGCTGCATCCTTTGGAAGAGGTTTTTATATTGTAGATGATTATTCTCCTATAAGGGAAGTTTCACAAGATTTTCTTTCGAAAGATGCTCACTTTTTTTCAGTAAAAGATGCATTGCAATTTGTTATTGCATCTCCTGAGAAATCTGCAACTGGTCATAATTTCTTTACTTCACCTAATCCACCATATGGAGTTAAGTTATCTTATTATCTAAAAGAGGGATTGATATCTAAGGAAGAGAAAAGACAAAAAGAAGAAAAATCTAAATTTAATAGAAGTGAGTCTATAAACTATCCTTCAAAAGATCAGCTTAATGAAGAGATAAAAGAAGAAAAACCCAAGATTTTCTTAACTATTGAATCTCTTAATGGTGATGTCGTAAGAAGGGTAGAGGGTCATAACTCTAAGGGTTATAATGAGACCTATTGGAATTTGAGAACATATTCATATAGAAATATAGAAGATGAAAATAATTATTCAGGTCCACTTGTACCTCCTGGAACATATAATGTACATTTATCTAAGTATGAGAATAATACTTTTACTGAATTGACAGAAAAGCAAAGTTTTGAAGTTATTCAGCATGGAAGTAAGTCTACTCAGAAAGAAAGATTTGATTTGTATAATTTCCAGTTAAAATTCGATAAGTTATTTAGTGATTTTGAAAAATTGGTTGATGATATTGATGATGCTATTGAAGATGTAAATGGTGAAATTAATACAGTCATTAATTCAAAGTCTGCAACTAATGTTAATTATATGCACATGAAAAAAAGTACATTAATGGACTTGAGAATGATATTAACAGGAAAACTAAGTTCGAATTATGCAGATGTGTTTTCAGGATCACCACCTTCAATTCAAAGCAGGCTTGGTGGTATGAGTTGGGAACTATCAAATACTACATCAAGACAGACTAAGAGTCATGAGAAAACCTATAATATATCAAAGAAGAAATATGATGAGGTTGTGAAAAAGTTTAAAGAGATAACTGGTTAGAGAATTTCTTTTAATTTCTTTTGAATAATTTTTTCCATATGTAAGTACCCTTTTTTGTCTGGATGAACACCATCATACTCATTATGAGTTTCATTCCAGTATGTGAATTTATTTTTTAATCCATTTCTTTCATCTTTCATGGATGTATGATAGTCTACATATGTGGCGATTCCTGATTTACAATATTCTTTTATCATTATATTTAATTTAATAATATTATTACTTGGAAAAATTTTAGGCCTCCATAAGTAATCATAGACTGGAAGGATAGAGCAAAGAAATACTTTAATATTATTTGAAGAAGAAATTTCAGTCATGGATTTTATATTATCAAAAATCTTTTCAATTGTTGTGGGTCCAGTATTTCCTGCGAGATCATTTGTTCCAGCAAGTATAATTACAGCATATGGTTTTAGATTAATAACATCATCATTATATCTCAGAAGCATCTGAGGTATTGTTTGTCCACTAATTCCTCTATTTACATAATTATTTTCTTTAAAATAATTTGTAAAAGAACTCCATCCTTGAGTTATTGAATTACCAAAAAATATTATTCTTTTTTCTTTAGGTTTAGGTAAACCTATCTTATTGTTAT
>JAPYTU010000119.1 GCA_029940715.1 Cytophagales bacterium
TAGATATGATGAGAAAACTAAGCAGTTTAGACAACTAGAGGTATGGCCAGAATTTGCTGCAGGAAGTCACGCATCATTATTAAAGTACAGATTTCAGTGGACATTCCCTCTTTTGATTTCTCCACACGACAATAAAACAATTTATGTGACAAGTCAGTATGTGCATAAAACAACTAATGATGGTCAGTCATGGGATGTAATAAGTCCAGATTTATCTTTAGATGATGAGAAGATGCAAGGATTTTCTGGTGGTCTTACCGGAGATAACATTGCTGTCGAATATGCTAATGTTATTTATGCTTTGGATGAGTCTCCAGTACAAAAAGGTGTGTTGTGGGCAGGAACAAATGATGGTCTGGTTCATATCAGTCAAGACAATGGAAAGACATGGAATAATGTTACTAAAAACATTCCTAATCTTCCCAAACTTGGAGTTGTTAGGAATATTGAAGCTTCTAAGTGGAGTGCTGGAAAAGCTTACCTTACTATAGAATTCCATCAAGTTGGAAACTTTGATCCTTATGTATATAAAACAGAAAATTTTGGAAAATCTTGGAAGAAAATTACTAGTGGTATTAAAGAAGGAAATCTAAGCTATACAAGGTGTGTGAAAGAAGATCCAGTTAAAAAAGGACTCTTATATCTCGGAACAGAAAATACATTATACTTTTCTTTTGATGATGGTGAAAATTGGCAAGAAATGATGTCTAATTTACCTCATACTCCTATGTATTGGATAGATATTCAAGAACACTTTAATGATCTTGTTCTTGGAACTTATGGTAGAGGAATATGGATATTAGATGATATTTCACCATTTCAGCAAATGAATAAAAGCATAATAGAAAAAGATATGCATCTATTTAATGTAAAATCATCTTATAGATTTCATAACGTAACAAGTAGCCTTCAAATGTTTCCTGAAGCATCGACAGGTTCTGATCCTCCTAGTGGAGCATCGATTAATTACTGGTTAAAAGAAAAAAAAGAAATAGAAATTATTATAACAAATTTTGATAACGATACTATAAAAACTATTAAGGAAGAAGGAGTAAAAGGAATTAACAGAGTGTGGTGGGATTTTCAGGGGGAAAGTACTGATGAAATTATATTAAGGACAAAGCCTTTATATGCTGAATGGGTATCTCTGGATAAAAATAGAGAGAGAAAAGTTCCGTTTCAGTTATCAATAATGTCTCCTCCAGGAACATATAATGTACATCTGAAATTGGGTGATAATGTAATGACTAAGAAACTAGAAGTTATAAAAGATCCTCATTCTGAAGGAACCATGGAAGATATAAAACTTCAACATGATTTGATTAAAAAAATATATGATGATATAAATGTAACTGCTAATTATATAAATTCTATAGAAATTGTTAGGAGGCAGCTATTAGATTTAAAATTTATGCTTTCAAATACTAATCAAAAAGAAGAATTAATATCATTGGTCGACAGTCTAGAATCTGATTTTTTGAATTTAGAAAAAAAACTGATTCAACTTAAAGAAACAGGGACAGGACAGGATGATGTAAGGTTTGAAAAGATGATTGGTGGAAAATTAGCTTATCTTGGAGGAAATGTTCCAAACGCAGATTTTAGACCTTCAGATTCTTATTATGAAGTATATGAATTACTAAGTCAAAGATTAAAAGATGTAGGAGTGCAATTTGAAAAATTAAAAGATAAAAGGGTAAAAGATGTGATTAATACTTTAAATGAAAAAGGTGTTAATATGATTATTATAGAATAATTATTTATTCATTTCTCTGTAATTACACAAATCTCTCACTAATTAATCTAGCCTTTTGAATTATTCTAGGATAGTAGTAGATTGAATACATGAAAAAAATACAATTATTGATTTTTTTATTGGTTCATTTTACGATTTTTTCTCAAAATAAAAATAATATTGATAGTTATAATTATTCAGAATATGGTCTAATTCCAGTTCCTTTTAATGAAGTGATTCTTGAAGATAAATTTTGGAAACCCAGGTTAATTACTCAAGTGGAAACACTCGTTCCATTTGCTTTAGACAAAACTATAAACGCACAAATTGCCTTAAGACAAACTGGAAATTTTTTGTCAGGTATAAAGGATAATTTACCAGAACCACATGCATACCAATCATCAGATCTTTATAAAGTAATGGAAGGTGCCGCATACCTATTGTTTTTAGATGAAAATCCAGGTTTAGAAAAACGTATGGATGATATTATTGATTTAATCAGTAGAGCTCAAAAAAAAGATGGATACTTATATGTGGGTCATATAACTGGAGTGTCAAGTGGCATATCAAATAAAATTAAAGACCCTACAGTTTTTGATACAAAGCCAAATGAGGTTGACCTTGCTAAAAATACAATGGCTTGGATGATGGGTGATAAACCTTATTCAAATGTTATTCATAGCCACGAATTGTATAACATGGGGCATATGTATGAAGGTGCTATTGCATATTATCAAGCTACAGGAAAAGATAAATGGTTAAAAGTTGCTGAAAAAAGTGCCCAACATATTAATAAAGTTTTTTTTGAGGGAGACCTAAATTATAATAATGGAAAACCAGTTAATCAAGCTCCAGGTCATCAAGAATTAGAGCTAGCATTAACAAAACTCTATAGAATTACTGGTAATAAATTGTATTTAAATATGGCTAAGAAATTTTTAGATATTAGAGGGAAATCGTTTATACCTAGTGGAGAACGATATAATTCTCCAATATATGCACAGCAGCATCTACCTGTGACTGAACAAAGGAAAGCAGTAGGCCATGCAGTTAGGGCTACTTATTTATATTCTGGTATGGCTGATGTGGGAGGTCTTTTTGGAATTAGCGATTATGATAAAGCACTCAAAAGTATATGGAATGACATTGTTGATAAAAAAATGAGTATAACAGGTGGTTTAGGAGCAGTTCAAGGTATTGAAGGATTTGGACCTGATTATGTTTTACCAAATAAAGAATCTTACAATGAAACTTGTGCAGCAGTAGGAAATGTTTTTTTTAATTTCAGAATGTTTTTACGAACTAGAGATGCTAGGTATATGGATGTAGCTGAAATTTCACTTTTAAATAATTCTTTAGCAGGAGTTAATATTGAAGGCAATAAGTTTTTTTATGTTAATCCCCTTGAGGCTGATGGAACTACGGAATTTAATCATGGAAAGGCAGGTAGATCACCATGGTTTAATACGGCATGTTGTCCATCAAACATAGCAAGGTTAATACCACAAGTTTCTGGAATGATGTATTCATTTTCTGGTGATGAAATATATTTAACTTTTTATGGAAGTA
>JAPYTU010000027.1 GCA_029940715.1 Cytophagales bacterium
TTTATGAATTTGAAATGAAAATTCTCTTGATCTAGACATAAATAGACCAAATAATTTTTTTTCAGGATCAATCCAAAAATGAGTATTATGATATCCTGACCAACCAAAAATTCCTTTTGAAGCACCAGTTCCATCAATTTCAGGGTTTTCTAGTACGGAGAAAGTAAAACCATAATAATGTCCTTTATAATCTGGAAAAGCATATGGTTCATTTGGATCTGGATATCCATTAGAATATTTTTTTGTCATCAATTCAAAACTATTTTGAGAAATGATCTGTTTGTCATTATAAACTCCTTTATTTACTAACATCTCACAAAAATTAGAATAGTCTGAAAAAGTTGATACTAATCCTTCGCCACCAAAGTGAGCATGATTGTCTATATCGTAGGTTAATTCATCAAGAATTGTAGTAAATCCTTTTAAAATATCTGTTTGATTAAATGGATTTAATGGATTATCAGGAAATACATTTATAAATAGTGGCTGAAATTTTTCTCTATCTTCTTTGGTTAAATAAAATTTGGTATTATTCATATCAAGATGATTGAATAAATTTTCTTTTAAAAAATTATAGAAACTTTGGTTTGATAAAACTTCAATTAATCTACCTAAAATTGCTTGATTAATTCCGTATGTGTATTTGGTTCCAGGTTCAAATTCAAGAGGTTCTTTTGAAACATCCATTGAAAAATCGTTAAGATTATCATAATTGTATGAACTAGTATATTTTCCAAAAGGAGATGGTGGACTTAAGAATCTGTTTTTACCATCAAAAGTATAATATTGATATCCTGATCTATGAGTTAATAAATCAATAATTCTAATTTTATTCTTACATGGGTAAACCCCATCTTCACTTTTGCATTGAATATTTTTATATTCAGGTAAGTATTTTGTGAGATTATCATCAAGTTTATACAATCCTCTATCTAATAAAATCATCATAGCAACAGTAGTTATTGGTTTAGACATAGACCAAATTGGAAAAATTGTTTCATTAGTAATATCCTTATCACCTAATTTTCCAGAATTGACAACCTCTTTGTAAACTATATCACCATTTTTAAAAACCATTGCTATATTAGATCCTGTAACTTCATTTTCAATTAAAGTTTTTTGAAATTCTAATATTTTATTTTCATTTTCAACTTTATTTATATTATTACAACATATTGATAAAGTCAAAAATAGAATTATTATAAAATTTTTCATAAAATTTAAATTGGGTTGACAAACCTACTACTATCTAAGAAAAATTCAAAAGAGGAATTTATAATTATAAAAATATTAATGTAAACTTTAAGGTATCTTTTTAAAAATTACTTTAAGTTTGAAAAGATCAAGTATTAACTAAAAAATGTCATGACTGGTAATTTATTTCGTGACCTAGTTAATGGTGGAGATAGTCCTTTATCAATTCTAGGTACTGTCAATGCCTACTCAGCTCTCTTAGCTAAGAAGAGTGGAGCAAAAGCTATATATCTTTCTGGTAGTGGGGTTTCCGCATCATCCTTAGGGCTACCTGATTTAGGATTTAATACTTTAGAAGATGTTTTAATAGATGTTAGAAGGATTACTAATATTTGTGATTTACCATTACTAGTAGATATTGATACTGGCTTTGGCTCAATAAAATCAATACAGAAAACTATAAAATTAATAGAAAAATCTGGTGTTGCAGCAATTCATATTGAAGATCAAGTTGACGAAAAGAGATGTGGTCATAGACCTAATAAAAAATTAGTATCAATTTCTAAGATGAAAGATAGAATCAAGGCTGCTGTAGATGCACGAGAAGATGAATCGTTTGTTATAATGGCAAGGTCTGATGCTTTAGCTGTAGAAAATGAAAAAATGCTTCACGAAAGGCTAGAGTCTTATATTGAAGCTGGAGCTGATATGATTTTTCCTGAAGCTTTAACAAAATTAAGTCAATATAAATATATTTCTAATAATTTTTCTTCACCTCTATTAGCAAATATTACGGAATTTGGAAAGACTCCTCTTTTTACTAAAAATGAACTTAAAAATGTTGGCGTTTCAATGATATTATATCCACTTTCTGCATTTAGAGCTATGAGTAGTTCAGCAGAGAGAGTTTATTTTGAGATAATAAAAGAGGGATCACAAAAGAAAATTATAAATCAAATGCAGACAAGAAATGAACTTTACGATTATTTATCTTACTATGATTATGAGAATCAGATAGATAAAATAGTAAAGAATAAATATTGATTATGAAGAATAAAGGACTAAGAGGAGTTGATGCAGGTGAAACCTCTATATGTACGGTAGGTGAAAAGAGTGATAGTTTACATTACAGAGGCTATGATGTTGTAGATTTAAGTGAAAATTGTAGCTTTGAAGAGGTAGCTTATCTATTGCTTTATAAGAAACTCCCTAATAAAGATGAATTAAGAAAATTCAAGAGTAGACTTAAGAGTAAAAGGTATATTCCTGAACAACTAAAAGAAGTTCTTGAAAGAATCCCTAAATCTAATAATCCTATGGATGTTTTAAGAACGGCTTGTTCATTCCTTGGAAATCTTGA
Organism: Cytophagales bacterium; assembly: GCA_029940715.1. Classification (GTDB taxonomy): domain Bacteria; phylum Bacteroidota; class Bacteroidia; order Cytophagales; family MED-G16; genus JAPYTU01. The sequence continues at coordinate 2,555 of JAPYTU010000027.1, forward strand.
ATCTGAAAAAAATTTTGATAATCAATTCGATTGTTCAGAAAGGTTGTTAGCAATATTTCCGTCTGTATTAAATTACTGGTATCATTTTTCTCATTCAGGAGTAAGAGTATCAATAGAGAATTCTTCAGATTCAATTGCTGGGCATTTTTTAAGTATTCTTTATGGAAGAGAGCCAAATGAGACGGAAGAGAAAGTGATGAATATTTCATTGATTCTCTATGCTGAACATGAGTTCAATGCTTCTACATTTGCAGCTCGAGTATGTGCCGCAACATTGTCGGATATTTATTCATGTATAACTGGAGCAATAGGAACTCTTCGAGGACCACTTCATGGTGGAGCTAATGAGAAGGCAATGGAATTAATATCCAAGTTTGATGACGTTGAGTCTGCATCAAAAGCTGTTTATAAAATGTTAGAAAATAAGGAATTGATTATGGGATTTGGTCATGCGGTTTATAAAACGCAAGATCCAAGAAATGAAATTATTAAAAAATGGTCAAGAACTCTTTCAGAGGGTAAGTCAAATTCTAAATTATATTTTATCTCATGTGAAATTGAGAAAATTATGAAAGAGGAAAAAAATCTTTTTGCTAATGCAGATTTTTTTCATGCTTCTGCTTATCATTTTATGAGTATACCAACAAAATTATTTACTCCTATTTTCGTATGCTCGAGGATATCAGGTTGGACTGCTCATATAATAGAACAGAGATTAGACAATAAACTAATCAGACCAGGAGCAAAGTATATTGGTAAAGATCCTATGTCATTTATACCACTAAATGAACGTAGTTAATTATGAGAAATAAAGCATCAAAAAATCTAAAGACGGAATTTGATAAAGAGATTAAGGATATTGCTGATTACATTGTAAACTATTCTGTAGATAGTGAACTTGCTATTGAAACTTCTTACTATGTTTTACTTGATAGTATTGCTTGTGGTCTTTTAGCTCTTAAAAATGATTCTTGTAAAAAATTATTAGGACCTACTTTTAATTCTAAAAATATTTCTAATGGAGCAAGAGTATTTGGAACAAATTATAGTTTAGATCCTATACAAGCTGCATGGAATACAGGGTGTATAATAAGGTGGCTTGATTTCAATGATACATGGCTTGCAGCTGAGTGGGGACATCCTTCAGATAATCTTGGATCAATTTTACCTTTAGCTGATTATGTAAGTCAACAGAATGTGTTAAGAGGTAAAGAACCTATTAAAGTTTTAGATTTATATAATTTTATCATTAAATCTTATGAAATTCAAGGCGTTCTAGCACTGGAAAATAGTTTTAATAAAGTTGGATTAGATCATGTTCTTCTTGTAAGAATATCATCAACAGCTCTTTCCACATATATTTTAGGTGGAGATTATGATCAGATTTGTGACGCAGTCTCTCATGCATGGATAGATGGAAGTAGCTTAAGAACATATAGACACTCTCCAAATACTGGAAGTAGAAAATCATGGGCTGCTGGTGATGCTGCATCTAGAGCTATTAAGCTTTCATGGCTTACATTAAGGGGAGAAGAGGGGTATCCAAGTGCTATCTCAGCTCCAAAATGGGGATTTAGTGATGTAAGCTTTGGAGGAAATTCACTAATCAGAAAACAACCCTATCAAACTTACGTTATGGAAAATATTTTATTCAAAATTTCTTTTCCAGCAGAATTTCATGCACAGACAGCAATAGAGGGAGCTATTACTTTACATGATGATTATAAGGATAGATTAGATGAGATAAAAACCATAGAGGTAGAAACTCAAGAATCTGCTATTAGAATAATATCTAAAATTGGACCACTCTATAATTATGCAGATAGAGATCATTGTCTTCAATATATGATAGCCATAGGCTTGATTTATGGTGAACTAAAAGCAGAACATTATAGTGATGAAATAGCATTAAATCCTATAATAGATAAGCTTAGAGAAAAAATGGTTATTCATGAAAATTTACAATTTTCTAGGGATTATCTTGATCCAAAAAAAAGATCAATATCAAATAGTATTAAAATTTATTTTAAGGATGGTACACATTCAAAAAAAATAACTGTAGAGTATCCTATAGGCCATAAGAAGAGAAGAGAAGAGGGGATACCTTTTTTATTAAAAAAGTTTAAGAATTCAGTTAATAATTATTATTCTAAAGATCAATCAAAGAATATTTTAAAACATTTGTTGGATAATGAATCAATAATAAATATGTCTGTGCAAGAATTTATGGACTTATTAGTTATTAAATAAAATCCTTAATTATATCAGTTCTAGTATTAATATATACTGATTTATTGTAACCGAATCTATCTCCATGTTGTTTTCTGGATCCTTTTATAAACTTTGTAGTGTTTAGTGTTTTGGTCATAACCTAAACCGACAACTATCCAAGAAAAATTCAAAAGGGTGAAAAAAAGTGTCGGGATGGACGGGGCTCGAATATACTCCTCACACTAATTCTAATCAACGATTTTTAATTTAGAGTCTATGGGTATAGGTAATTTTTGTTATTCCTATATTTGAAGTGGTTTTAAATTTTCCTTCTTGATCAATCCAATTATGATTATAAACAAAATAAATATCTGAACCTGGTACAATAGTATATCTAAATCTGTTATTCATTCCTAATTTTTCACTAACATCATCATATTGAATGTTTGAAGAAAATGATATAAAAGGTGAAAAATCAAAATCACCTAAAAATCGAAACAGATTTGTTTTAAAATCACCTTCATTTAATTTAACATTTGAATGAATATATCCTATGCTTAGATTAATTCCAGAAAAAGGTCTTATGGTTAACATATTTTGGAAATCAGTACGATTTCCAGACCAAAATCCTCCAGTATTTATTTCAATTTCATATACTAATTTTCTATGATTAGCAGTTTCAAATTCAATTTTATGTGACCAATTTTGATATTTTCCTATTGGAATAATAATAGAATTGTCACCAAGAATATTAAAATTAAAGTCAAGATTTTCAAAATTTCTAATAAACTGATATGATACTTCATCTCCACTTTCAAAACGAATTGATAATGGAGTAAACCTTATATTTTGAGTCATTTTTTCCCAATTAAGACTCATAAGGTTTTCAAAACTAAATTCCCAAGTAAGCTCTCTAATAATATCACTGTTTTCTATGAGAGGTGAAAAATTTATTCTTGGTTCTACTCTTCTAAATGAATTTCTTTGAACAAAACCAATTGCAGGATCGTAAGAATTTCCAAATTCTCTATAAGATACGCTTCCAGACCATGGTTTATTAGGAAAATTAAATCGAAGTCCACGAGTAGATCGATCCCAAGTTTTTGTTATTATATCATTTGGATTAGGGGAGTTGTGTAATATTGCAAATGCTTGAAACTGTAAATTTTTATTAGACAGAAAAGAAGATGTATTTAATGTTAAATCTATACCTAAAGTATTTCTATCTTGAATTGGTTCAGTGAGTTTTTCAGTGTCTTTAGAGTGTCTTCTAGTATATAATATTCCAATACTACTTTCTTTTAAAAAATTTTTTTTTAATCTAAGTAAAGAAAAATCTTCACTATTTGTTATATCTGTTTTTTTTGTTTTGACTTGTTGGGCTACTATTTCTAATTTTCCTATTTTACCAATTATTTTTCCACCATATAAGACGGCAATCCTATTGCCAGATTGAAGGCCTATTTTTCTTGAAAAGTAAGGATATACACCACTTCTTGGTGCAAATTGGTAAATATTTGCTCCTTCTAAGAAGAAATCTCTTTTTTCAGGAAATCTAATTGGAAATCTGGTGAGATTAATTTGTCTATTATCTACTTCTGTTTCTGCAAAGTCGGTATTAATAGTAATAGAAGCTTTTAAACCTGGATTAATATTATAATTGATATCAACTCCACCATTTAAATTTGTGTTTTTATTATATCCTTCTCCAACATCTTTTTCTATTTTGGAATTTTCTATTTTACCATACCCAATAATTTCTAAACCTAGTCCTTGAGAAATATTTTTTAGACCTTCTAATCTTCCTGCGTTTTGAGGCCTAAAGAGTCCTTGATTTCTTTTGTGACCTGTCCATAATATTTCTTCATTTTTCCTTCTAACAGTTCTTTGAAAATTAATTCCCCAAGTACTAATTTTAGAATCAAAATTTAGTGTGTGAAAAGGAATACGAATTTCTGTAGACCAACCGAAATCTCCAATAAAAGTCCAAGGTCTCCAAATTCCATCCCAATTTTTATTTAAACTTAAACCCTGTCCAATTGATAACAAGCCATCTCCCATAAGTCCTTTGGGATTTATTTCAAAAAAATATGCATTTCTACCATCAAGGTAAGTATCAAGAATCCACATAAATCTATCATCAGTATTGAGAGGAGAATCTTTTTTCATTTTAAAAGATTTAATTCCTTTAGGATCAGAATCATACAAGATAGCCCCTATATAAAGATAGTTTTCGTCATATGCTATTTTGATTAAAGTATTTTCTGTAGGTTTATTTCCTTCAACTGGTTCTTGCATCAAAAACCTATCAATTCCTTTTATATTATTCCAGAATAATTCATCTAGCTTCCCATCAAGAATTATTTCCTCTCTATTGATTTTATATGCTTTGATAGATTTTGTACTATCATTTTGGGATTGGCTTTGTAGATTAAATGAAAATACTATCAGTGTTAAAACAGAGAAAAAGTTTTTCATTATTCTAATCTACTATTATTAAATAAAAATTCAAAAGGAGAGTGGGGTTATCGGGGCCTTATTGTTGAGCATTTTTTGTCTTAAATTAGAACTAGTTTTTTTAACTTAAAGCACTAACCTTAAATAATTATAAAAATGTTTATTTATATTCGGCTTATTGAGAATAATCTCAACTAAGTGAGAGTCAGATATATTGGTGTATTTTACTTAGAGCATTCTTAATATAAATACACTTTGAATTTTGCTTTGATGTTTTTAGCTTGTTGTTGTGAAATATTATTATAAATTTTTTTTTGTCCTTTTTTTAATTGGAATTTCAGGTATTATTTCTTCTTGCATAAAAGAAGATAAATTTGAGAAAAATGAAATAGAAAAATGTCCTGAGTGTGAAATATATTATCATGGAGGTGAAAGTAGAGGATACATTCTATATAAACCTGTTAATTTATCTGAAAATGCACCACTAGTATTTGTTCTTCACGGATATACATCAAATGCGCCAACAATTAGGAATATTACAAAAATGAATAGAATAGCAGATCAACATGGATTTGTAGTATGCTATCCACAGGGGACAATTAATAAATGGAGTAAAACAACTCATTGGAATTCCGGGCTTACTTACAGTAATACAGATGATATAGGTTTTCTTACTAGGTTAGCAAAATATCTGCAAAATAAATACAATCTTAATCCTGAAAAAACATTTTCCTCAGGTATGTCAAATGGAGGATTTATGAGCTATACCCTTGCCTGTGAAGCATCAGAAGTATTTAAAGGGATTGCATCAGTTACAGGAACCATGAGCGGATCTACCTGGAAAACATGTAATCCTAATAATGCTGTATCTGTATTACAAATATCAGGAGTTCAAGATGATATAGTTCCAATTGATGGTACAATGGATATATCAGGGGGATGGGGAGGTGCTCCTCATATGGATGAAATAATAAACTTTTGGTCAAACTTGAATAAATGTCAGTCTAAAGAAGCTAGTTTTTTTCCTCCTCTAACAAATGTCTATTATCATAAGAAATGTACAAATGATAACGAAGTATGGTATATCAAAATTAATAATTGGGGTCACGAATGGCCCTATGATGATTATGTGGGAGCAACTGGTATAAAAGGAAGTGAAATAATATGGGAATTTTTCAGTAAAATTTAAGTTTAGTCGACAAACCTATTACTATATAGGAAAAATTCAAAAAGGTGAAAAAAAGATGCGGGATGGACGGGACTCGAACCCGCGACCTCCTGCGTGACAGGCAGGCATTCTAACCAGCTGAACTACCACCCCGATTAAAATTGTTTTGCAAACATATCAGTTCAACAATACTTATGAAAGAAAAAATTAAATTTTTAATTTCATATACTGAAATACATGTTAATTCTTATTTAAATTTGCAATCTAAAATAATTCAATCAGTATGTCATTAGACTTTGAAAAGCCAATAATAGATTTAGAAACAAGGTTGATGCAAATGAAAGAAATTGCTTCTAAAAAAGGTAAAAATCTTAGTAAGGAGGCATTATTATTAGAAGAAAAAATAATTAATCTTAAGAAAGAAGTCTTTGAAAATCTAACAAGATGGCAAAAAGTTCAACTTTCTAGACATCCTAAAAGGCCTTATTTTTTAGATTATATATATAAGATTTCAACTGAATTTATTGAAATTCATGGTGATAGAGTGGCTAGAGATGATAAGGCTATGGTTGGAGGAATCGCTGAAATAGATGGTAAGTCTATAGTCTTAATTGGTCAGCAAAAAGGAAGAAACACAAAAGATAGGCAATTTAGAAATTTTGGTATGTCTAATCCTGATGGTTATAGAAAAGCATTAAGGATTATGAAAATCGCTGAAAAGTTTAACAAGCCTATAGTTACTTTAATTGATACTCCTGGAGCATATCCAGGTTTAGAAGCTGAAGAAAGAGGGCAAGCTGAAGCCATTGCTAGAAACATTCAAGAGATGTCAATGCTAAAAGTTCCTGTCATTTGTATTGTGATAGGAGAAGGAGCTTCTGGGGGTGCTTTAGGAATAGGATTAGGAGATAAAGTTTTTATGATGGAATATACCTGGTATTCTGTTATTTCTCCTGAATCATGTTCTTCTATTTTATGGAGGAGTTGGGACTATAAAGAGCAGGCTGCTGAAGCATTACAATTAACAGCAAATGATCTTAAAAAAATGAATTTGATAGATGGAATAATAAAAGAACCTCTAGGTGGTGCTCATAATGATGTAGATTTTGCTGCTAATAAATTAAAAAAAGTAATACTTAGTGAGATAGAAAAATTAGAAAAAATAGATCCTGAGAAAAGAATTTTAGATAGAGTTGAAAAATTTTCTTTAATGGGAGTTACAAAAAATGATTAGGTTCATAAATAAGTTAATATTTAAAAAGATTTTGGGTTGGAGAATTGAGGGATTTATCCCTGAAGATAAGAAAATTATTGCTATTGTTGCTCCTCATACTTCATGGCATGATTTTTTTGTTGGAATTTTTACTCGTTCAATTTTAAAGATGGAAAATAAAGTTAAGTTTTTAGGTAAGGAAGAATTATTTAAAATTCCATTTTTTGGGTATATACTTAAAAAAATTGGCGGTTTCCCTGTTATCAGAAACAAACAAACAAATTCAGTAGATAGTGTAGTTGAAATATTTAACAAAAAGAAAAACTTTTTTTTGGCTTTGGCCCCTGAGGGTACAAGAAAAAAAGTTGACAAACTTAAAACAGGTTTTTATTATATTGCACTCAAAGCTAAGGTTCCTATTCTTTTAGTAGGTTTTGATTTTAAGAAAAAATTAGTTCATTTTGGTGAAAAATTATATCCTTCAGGAGATATTGAAAAAGATATGAAAATAATTATTACCTATTTTAAAAAATTTCAGGGAAAAATACCCGTTAATGGTTTAAATCATTTTAAAGTATGAAAAGATATATAATTGTATTTGTTATATTCATTACATCTGCATTTAGTTTTAATGACTCATTATTGAATTTTAATTCAAAAGAAGTTATACAGGCTGACTCTATTTTATTTCCTGAAATTAAGCATAGAGAACAAACAAAATTGATCAATCAATTATTAACAAGATATCATTATAAGAAGGTTTCTTTTGACGATTCTTTATCTGCTGAAATATTGAATAATTATATAAAGAGTTTAGATCCAAATAGAGAATATTTTTATGGTGCTGACATTAAATATTTTGATCAATATAAGTATGAAATAGACAATTATATTAAAAATGGATATTTGGAGCCAATCTATGAAATTTTTGCTGTTTATAATGAAAGAGTAAGAGATAGAATAGATTATGTTTTTGATTTATTGTCCAAAGAGCCTGATTTTACTATTGATGAAGAATTCTTATATGATAGAAAAGATGAAGAATGGTTTTCAACTGAGGTTGCGCTAAATGATCACTGGAGAAAAAAGATTAAGTATTCGATGCTTAATATGAAAATTTTAGGAAAATCATGGAAAGATAATCAAGAGATTTTGGATAAGAGATATAAGAGATTTCAAAAAACTGTAAGTCAGTTTAATAATGAAGATGTTTTTGAAATTTTTATCAATTCTTATACAGAACTTTATGATCCTCACACTAATTATTTTTCACCTATAAATGCTGATAGGTTCGAGATAGTTATGAGTAAATCATTTGAAGGTATAGGAGCAAGGTTACAACAGGATATTGAATACACAACAATATATCAAGTTATGCCAGGTGGCCCTGCATATAGAAGTGGAAAATTAGAAAAAGGAGATAAAATTATAGGTGTTTCTCAAGGAGATGAAGGTGTTTTTGAGGATATAATAGGTTGGAGATTAGATGATGTGGTTTCTAAAATTAAAGGACCTAAAGGATCAGTTGTAAGATTATTGGTAATGAAAAGAGAATCTGAATTTGATGACTTTCCTGATACTTTAAGTTTAGAAAGAGATGTTGTAGATGTTGTAGATGAAGATGCTACATTTGATGTTGTTCCATTTAATTCTCAAAATAAAATTTATAATTTTGGAATTATCAAAATACCTAGTTTTTATATAAATTTTGATGATGCACAAAAAGGAATTGTAGATTATAAAAGTGTAACTAGAGACGTTAAGAAATGCATTGACTCATTGAGGGATAAATCAGTTGATGGTATTATTATTGACTTAAGAAATAATGGGGGTGGTTCCTTACAGGAAGCTATAGATTTAACAGGTTTATTTATTAAAACCGGTCCAGTAGTACAGATAAAGTCTGCAAATGGCAGAATAGATGTTGAAAAAGATTTTGATAAAAACATATATTATGATGGTCCGTTATTATTACTTAATAATTCTTTTACAGCCTCTTCATCTGAGATATTTTCAGGTGCTGTTCAAGATTATAAGAGGGGACTTGTTGTTGGTGAATCAACATTTGGTAAAGGTACTGTACAAAATTTGTTGGGATTAGATAGGTTTTTTCCTAAAAGTGATGAAAAATTTGGTCAGCTTAAACTTACTTTAGCAAAGTATTATAGAGTAAGTGGTGGTAGCACTCAAAAAGTTGGTGTAATACCACATGTTGAATTTCCTAATATTTATGATAGATCTATTTATACTGAAAATTCTAATGAAAATGCACTCAAATGGGATAAAATAAGAGAAATTTCATTTGATGAAAAAGAATTTATTTCTCAGAAACTTGTTGATCATCTTAAAATAAAATTTAATAAAGACTTAAATTCAGATTCTGCCTTTATTAATTACATGTCTTATGTATCTAAAATTAAAGAAAACAGAAATAGATTATCAGTTACTTTAAACTATGATAAACGTTTACAGGAGAAAAAGAATAATGATTTAAAAAATAAGTCATTGGAAACATCAGTTAAAATCACAGAAATATTTCCAATTGAAGAAAAGAATTTGATGGATAAAATTAAAAATGATCTTTATTTAAGAGAGAGTTTGAAGTTATTTGCTGAAATGCTTGGTTTTAAAGAAAGTTAAAAACCCTATTTATAATCCTAATTCTTTATTTAATAACACAATTTGTTGATAATTATATAAAATTCTGTTGATAAGTGTTGTTTTGTAATGTGGAAAAGTTGTGTATAACTAAAATTGTAATATTCTTGTATTGGTATAAAAAATTATTTTACTTAGTGTTCTCAAGCGAGGAAAAAAAGTTGAAACGCAAGTTTCGGCAAGTCGTGGAAAAGTAGAAGGGTGCTTAGGCACAAAGATACAAGGAAGCAACAAGCTCTGAAAGTGGAAACTTAATTTATTAGGAAAAAATTTAAAGGACCTTTTAACCAAAACTTGATCATCAAGCGAGAGATAAAAAAGTTGAAACGCAAGTTTCGGCAAGTGGCGGAAAGGTTGAAAAGAACTACGGTACTTAGAAACAAAGAAGCAACAAGCTCATGAAGTGGAAATTTAATTTATTAAACGAAAACTTTAAGGACCTTTTAACTGTAGCTTGACGTTTGGAAAGCACTACGGTGTTCTTTAAATGAAAAGGGCGAAAATTCGATAAGAATAATCGCCCTTTTATTGTTTATAAGCATTCTTAATAATATTTAATCAATAATTATACCAGTAACTCCTTTTTCTTTTAAGAAAGATGTAAACATAATAAGATCGTTTTCCAATATAGTTTTATAAGGAGAAATAATTATATTATAATTTTTAGTTAGTTCATCTAATCTTTTTATCATTCCATCATTTGGTCTTTGTATATCAGTGGTAACTCTATCATAAAGATGAGTAATATGATTTGTCCATTTTCTTGCATAGTTAATTTCATCTTGAGATGTTTTTATTTTATTCTGATACAACTCAGATTCAATAGCAACAATTTTTTCAATTACTTTATTTCCTAATTGTTTTATGTCATTGCTAAATTCTTTTTCTTTTGTTAAGGTTATATAATTTTTAATTTGAGTAGTAATTTGCCTCATCTCACTTAATTTTTTCTGAGACTCATTAATCAATTTAATTACTTGATTTGCTATATCAAATTGATTTTGAAGATCCATATTAGAAACATCCCATCTTGGATCTACAGCTACTGTTAAGGGAACAGAAAGCACCTCTTCATTAACTGATAACTCTATCATATAGATTCCTGGAACGGCTTCAGGTCCGTATGATCTACTTGCGCTATAATACATAGAAACAAAATCTTTTTGCATTTCAGGAGCTTCGTATTCTAAATCCCAGTAAGCAGTATGCACACCTGATTTAAGGGTGTTTGAATCCATATCAACATCAAAAAGATATTCATCAGATTTCATTAAATCAATTATGGTATTCCCATTAGGATCTTTTATGATAAATTTTATTTTATTAAGGCTAACATCTTTTGGAATATAAAATGAAAAATCATTTTTATAACTAGGGCCTCCACCACCTCTCCATCCTCCGCCAATATTTGTTCTGTAAGTTACTTCAGGCTTAAATAGGTGTGGTTTATTGTTATTTTTTTCTACAGAATTTATTTCATGAAGGATATTTATTTTATCAAGTATCCAAAATCCTCTTCCTTGGGTTGATATTGCTAAATCATTTTGTGTTACTTCCATGTCAGTGATTGGTACATTTGGTAAATTAAGCTGTAGTGATTTCCAGTTATTTCCGTTATTAAAAGACACAAATGCTCCAAACTCTGTTCCAGCATAAAATAAACCCTTTACTTTAGGATCTTCAGCGACACTTCTTACAAAATGACTACTGGGGATTCCATTTTTACCATTAGTAAGGAGTTTCCAGTTTTGACCATAATCATCAGTAAGTATTATATAAGGATTAAAATCATTATTTCTGTAGTTGTAAACAGCAACGATTGCTCTTCCAGGAGCGTGAGATGATAATTCTATTTTATTTATTGTTCCTTGAAAAGGTATGATTTTTGATGGAGTTACGTTTGACCATGTTTTTCCTCCATTTCTAGTTATATGAATTAAGCCATCATCAGATCCAGTCCAAATTTCACCTTCAATATGAGGGGATTCTTCAAGAGCAAATATTGAAGAGTATACTTCAACTCCCGTTGCATCATTTTGGATGGGACCTCCAGGAATTTCTGCTTTTTCTTCATCTTTTAAAAGGAGTTGTCTTGTTAGGTCAGGGCTCATGATTTCCCATGAAACTCCTTTATCAGAAGTTTTATGAATAACATTGGATCCTACATATACGTCATCGGTTTTATATTGAGAAACAAATACAGGATAATTCCATTGAAACCTGTAATTTAGATCATCTTGTCTAGTGCCTTCTGTTAAATGAACATATGGAGTTCTTTGGTATTCTTCACCTGTCTCTAAGTTTTTATAGGTGAATTCTCCACTATATCCTGTCGAGTATAATATATTAGGATTTGTTGGATGAACAGCTATATCAGAACACTCAGTTCCACCAGCACTGAACCAATGTTCAAAAGGTGTTAGTCCTGGTAAACCTCTGCTAGGTACTCCAATAGTAGAATTATCTTGTTGTCCAGCATACATTCTAAATGGAAATTGATTATCTACTGTCAGTCTGTAAAACTCAGAAGTAGGTTGATTTAGTTGCATTGACCATGTTTCTCCTCCATTAAGGCTTACGTTTGATCCTCCATCATTACAATTAATCATAATCTGATTATTATTTGGGTTTATCCAAACTCCATGATTATCACCATGTGGTGTTGAAATTCTTTTATCAAATGTTTTTCCACCGTCAATGGATTTATAGAAGCCAGTGTTAGAAGCGTATACGATGTTTTCATTTAAAGGATCTGCGGTTATATGTGAGTAGTACCATCCTCTTTGCCTTAACTTGTTCTCACTATTTACCTTCTTCCAGTTTTTACCTCCATCATCTGATCTATACAATCCACCTTCATTTTCTTCTTTAGCTTGTATCATTGCGTATAAGCGTTTTGGATTTATAGGTGAATACTCTACTTCAATTTTTCCAGTTAGACCCTTAGGGAGTCCTTCTGTTAACTGTTTCCAAGAAGAGCCGGCATCTTTTGACATAAAGACTCCTCCCTCATCACTACCATCTATGAGAGCCCAAGGTTTTCTTTGAACAGTCCAAAAAGAAGCAATAAGTTCCCTTGAATTATTAGGATTCATTTCTACGTCTCTAGCACCAGTTTTACTACTAATAAAATGTATTTTTTTCCATGATATACCTCCATTAGTAGTTTTATACAATCCTCTCTCTTCATTATTTCCAAAAATATTTCCTACTACAGCAACGTAAACGATGTCTGGATTTTTTGGATGAATTTCAATTTTTCCAATTAAACCAGCCTTAGGAAGTCCAATAAATGTCCAATTCTCTCCAGAATCAACGGATTTATACATTCCGTTTCCAATGGATACATTACCTCTTGGGTCAGCAGATCCTGTCCCTACGTAAACAATATTTTCATCAGATTCAGCTACAGCTATTGCGCCAATAGAGCCAACAGTTATTTGTCCATCAGATATGTTTTTCCATCTAATTCCTGCATCAGTTGTCTTCCATACTCCACCTCCTGTTGTACCCATAAAAAAGGTATAAGGTTTAGAGTTAACACCTGATATTGCTGTTGATCTTCCTCCACGCGTAGGTCCAACAAAACTCCATTCTATATTTTCATAGAGTTCATCGCTCTGTGTTGTTTCTTTTTGTGCTAAAAGATTTGAGAATGTAAAAAGAGAAAATATAATGAAGTAGGGGATTAATATTTTTTTGTACATGGTTATTTTTATTTTATTTTTTGTCAATATAATAAGAACTTTTAAATATTTGAATTTCACTTGCTTTTTAAACGAATATATCTTTTTAGTCTAGTCTAATTTTAAATACATAAAATACTATAAATCAGTAAGTTATTTATTTAATATTAAATCAATAATTGAATTATTAAAAAAATAATTTTTTTAAATACATTAAATTGAAATTAAATTTTTTTTAATTTTTTTTTTGTCATTTTTTAAATATGAATCAAAGAATGAAAAAATAATATTTATCTTCATTTTTTAAAAATATTTAATATGAGAAGAGAAAACTGGGGAAGTCGATTTGGTTTTATCATGGCAACAGCAGGTTTTGCTGTGGGTATGGGAAATATTTGGAGATTTCCATATATCGTAGGAGAAAGTGGTGGTGGAGCCTTTTTAATCGTTTATTTGATACTTACGGCGATTATAGGTATACCTCTTCTTACTGCTGAAATAAGTCTTGGTAGAAAGGCACAGCTTACACCACTCAAGGGAATGAAAAAATTGTCTGGAGATTCATCCTTCTGGAACATAATAGGGTGGGTAGAAATCACTGCTACTTTACTAATTTTGGGCTTTTATCTTATGATAATGGCATGGGTGACGGTTTATTTAAAAGAATATATAACAGGTGAAGCATTTGCATATAATGCCACAAACATTCAATCTCACTTTGTTGAATTACAAGGAAATTCATCTTCTATCCTATTATATTGTCTTGGTATAGCATTACTCATTGCTTTTGTGTTAGCTCGTGGTTTACAAGGTGGTGTAGAACTTGTTTCTAAAATATTTATGCCTATTCTCTTAGTTATGTTTATCCTATTGGCTATAGGATCAAATACATTAGAAGGATCAGAAGAAGGTCTTAAATGGTATTTAAGTCCCGATTTTTCAAAAATTAATTTTCAAGTAATTCTTGCTGCTCTTGGTCAGATATTCTTTTCTATAGGAATAGCTCTAACTGCAGGCTTTGTGTTTGGAAGTTATCTAGATCCTAAGAAGAGTGATATTCCAGGAAGTGTAGGAATTGTAGTATTGTTTGATACGGCAATAGCTATTTTGGCTGGATTTGTAATATTTCCTGCATTATTTGCTTTTGATATAGAACCCAATGCTGGACCAGGGCTATTATTTGTTACAATGGCTTCATTATTTAAAGAAGTGCCTTTTGGAATGTTTTTTGGTGGTGTATTCTTTTTTCTTGTATTTATAGCAGGATTTACTTCTATAATTGGCCTCATAGAAGCAATAATATCAACGATAATAGACTCGATGAATACATCTAGGATAAAAGCAGTTATTATAACAGTTTCTACTACTTTTTTGTTAACTATTCCAAGTGTTTTAGGTTTTGGAGTATGGCAAGACATACAGCCGTTAGGTTTTAGCTTTTTTGGTTTATTTGATTTTATTTCGGGTAAAATCCTTCTTCCTTTAGGTGGCATTCTTATATCGGTTTATGTTGCCTATATATGGGGGTTTTCAAACTTTATGAGAGAGACTAATGAAGGTGCAAAAAGTCTTAAAGTAACAAAATTATGGGGATTTTTAATGAAATATGTCATTCCTATTATTATATTTATAATTCTTGTTCAGGGTCTCAGGGGAGTTGCTATGGACTAATAAAATTTATGCATTATGGAGAAAATTGATTCATTAAATCAGACTGCTGATTTTCACAAACTTTTTAATCATCCTATTCTTAAGGATCCTACTATTCCTGATGAAAAACGTTGTGAGCTTAGGGTAGAACTTATATCTGAAGAATTAAAGGAGTTACAAGAAGCTATTAAAGAAAATGACCTTGTAGAAATTGCTGATGCTCTTTGTGATATTCAGTATGTTCTTTCTGGTGCTGCACATGAATTTGGAATGAGTAATAAATTTGTAAAGCTTTTTAATGAGGTTCATAGGTCAAATATGAGTAAGGCATGTAAGAATATTGAGGAAGCAGAGGAGACTATTAAGTTTTATCAGGATAAGGCTACAGACTGTTATTATGAAGAAAAAAATGGTATGTATTTAGTGTATAGGAGGTCTGATAAAAAAACATTAAAGTCTGTGAATTATTCTCCAGCAGATTTAAAAGGCATTTTAGATAATGCCTAAAATAGGATGTCAGAACATGTATTCTACTCTTAAAAGGGTAGTTCTTTGTCCACCAAAAAAAGGAATGTCTCAAGCTAATTTTAGGGAATGGAACTATAATGGACCGCTAAATCAACATAAATTATTTGCTAATTTTAAAGAGTTTGAAGACATAATTTGTTCGCATGGTTGTGAAATTACAATGCTTGATTCTGAAGAAAATTTATTTGATAGCGTATTTCCACATGATGCATCTCTTGTCACTGATAGGGGAGCAATCATACTTAATATGGGAAAAAAATTAAGGAAAGAAGAAACTAAATACCATAAAAAATTATATGAAGAAAATAATATTCCTATTGTAGGATCAATACATTCACCAGGTACAATCGAAGGTGGAGATTGTCTTTGGATAGATGAAAAAACCCTTGTTGTTGGAAGAGGATTTAGATCAAATGATAGTGGAATAAGTCAGCTAAAAGAAATATTAAAAAAAGATAAAATAGATGTTATAGGCTTTGATTTACCTTATTATTTAGGTCCTAGTGCATGCCTTCATCTTATGTCTGTAATCTCTATCCTTGATGAAAAACTTGCTTTGGTTTATGAAAAATTGTTACCTACTGGATTTTGGAAATTACTTAGAGATCGAGGGTTTGAATGTATTTCAGCTTCTGAAAATGATTTTATGGATAGTAATGGTTTATGTTTGAATGTTCTGGCATTATCACCTAGTAAACTTATCATGGTTGATGGTTTTGATGATACTAGAAAATGTTTGGAAGATGCTGGATGCACTGTAGAGACATTTGACGGGAGTGAGTTATGCATAAAAGCAGAAGGAGGTCCTACGTGTTTGACTAGGCCAATCTACAGAAGTTAAATATTTGTGTTGATATTATTTAGATCAGAGAATGATTTTCTAAGTCTATCAATCATCGATTTTTCACCTTCTAGGAGCCATTTTCTAGGATCATAGTATTTTTTATTGGGAAGATCATCTCCATCAGGATTACCTATTTGTGTGTTTAAATATGCTTGATTTTTAGTGTGGTAGTCATTAACTCCTTTACAGAATGCCCATTGCATATCCGTATCGAGATTCATTTTTATAACCCCATAATTAATAGCTTCTCTGATTTTTTTTGTAGTGGATCCTGATCCTCCATGGAAAACAAAATTTATTGGATTTGGATTAAGCTTATGTTTGTCTTCGA
>JAPYTU010000120.1:0-1410 GCA_029940715.1 Cytophagales bacterium
AACAACAAACCCACTAATTAAACTCACCCTTTTGAACTTTGATTTGTTATGGGTAGATTAGAAAGATGAAAGAAATACTAATACCTTCAGGTTCAACACTAGCTACATTTGTTTATGAAAAATCATCTAACCTTGATGGATATGAAGAAATGGATAAGTTAACAATTAATGAAGTAAAAAAAATTGATGGTTTTTTAGGTTCTGAGCTGTTTGGTGATGGAAAGAAAAATATATTTATATCGTATTGGAAAGACAAAAATTCGATTGAAAAATGGAAAAACAATACTCTTCATAAAAAAGCAAAAGCAAAAGGTAAAAAATGGTATAAAAATTACAAGATGATGTTTTCAATTCTATTAAATGATTATTACATAAACTAATAACTTTAAGCAAATCATTTTTTTTTAGAATTTTGATTTAATGTTTATATATTTAAGCGAACATTTTTAGAATTACATTTCAACTTTTGAATTTGAAAAAAATTATATTAGAAAACATAGATAATCCAGATGAACTTGAAAAAGTTTATCAATCTGATAAATTAACCTTTAAAATAGAATTTTTTTCTCTTTCTTCTAAGATCAAAGACAAAAAAATTTACAACTACTGGAAAGCAAGATTAAATTATACTAGTTCAGGTTTTTCTATTGGTAGCAGGAAAGAATTATTGGTAATATTTTTATGCTCATTACTTGCAGTAATCATTGCAAATCTTCCTGAAATATTTTCCATAGATGAAGAATTTTTTTATACTAGAAATATTAGTTTCATAGTTTTTTCTCCTCTAGCAATTTTTTTTATATGGAAAAAGAGGACTAAAATTAAAAAAATACTCATTATTTCAATTGTTATTTTTTCATCAATTTTATATATAAATTTTCTTCCAAATCATCCTCCAAATAAAGAAAGTGATACTTTAATTTTAGCATGTTTACACTTACCAATTTTTTTATGGACCACATTTAGTTTATTATTTTTTGGCAAAAAAATAACCAGTCATAAAGAGCGTTTAAGTTTCATAAAATACAACGGCGACTTAGTTGTTATATCAGGTCTCATTTTACTTGGTGGAATTATATTTTCAGGAATAACAGTTGGATTATTTGAACTTATAAACATTGATATTGAAGAATTCTATTTTAGATATATAGTAATAACTGGTCTCGCTTCATTACCGATAATTGGAACTCATATTATAGATAAAAACCCCAACATAGTGGATAAAATATCCCCTTTTATTGCCAAATTATTTAGTCCAATAGTTTTAATTACTCTATTCATTTACATAGGATCAATAATTTTTTTTGGAAGCAATATCTATAATGACAGAGATTTTCTTTTACTATTTAACGGAGTACTAATTGCAGTAATGGCATTAATATTTTTCTCAATTACTGAGGGCTTATCAAC
>JAPYTU010000120.1:1510-3268 GCA_029940715.1 Cytophagales bacterium
ACATTTCTTTTTCCTTTTATTTTCTCCTTCAATTAAAAAGTAATTAAATTGATCCTTCAAAAAAATTATTTATTATCTAATTAAAACAATTAAAATGAAACAAATATTAATATTAATAACAGTATTAATTGTTGGATGTAACACAGTATCCAACAATGATTATGAAGCAAATAAAATGCTTGCTGAAAAATGGGTTAAAGCTTTTGAAACAAATAATCTTAATTTATGGAAAGAGGTTGTTTCTGAGGATTTAACTGATATAGCCCCACTTTACGGAATGGGTCAAGTAGATTATGAACAATCTTTACAAATTGCAGAATTTTATGTTGGTAATTATATAAATGTAAAATTTAATGATGCAATATGGCTTCCAGGTATAGACCAAAATACTCTAAAACCAGATGGAAGTGTTAGAGCATATGGATCATGGACAGGTGAAAGTATTTCTACAGGAAGAACATTTAAAATAACTTCTTATCATAATTTTGGCTTTAAAGATGGAAAAATCATTACAACTGGAGAGTATTTTGATGCTACTGGAATGGTTAACGCTGTTGGTCCTGTTCAGAGAAATGTTGTAGTTGCTACATTAAAAATAAAAGAAGGAAATTATGAAAAGGTACAAGAAATGTTAGATTTAGAAGAAGGTCTAAAAACTACAAGAAATTATGATGGATGTACACACCTTGAATCATTTTTCAATAAAGAATCAGGAATGTATTTTATTATTGAACATTGGGAATCTTTTGAAAAATATGATGCATATTTAAATTGGAGATTAACAGAAGATCCTAGCAAATTAGCTCAGAAGTTATCAAGTTTATTAGTTGGTGGTGAGAGTGGATTAAAACCATATAATAACAATATTGGTTATAATTTTTATTAAAATTTTTAATTCTTTTAATTAAAAACCCTCTATATAGAGGGTTTTTTTAATATGATTAAATTCAGTTTTATTTATTACCCATACATTATAAATGTAACAGTAAATACATGAATAAATTTATCTTTTTTTTAACCTTATTCTTATCATTTAACCTTTATAGAAAATCAAAAATTGATACTATTAACTCATAAACTAATTTTCTAACTAAATAGGTAACCTACTTTTGAATTTTAATTAAATATTCTTAGATTATTAAGTGAATATATTTTTAATTATTGCATTATCTACAATATTTCTTTTAGGCACAAGAAAATTTTTGATTTACATATCATTATATGGATTTATTCTACTATCATCAATCTTTTTAAATGATTTTTGGAATGAGACCAATGATTATGGTTTTCTACCAAGTCTGGGCTTAATTTGTTTAATAATTTTCATTAAAGAATATTTTATTCCAATAATAAAATTAAAATAAAATGATTTTAACTTTTGATAAAATAAAAAATATTTTAAGAAAAATTTTCTTCTATTTTATACTATGGACTGGAATGATATTAACATCAATGTTTTTTGATAAGTTTATAAAAATTTCTGATGAGGATGGATATTTGGCAGGCTTAATTATATGGTTATTCTTAATATTTATTATAGAATTTTTAATTCCTTTTATAAAATCTAGAAATTAAACTCCCCCTTTTGAATTTTTCTTGGATAGTTGTAGATTGCTATTTCAACTAAACTGTTAAGAATATGAAAAAATTATTTTATTTTTTAAAAAAAATAAGTTTTATATTAGTTATTTTAACACCAATCGAAAAAACTTTGAGTCAAGATATAAAACATCTACCATTTAGTAAACTACCAAAATT
>JAPYTU010000121.1 GCA_029940715.1 Cytophagales bacterium
GCTGCACCTAAAATAATTTTATCTCCAACAACTTTTGCAAAAGAAATAGTTGCAGTAGACAATAAAAGTGCAATTGCAGAAACAAATGTAATTATAAAGTTTCTTATTTTCATTTTATTTCCTCTCTTTAATTAATTAATTATTTTTCAATTAAACTATTAATTAATTAAAAAAACAACATGCTCTTTGCACATTTAATATATATCAAATATTAATATTGCTGAGTAATTGCGATAATTATTGCTATTACAATTAAAACACACGCTGAAATTGTGTTTATTAATTTTGGATTTGCTTTTAACCAAACAACTAATTTGTTTGCCAACATTGCATAAGCAATGAGAGATAAAAAATCTAACACAACATAAGTAGTGATTAAAATTAAGAATTGGGCAACATAATTAGAATTAAAGTCAATGAACTGTGGAAAAATAAAAGGAAAAAACATCCAAGCTTTTGGACTTGTTCCTGCAACTAAAAAACCATCTTTAAAGAAAGAAAAAATACTTTTTTCCGAAATTTCACCGGAATTTATATCTTTTGGTCTTGAATTATAAGTATCATAAGCAAGATAAGCTAAATAAATTATTCCTATCCATTTAAATGTGTTTAAAAATAAAGGATGATCTGAAATAAAAGACCCAATAACAAATATTACTAAAGTTGCTTGAATAATATTTGCTGTTACATCGCCTAATGCAGTCCAAACACATTTTTGAACACCATAATTCATTGAATATGAAATTATTACAATTCTGGGTGTTCCAGGTGTAATAAATAAAAAAAGAATTATTTGTAAATATAGGAAATATTCTAGGGGAAGCATTTTGTGGATAGTCCTAAAAAACCGGGAGCTAAAGATGGCTAGATAGGACTATCTAAAAAGGAGTATATCACACCCTAAAAATATCTCCATTAATCTTTTTTTGAAAAACATTGAATATTTGTAAAAAATTCATTGATCAAATTGGGTCATTTTGTCTTCTATAGAAAAAATTGAAAAAATCACTATATATAAAATATGAAAAACATAACCATGTACACAGGCCCAATGTGTAATTTCTGTGACGCTGCAAAAAGACTTTTTTCTAGAAATGATCTTAAATATAAAGAAATAGATATTTCAACAAAAGATAGTCTTAGAGATGAAATGATAAAAAAAGCAAATGGTAAAAGAACTATTCCTCAAATATTTTTTGATGATCACCATGTCGGTGGATATGTTGAGCTAAGAGAGTTAGAAAAAAAAGGTGAGCTAAAAAAAATATTAGAATAGTTTATTCTTTAAGCTTAAAATTTAAACAAACTCCATTATTACAATATCGTTTACCAGTAGGCTCTGGACCATCATCAAATATATGTCCATGATGTCCACCACAATTCTTACAATGATATTCCGTTCTTGGATATCCTAATAGATTGTCTGTTTTGGTTTCAAATACATCTGATAATGATTCAAAAAAAGATGGCCAACCTGAACCACTTTCGTACTTTGTGCTAGACTCAAATAATTTTACCCCACAATTTGCGCAATAATAGCTTCCTTCTCTTTTTTCATTGTTTAATTCACTTGATCTGGGTGCTTCAGTTTCTTCTTCAAATAAGACTGATTTCTGTTCAACTGTTAAATTTGGATTATTTTTTTTCATAATTATTCAATTACTCTTTTTGGTTTTCCAGAAACGCATGCTTCTAAGTTTTCAATCATTTGGTTATAAAATATAGAATAATTTTCAGCAGTTACATAACCAATATGAGGAAGTAATAATGCATTAGGAATAAATCTTAATTTATGATCTGATGGCAATGGTTCTTTTTCATAAACATCTATACCAGCGCCTGCAATAACATTTGTAGATAAAGCAATGATTAAATCATCTTCATTAACTATTGGTCCTCTTGAAGTGTTAATTAAGAAAGTACTTTTTTTCATCTTATCGAATTCTTTAAGTGTAAAACAATCTTTGTACCTTTCTCCTCCTTGCACATGAATTGAAATAAAATCTGCATTTTGGATTACGTCTTCTTTACTTGAAGGCAAAACATCTAGCTCTTTACATTTATCTAAACTTAAATTTTCACTCCAGGCCATAACCTCCATACCAAAAGCCTTTCCGATTTTAGCAACTTGCGAACCTACTCTACCAAGTCCAATTAATCCTAAAATTTTTCCTTTTAACTCAACTCCAACTGTTGTTTGCCAATATCCTTGGTACATATTATCAATTTCTGATTTAATGTTTCTAGCTAAACCCAATATTAAAGTCCAAGCCAATTCACATGCGGGATTAACATTTATTTCTGTTCCAGTTACAATTATTTTTCTTTTTTTTGCAGCATCTAAATCGATTGCTTTGTTTCTCATCCCACTAGTAATAATATATTTTAGTTTTTTTAGATTAGAAATAAGGTTTTCTGTAATTTTGGTTCTTTCTCTCATTATTAATAATGCTTCAAAGTCTTTTAATTGATCAATTGCATCCTCTTCATCCACAAATGGCTCACTAAAAACTTTTATTTGATATTTTCCAGAAAGCTTTTTTAAATCCACAAACTCTTGAGAAACATTTTGATAATCATCTAATATCGCAACTTTAAGCATTTAATTTTTTTTTGTTTGAAATTGTTATACCAGCAACAATAAATATTGCCCCTAGAAAATGGTAATACATAAATTTTTCATCAAAAATTAACATTGCCATTACTGCTCCCATAATTGGCATCAAGTGTAAAAAAATTCCAGCTCTGTTAGCACCAATAATTGAAATTCCTTTTATCCAAAAAAAGAATGCTGCTAAACCTGGAAAAATAACAACGTATGTTAAAATTAAATAAAATGGCTTGCCCAAAATGATTGCGTTTCCCATGTTCATCTCAATAAAATATATTGGTATTAAAAAAGTTAAGCCGCAAATAATTACAACTTCTAACAAAGCAATTTGAGAAATTTCATATTTTTTTCTTTTCAATAAAGCTGAATAAATTGCCCAAGAAAACATGGCAACAACCATTGATAAATCTCCTTTATTAAAATCTAAATTTTTTATTAAATTTAAATCAGCTTTTGTAATAATAAAAATTACTCCGGTTAAAGATAAAATAACACCCAGGATTTGAAAAATATTTGTTTTTTCAATATTTAAAATTGAAGAAATAAAAATAA
>JAPYTU010000122.1 GCA_029940715.1 Cytophagales bacterium
TTTACAGAATCGTTCTCTCAGATTCTTCCTTCTTATCAAGGTATTTATTTTAAAAAAAAGATTATAGAATCTAATCTCATTCTTCATCTAGATGCAAGTAATTCTTCTTCTTTTGATTCTAATGATCTTACAGTATGGAATGATTTATCTTCAAGTAATAATGATTTAAATTTAGTAGTTGGTGGAGTTTCTTTCTCTTCTGATAATGGAGGAATAATAAATTTTAATGATGATGCATTTAGAAAGGCAACATTTTCAGATTTCTCAGGAAATACATTTACTGTATCAATGTGGATAAAAACAACACAAACAACTGGGAGATTAATTTCGGTAGCAAGAGCATCTTGTTGTTATGGTAATCAAATGGTGATGTGGCTAACTAGTGGTAAATTTGGTGTATACTTGGGTAGTTCTTCTTCGACAAATGTAAATGTTGGAGAATGGAAGTTTATAACCTTAGTAAGAAATTTAGGTACATACAAATACTATATAAATAATAGCTTAGATGTTACAAGGACTGGTCAGGATAGCAAAACCTTTGATAATAATAATTTAGTTATTGGTTGGGATTACAGGAATAATAGTGCTAGTTCAGGATATGTTGGTGATATTGGTGCAGTTTATTTCTATAACACTGATTTATCTTTAGATCAAGTTACACAAAATTATAATGCAACAAAATCAAGATATGGGCACTAGTTTTACAAGAGTGCAGCACCGTAAACTCCTGCGCTATCTCCAAGTTTAGGTTTTATTATTTTAGTTTTAAATGTTGGATTGAAAACATACTTTTTTAGTTCTTCATATCCTTGATCATATAATTCATTTGTATTACTTAAACCTCCACCTAATACTATTATATCTGGATCAATTATATTCACAACATTACTAAGACCCTTACCAAAATATTTAATCATTCTTTTCAATGTTTTTTTTGCATTTGAATCAGTTTCTATATTCTTATAAATTTCTTTAAATGGTAATTTTTTTCCAGATAAAGAGGTATAGTATTTTTGAAGTGCTCTACCAGAGATTATTGATTCTACACATCCTTTTTTTCCACAGTAGCACATTTCTCCATCATCTTTAATAATTGTGTGTCCCCATTCGCCTCCTATTCCTTGTTTTCCATACAATGTTTTATTATTTACTATTATGCCGCCTCCAACACCTGTTCCCATTATGACTCCAAATACTATTTTAGCGTAAGGCATCTGGTCTTTTACAGCTCCAAATTTTGTTTCTGCTAGAGTAAAACAATTAGCATCATTTTCAATGTTTACTTTTTTGCCTAATAAATTTTCTAGATCATTTTTTATAGATTTTTTATTAAGATTCTGTGAATTTGAGTTTTTTAGAAGTTGAGTTTCAGGATCAAGAGTTCCAGGTGTACCTATACCAATTTTTTTGAATTTATAATTTACTTTATTTTCAAGAGTATCTACTAATCTTTTGATGTTGTTAATTATTTTCTTGTAACCTTTATCTTCTTCTGTATTGATTCTTAATCTTTCTATTTCTATTGGCTCCTTATCTGACTTAAGTATTATTCCTTCAATTTTTGTTCCTCCTAAATCAATCCCTAATATCATAATGAATATAAAATTTTATTATCTTGGCAAAAATATTATTTTCATGAATAATAAAAAAATTTTTTCTTGGTCTATATCTGTTGCATTGGCAGGATTTTTATTTGGTTTTGATACTGTTGTTATATCTGGAGCTAATCTTCCAATTAAAGAGCTTTGGAATACATCACCTATATTTCATGGTGTATTTATAATGTCAATGGCACTTTGGGGAACAGTTTTAGGATCAGTTTTTGGATCTATTCCTTGTGATAAAATTGGAAGAAAAAATACACTTATTTGGATAGGAATTTTATTTTTTGTTTCTGCATTAGGATCTGCAATAGCACCAGATCCTTATTCTTTTTCATTTTTTAGGTTTATTGGTGGCGTTGGAGTAGGTGCATCTTCAGTAGCTTCGCCTACTTATATTTCTGAAATTTCGAATAGAAAAAATAGGGGAAAGTTGGTAGCTCTTTATCAGTTTAATATTGTTCTTGGAATACTTATTGCGTTTTTTTCTAATTATTTATTAATAGGATTTGGTGGAGATTTAGATTGGAGGTATATGCTTGGAATAGAAGCTATACCTGCATTTATATATATATTATCAGTTTTAGGTGTACCAAAAAGTCCTAGATGGCTTATTCTTTTTAAAAACGATATAGATTCTGCAAGAAAAGTTCTTACTTTAATTTATGATAAAAAGGAAATTCAAAATAAAATTGAACAGATTCAAAATTCAATAAATAATAAAAAGTCAGAAAACTTATTTTCGGGAGTATTTAATCATCAAATTAAATTAGCATTTTTATTAGCATTTTTTAATCAACTTTCTGGAATTAATTTTGTTTTATATTATGCTCCAGAAATTCTTCAAACAGCTGGATTTGCAACTTCAGATTCTCTTATGAGTTCGATATCAATTGGATTTGTAAATTTAATTTTTACTTTGGTTGGACTTAGATTAATTGATAATTATGGTAGGAAAAATTTAATGTTTATAGGTTCCATTGGATATATTATAAGCCTTTTTACAATAGCTATATGCTTTATTTATCAACTTGACCATTTTGTGTTATTATTTTTTATACTCATTTTTATTTCATCCCATGCTATAGGCCAAGGAACAGTGATATGGGTTTTTATATCTGAAATTTTTCCTAATCATATGCGTGCTAGGGGACAATCATTTGGAAGTGCAGTTCATTGGATTTTTGCAGCATTAATAACAGCAGTTACACCTACTGTAATTAATATTCTTGGAAATAATCCAGGAATGGTATTTTATGGATTTGGAATAATGATGATTTTACAATTGATTTTTGTAATAAAGATGATGCCAGAAACAAAAGGAATATCACTTGAAAAAATAAATTTTTAATAAAGCATCACTTTCCTTTACCAAATATTTTTCTGAATAGTATTGTTATTGGATCATAAAATCTATCTACAACCCTCTCTTTTAAAGGAATGATTGCATCGTCTGTAATTTGTATTTCTTCTGGACAGACTTCAGTACAACATTTTGTAATATTACACATACCAGATCCATG
>JAPYTU010000123.1 GCA_029940715.1 Cytophagales bacterium
AGAAGTTTTCCTTCTTTCCACCACTTCATTCCCCTTTCCATTCCACCTCTAATGTGAGCTGTTACCCAAATAATATCTCTATCAATTAAACTTAATCTTGTTGATGAAAATCCTGGAGACATAGAATTGCCGTAAGATCCATATCCATATAATAATAGGTTTGCAGATCCATCTATTTTAGTTTTTTTATGTCTTGTAATAGTTATTGGAACCATTCTTCCATCGTGAGAAGGGCACTCTAGTCTTTCTACAACATAATCATCAGGGTTATGGCCTGAAGGAATTTCCTGTTCTTTTACCAACTTCCTATCTTTAGTTTTCAAATTATATAAGTATGTTCTTCCAGGTGTTTTAGGAGACGAGTAAGATAAATATACGAGATCAGTATTTTTATCTTTTTGAATTAACGATACGCCTGGAACAATAACTTTTTCATCAGAAAAAATTAATTCTTCTTCTTTATTTGTATTTTTATTTTTAACAAATAATTTACCAAGTGCATTTGATGTTTCTGATCTTATAACCCAGTCGTTTAAAAAAATTAAACCACCGATTAACACCTCATCTTTTGTTGAGATATATGTCTCCCAGTTTTGCTTTGATAAATCTTTGCATCTATCAATTTTAAAGTCTTCAGCATTTTCATTTGTGTGATTGTAAAAATAACCATCCCACGAATTTACCGAGTAAATAATTCCTTTTTTTCTTTCTTTGATTAATTTTGGTTTTGGATTTTCTTCATCAACTTCAAAATAATATTGTTCAGATGTATTATGATCAGAAGAAGATATAAAAAAATATTTTTCATCGGCACTTAAACCAACGGCTACGGTAAATGCTTCACTTTTTTCTTCAAAAATTAATTCATCATCTTTGACAGAAGTTCCTAATTTATGTCTATAAATTTTTCTTGGCCTATGAAATTCATCTAATTTTGAATAAAAAATATATTTATCATCTAAACTAAAAGAGATTCCTCCTCCAGTTTCATCTATTTTTTCAGTTATTAATTTATTTGAAGAAATATCTCTTATATAAATTGTATAGTATTCTGACCCTTTTAAATCTAAAGAATAACCTAAATATTTATCATTAAAACTAACTTCCAGATCTCCAACCCCAAAGTATTCTGTATTTAATTTTTCTTTTTCCTTATCTCCATCCCAGATTTCTTCTTCTATATTTGTTCCAATTTTTTTTCTTAATTTAATTGAATAGTTTCCTTTTGTAGTTGTTTTTGCCCAATATTCATATTGAGCATCTTTGTAAGGTAGCGATTCATCATCTAATTTTATTCTTCCCTTAATTTCATCAAATAATTTTTTTTGGACATCTTTTGTATTTTTTAAATGATGTTCAGTATAAGCATTTTCTTCTTCTAAATAATTCCTAACTTTTGGTATTAATTTTGAACTATCTTTTAAAACTTCAAGTATATTTGGCTGATGTACCCAGCTGTAGTTATCTTCCCAATTTACATTGTGACAAGATTTTAATTCTGGTTTTTTTTCTAATTGTGGTATTTTCATAAAAAACTTTGATATATGAACATTATACTTTATGCACTTGTTATTTTAGTTGTTAGTTATATTTTGCTAAGGTTAATTGCAAGTGCCTCAGTAAAAAAAATTTCAAAAACAGTACGTTTTATTATTTTTATAATCTCTATATTATTAGCTTTATTGTTTGCTTTTGGAGGAAGATTTTTATTTTCTCTTCCCTTGATTCTTTTAAGTCTTGGAATAATAAAACTTAAAGGTTTGACTTTATATCAATTAATAGGATTATTTAGATTGATTCAAACATTGAGAAATTCTGGAAGATTTTCTTTCAATAAAAATAATAATTATTCTAATTCATCAACTTTATCTGTTGAAGAAGCTTACAAAATATTGAATTTAGATAGAAATAATAAAATTACAAAAGAAGACGTTCAAAAAGCTCACTTAAAAATTCAAAAAAAAATTCATCCAGATATTTCTCCAGAAACTTCACGCTTATCAGCCATTGTTAATGAAGCAAAAGAAGTTGTAATGAAAGACTTAAGTTAAGTTACAATTTCTTTAAATATTTTAAATATTTTTTCAGGATTTATTCTTTCCTTGCCTAAAGTATCATGGGTAACTGTTTCTTCTCCGTCTGGAATTATGGGATACATGTTAGGACTATAACTTCCATACATTAAAGGAGTATCAGATAGAAGTACAATTGTAGGAATGTCTAAAGCTGCTGACAAATGACTAAAACTAGAGTCGTTGCATATTGCAACTGTGCAATTTTTTATTATTGGTAGAGTTTCTTTAATTTTGATTTTATCTAAAGACACACATCTCTCTTTAAACTCAGAATTTAAGATTTCATTTAAAATAATTTGTTCTTTTTCATTTGTGCCTGTAGCTAAAAAAAATTTACAATCATGCTCTTTGGTAGACATTTTCATGAAGTTTAAGAATTTATAAGCAGGCATTCTCTTAGTTGGTCCCGATCCCCCAATGCCTAGCAGTATATTAATTTGGTTAGAACTTATATTGTATTTATTCTTTGTATTTTCTATTAAAGAATTTTCTAATTCAATTATAGGATTGCTATCAATATCCATATCTAATTCTTTTTTTATAAAATTTTGAGCAGTATTAATTAAGTGTTGTTGTTTTTTTTGAAACAATGGGTACTGAAATATTTCTTTTATACCGGCTATTTTACATATTAAACGAAATCTCAAAGACGAATTAAATATGAAAACTTTTTCAAAGCTATATTTTTTTAGGTCTTTAGCAAGATTAAATGAACCAATGATTCCATCATGATGACTGTTATTATTACCTCTTTCAAGTATTAAAATTTTTTCAATGTATTTATTTTTTTCTAGATATTCTAAAGCTTTAGAATTTTCTTTAACCAAAATACTTACTGGGGAATTAAATTTTTTTGATATTGCTTCAATAAATGGTAAAAAAATTACCATATCTCCAATACCCATTCTATTTTGTATTGCTAATATTTTCATTTTAGTACTTTATAATCTTTACTATATTTTTTTTTTATATAAATTTTATTTATGAGCAAAATTAAAGGCATTTATGCGGCCACA
>JAPYTU010000124.1 GCA_029940715.1 Cytophagales bacterium
TTAGTGTATCAGAGCCATATTTATTTATTATTTCATCTGGATTAACAACATTACTCTTGGATTTAGACATTTTTTCAGTCTCGTGTCCACATATGTATTTATTATTTTCTAAAATAAATTTAGAATTTTTAAGTTCGAAGCTAGATTTTTTGAATTTATCTATATTTAATTGGTCATTATTAACCAAATTAATATCAACATGAAGTTTGGTATATTTATATTTATTTTTTAGGTTATGAGAAACATATTTTTTTGAGTCTTTTATCCTATAAATAAAATTAGATCTTCCTAAGATCATACCTTGATTTACCAATTTCTTAAATGGTTCTTTTGTATTTACATATCTTAGATCATAGAGCACTTTATGCCAAAATCTTGAATAGAGTAAGTGAAGTACTGCGTGTTCTGCTCCCCCAATATAAAGGTCAACAGGCATCCAATATTTAATCTTTTTTTTATCAGCAAATTCTTTATTATTGAGAGGATCTAAATATCTTAAATAATACCAACAGGATCCTGCCCATTGTGGCATTGTATTTGATTCTCTTTTATATTTTATACCATCAATATTAACATTTGACCATTCATTATTTCTGGCTAGTGGAGATAATCCATCATTTGTTGGTAAATAATTGATAATTTCTGGAAGAGTTAAGGGTAAGTCTTCTTTTTTAAGTCCTATTCTACCATTTTTTGAATGAAGTATTGGAATAGGCTCTCCCCAATATCTTTGTCTAGTGAAAATCCAATCTCTTAATTTATAATTAATAGTTTTTTTACCACTTTTATTCTTTTCAAATAGATTTAAAACTTTATCCTTAAATTCATGGTTACTGATTCCATTAAATTCTCCTGAATTTATCATTATACCATTACCAGTATAACATTTTTCATTTTTTTCACTGGAAATAACTTTAATTATTGGAAGATTAAATTTTGATGCAAACTCAAAGTCTCTTTCGTCATGAGCAGGAACAGCCATAATTGCACCAGTTCCATAAGAAGATAAAACATAATCCGAAATCCATATAGGAATTTTATTATTAGAAATAGGATTTATTGCGAATGCACCTGTAAATATTCCTGTTTTATTTTTTTCATTTTCTTGTCTTTCTAAGTCACTTTTTTTTTCTGATTCATTAATATACTTATTAACAGTGTTTAATTGTTTTTTTGATGTAATTTTTTTAATTATATCGTGTTCAGGAGCTAAAACAAGATAAGTTGCACCATATATAGTATCAGGTCTAGTAGTAAAAACATTTATTTTTTTATTGTTTTTTATTCTAAAAAATATTTCAGCTCCTTCAGATTTTCCAATCCAATTTTTTTGAGAAAGTTTTATTGAATCAGGCCAATCTAAATTATCTAAATCTTCAAGCAATCTATTTGAGTATGCAGTTATTCTCATTACCCATTGTTTCATAGGTTTTTTTATTACTGAAAATCCTCCTCTTTCACTAAGTCCACCAATTACTTCTTCATTTGATAAAACAGTTCCTAGTTCTTCGCACCAGTTAACATCAATTTCATCTATGTACGTTAATCTATGATTATCAATATATTTTGCCTTTTCTTTTTTAGATAAGTTTTTAGGTATTTTTAGTTTATCAATGGGTTTTGCAATTTGATTTTTTTCATCAAAAAAACTATTATAGAGTTTTAAAAATATCCATTGAGTCCATTTATAATAATTACTGTCACTCGTTTTAATTTCTCTATCCCAATCAAAAGAAAGTCCTAATGATCCTAATTGTTCTTTGAATCTTATTATGTTTTTGTTAGTGATTTTTTTTGGATGTTTTCCTGTTTTAATTGCATATTGTTCAGCCGGTAATCCAAAAGAATCAAAACCTATTGGGTGTAATACATTAAATCCTTTATTTCTTTTAAATCTGGCAATTATATCTGAAGCAATGTACCCAAGAGGATGTCCTACATGAAGTCCAGATCCTGAGGGATATGGAAACATATCTAGTATGTAGTATTTTGGCTTATTATTTAAACTTGATTTGTATGTTTTTTCTTTTTGCCAAATTTTTTGCCATTTATCTTCAATTCTGGAAAAATTATAACTCATAACATGATTTTTACAAAAATAGTACTTAATTGATTTAAATTACAGATTAAGTAATTTCATTTTTTTCTTAATACGATTGTGATTGGAACTCCTAAAAAATTAAAATTTTCCCTTATTTTATTTTTTAAAAATCTTTTATAAGGTTCTTTTATGTATTGAGGTAAATTACAAAAAAAAGCAAAAATTGGAGTTTTAGTAGGTAGTTGAGTTATGTATTTAATTTTTATATACTTTCCTTTTGTTGATGGAGGTGGAGTTTTTTCAATTTCTGGTAGTAGAATGTTATTCAATTTTGAAGTACTAATTTTTTGATTTCTGTTATTATAAACATCTAATGAGATTTCGATAATTTTATGGATCCTTTTTTTATTAATTACAGAAGTAAATATTATAGGAATAAAAGTTAATGGACTTATTTTTGAGTTAATTTTATCTTCAAAGAGTTTTGTTGTATTAGTGTCTTTATCTATAAGGTCCCATTTATTAATCATTAAAATAATTCCTTTTTTATATTTTGATGCTAAACCTAAAATATTCATATCTTGACTTTCAAACCCTTGTTTAGCATCA
Organism: Cytophagales bacterium; assembly: GCA_029940715.1. Classification (GTDB taxonomy): domain Bacteria; phylum Bacteroidota; class Bacteroidia; order Cytophagales; family MED-G16; genus JAPYTU01. Next base: position 2,651 of record JAPYTU010000124.1, read on the forward strand.
ATCATTACAATGCATACATCACTGTCTTGAATGGCTTGAATTGATCTCATTACTGAGTAAAATTCTATGTTTTCATTTACTTTCTTTTTTTTTCTTATTCCTGCAGTATCAGTTATAATTAATTCTTTATTAAAAAGATTATACTTAGTATCAATCGAATCTCTAGTTGTTCCAGGTATTTCAGTTACAATATTTCTCTCTTCACCTAACAATGCATTAATAAATGATGATTTTCCGACATTAGGTCTTCCAAGTATTGAAATTCTGGGTAATATATTGTCTTTTTCTATAGATTCTTTTTCTAATTTACTTACTACTAAATCTAATAAATCTCCAGTCCCAGAACCACTTTGAGATGAAATAGGTACCATTGGAGTATTT
>JAPYTU010000028.1 GCA_029940715.1 Cytophagales bacterium
CTTTTTTAACTCTTAATATTTCTGATAAATTTTCTACACCCCAAGCTCTTGGTTCGCCTATCCCAAAATTTGAAATAATATTCCAATCAGTACATACAACTCCATCAAAACCTAATGAATCCCGTAATAAATCTGTTATTATTTCTTTGTTAAAAGCAAAACCTACATTTTCATTTGTCTGTCCATAAGGAATGCCATAATAAGGCATAATTTGAGCAGTGTTAGCTTTAAAAGCACCATCAATAAAAGGAATAAGATGGTAATCAAAATTATTGCCAGGATAAATCTGGTCTTTTCCATAAGGAAAATGAGCATCTTCACCATCCTTTTGTGGTCCACCTCCTGAAAAATGTTTTGTCATACAAGCAACACTATTTCTATCTAATTTTTCTCCTTGAAAACCTAAAATATAAGATTTTGTCATTTTAGCAGATAACTGTGCATCTTCTCCAAAAGTACCATTGTTCCTACCCCATCTAGGTTCTGTTGCAAGATCAGCCATTGGATGTAATGCAAGTCTTATACCTACCGATAAATATTCTTGCCTTGCGATATCTGCAAAATCACGAGTTAATGATGTATCTCTTGTAGCAGCAAGACCCAATGAATTGGGCCATTGAGAAAAAGAAGATGTGTAGACAGAAGCTCCTATATTATTATCAGATCCATGCCTAGGGTCAGATGCAATAGTAATAGGAATTCCTAACCTAGTTCTTTCAGCTATTTTTTGAATATTATTATTATATCTAGCAAGAATATTAGCAGGATAAGAGTCAATAATATTAAAACTATTCATATGTTTTTTTATTATCATCTCAGAACTCGATGGAAAAACCATTGATAAAAGAAAAAATAATGGATTAGAAGATATAATAGGTAATTCTAATAAATTTCCTTTATTCGTCATACCAATCATGTTTATAAACATTGAACCTGCCTTTTCTTCTATGGTCATCTGACTTATTAAATCATCTACCCTATCATCTATACTTTGTCTATTATCTTCATATACATCTAATCTTCCATTCTTATTTAAATCTCTAAATTTTATACCTTCTACTACTAAATCTTGAGACCTAGGAAATAATAATGACATATTAGTATTAGATTGATTGACCTTCATTAAATAATAAGTTCCAAATCCAATTACAAAAAAACTAATAACTCCAATAATTATAAAAAATACGATTTTTAAAATCTTTTTCATTTTTAAGTTCTTTTTTTACTTCATATTATGCATTTTATAAATTAAAATTTATATGTTTAAATAATTGTCAATAAAATATCAATTCCATGAAGTTACAAATATTATTTATATCATTATTACACGTTATATCAATCAATCATAGTCTATGTCAAATTCTTACAAATAAAAAAATTGAGAATATCAAAACTGAGGCTATAACTATAGTAGAATCCAATTATAAAAATACCGAAATAATGGTAGACAAAGTTTTTAGTTTTGCTGAACTAGGATTCCAAGAAGTAGAAACATCAAAATACCTAACAGACATATTATCTAAAAATGATTTTACAATAGAAAAAGGTGTATCTAATATTCCTACTGCATGGTTTGCAAAATGGACTAATGGAGATGGACCTGTTATAGCACTAGGAAGTGATGTTGACTGCATACCTAAAGCATCACAATTTCCTGGAGTAGCATATCATAAACCTATGGTAGAAGGAGCACCAGGACATGGTGAAGGACATAATTCTGGTGTCCCAGTAATTATAACTGCAGCCCTTGCTGTCAAAAAGCTAATGATTCAAGAAAATATTAAAGGCACTTTAATATTATGGCCCGGTATTGCAGAAGAACTTGTAGCTTCAAAAGCATGGTACACAAGGGATGGACTTTTTGATGACATTGACCTATGCATTTTTACTCATGTTAGTAGTAATCTGAGTGTATCATGGGGTCAATCATCTGGAACAGGACTAATATCTGTAGAATACTCTTTTGATGGTGAAGCTGCACACTCTGCTGGATCTCCATGGAGAGGGAGAAGTGCACTTGATGCTGCAGAACTTATGAATATTGGATGGAATTACAGAAGGGAACATTTACATCCCTTAAAACGTTCTCACTCAATATTTACAGATGCTGGAGATCAACCAAATGTTGTTCCTTCTAAAGCTTCTATATGGTATTTCTTAAGAGACGTTACTTATGAAGGTATTATGGATATGTATAAAATAGCTGATGAGATGGCAGAAGGAGCTGCTTTAATGACAAATACTAAAATGAGTAAAAAAATACTTGGTACAGCATGGCCAAGACATTTTAATAAAATAGTAGCAGAAACAATGTATCAAAACATAAAAAAAATTGGACTTCCTTTATGGTCAAAAAAAGACCAACTACTTGCCAAAGCTGTACAAAAAGAAGTTGAATCTAATAATCAAAAAGGTTTAAATGAAAAGTTAAGTAGTTTAGGATTACCAGTAAAATTTCCTATAAGTGGTGGTTCCGATGATATTGGGGATATTTCTTGGAAATTACCAACAGTAACATTAAGATTTCCATCCAACATACCAGGTCTTCAAGGACATCACTGGAGCAATGCTATAGCAATGGCCACTCCCATTGCACATAAAGGTGCAAATGCTGGAGCTAAAGTAGTTGCAATGACTGTTATTGATTTTTTAACCAAAAAAGACCTTATAACTAGTGCATGGAATTATTTCGATAACATTCAATCTAAAGAGACAAAATATAAACCAATGATTACTGAAAATGATCTCCCTCCAACATACCTCAACAAATCAATAATGGATAGTTTTAGACCAAAACTAGAAAAATACTATTATGATGAAACAAAATATAATAGCTATTTAGAACAATTGAACATAACATATCCAACAATTAGGGAAAAAAATGAAAAATAAATTAATATACTTTATAGTTTTATTTCTTTTCATTTTTAAATCATATTCAAATACTGAAAAAAAAATAATAGTAGGTTCTGAAAGATTAGATCAATATTATGAACTTATAAAAAATAAATATGTTGGCCTACTTATTAATCATACATCAATGGTTGCAAATAACCACTTGATAGATACCTTAATAAGCCAAGGAATAAATATAATTAAAATTTTTACTCCAGAACATGGATTTAAAGGAAACATAGAAAGAGGAAAAAGTATTAATAACGATGAATTATTAATATCAAATAAAAAAATACCAATAATATCTATGTATGGAAAAAATAGAATTCCATCTAAAGAAAATTTAGAAAATATAGATGTTATTATTTATGATATTCAAGACGTAGGAGCAAGATTTTATACATACTTAAGTGCAATGCACAATATGATGAAGTTATGTGCACAGTTAGAAATTCAATTTATAGTTCTTGATAGACCAAATCCAAACGGACATTACGTTGATGGACCAATTCTAGAAAAAGAATATAAATCATATGTAGGTATGCATCCAATCCCAATTGTACATGGTTGTACGCTTGGTGAAATGGCACAGATGATTAAAGGAGAAAACTGGATAAAAAGCACAAATAATTTAGATTTAAAAATTATTAAAGTAAAAAACTGGGATCATACAGTTAAATATAATATTCCTATTAAACCTTCTCCCAATTTACCTAATCAACAATCCATATTATTGTATCCCTCTTTATGTTTGTTCGAACCAACAATAGTAAGCATAGGAAGAGGAACAAAAAGCCCATTTCAAATAATTGGACATCCAAAATATGAAACAAAAGAATTTAGTTTTATTCCTAAAAGCGTTGAAGCAGAAAGTAAACCAAAATTTTTAAATCAAATTTGTTATGGTATCAACCTAATTAACTCAAAAGTCGAATCAAAAATTGATCTTAAATATTTAATTATGTTTTATAATTCATTAAATAAAAATTCTATTGATTTTTTTGGAAAAAATTTTTATAAAATTGCAGGAAATAAAAAATTAGAAGAACAAATTAAAAATGGTATTTCTGAAAAAGAAATTAGAAATTCTTGGTTGCCCGGAATAAATAATTATAAAACTATGAGAAAAAAATACCTCTTATATAAAGATTTTGAATGATATGGGTAAAAAATCAATTGTTTTCATGGGAACACCTGTTTTTTCTGTAGAATGCTTAAAAAAACTTGTAGAACAAAAATTTAATATTTTAGGTGTTATAACATCCACTGATAAACAAAGAGGAAGAGGAAGAAAAATCAGTTTTTCACCAGTAAAAGAATATGCATTATCAAAAAACATAAAAATATTTCAACCACCAAATCTCAAATCAGAAGAATTTATAAATAAAATCAAAAAATTAAATGCTGATTTGTTTGTAGTTGTAGCTTTTAGAATGCTTCCTAAAATACTTATTGGCCTACCTAAAGAAGGAAGCATAAATTTACATGCATCATTACTACCAAATTATAGAGGTGCAGCACCTATTAACTGGGTTATAATAAACGGAGAAAACAATACAGGAGTAACAACATTTTTTATTAATGAAAAAATAGATGAAGGAAATATTATAGATACAAAAAAAATCACTATCAGCGAAAATGAAACAGCAGGATCACTGCATGATAAATTAATTATACTAGGTTCAAAAATTTTAATAAAAAGCATAAAGAAAATATTTACAAAAAAAATTAAAGTAATTCAACAAAAAATAGGTTCAAATGATAAAAAAGCACCAAAAATTACTAAAGAATTTTGTCAAATTAATTTGGAATTAAAATCCAATCAATTAATAAGATTTATTAGAGGTCTTAGTCCTTATCCTGGAGCAAGAATAATTCAAAATAATAAAATTATCAAAATACTAAATGCAACTAGCAGTAAAAATATAAAAGGAGGAAAAGGAAAAATTTTTCATTTCAAAAATAAATTAATACTTAACAATAATTATAAAGAAAGTATAGAAATAACTGAAATTCAAGTAGAAGGAAAAAAGAAAATGTTAACTAAAGATTTTATAAAAGGAAATACATTATGAATGTTTTTATATTAAATACTGGTAGGTGTGGATCATCGGCATTTATAAAAGCCTGCTCACACATCACAAATTATAGCTCAGCCCATGAATCAAGAAATGGTTTGTTTCAAAAAAATCGTTTTAATTATCCAAAAAATCATATAGAAGCAGATAATAGACTTTCTTGGCTACTAGGAAAACTTGATGAATCATATGGTAATGATGCTATCTATGTACATTTAAAAAGATCAATAAAAGATACTGCAAAAAGTTTTGTTCGAAGGTATTCACATGGAATAATAAAAGCTTTCAGAAGCAACTTCAAAAGATTCTGGTCTAAAGAAAGTGAGCCTATTGATATAGCAATAAACTATTGTAATACCATTAATTCAAATATTGATTTTTTTTTAAAAGACAAAAAACATAAAATGTTAATTAATATTGAAAATATTAATAAAGATTTTGTGTTATTTTGGAAATTAATTGATGCAAAAGGAAATATCAATAATGCTCTAGATGAATTTAATATAAGACATAATTCCTATAAACATCAATCTTTTTTTAATAGAATAAAGTGGTGGATTTCAAATAATTATCTTAAGTTCAAAAAAGCAATTTTGAATCTACCTAATTTTAAAAATAGTTAAAATAAATATAAAATTAATAGATATGAACATATCAATAATAGTTGCAATATCTGAAAATGGTGTTATAGGAAGAAACAATAAATTAGCATGGAATCTTCCAGATGATATGTTCTATTTTAGTAAAATGACCTTGGGGCATTCAATTATTATGGGAAGAAAAAATTGGGACTCGATTCCTAATAAATGGAGACCTCTTCCAAATAGGAAAAATATAATTATTTCTAGAAATATAAATCACAATATTAAGAATGTAGACATAACAAATTCAATTGAAAAAGCAATTAAAATAGGTAGAGAAAATGAAGATGAAGAAATATTTATTATTGGTGGAGGTGAAATTTATAAACTAGGATTTAAATTCGTTGATAAATTATACATAACAGAAATTAAAAATAATATAGAAGGAGATACATTTTTTCCAAAATGGAATAAAAGAGAATGGAAAGAAATTTCAAGAATATCTCATCCTTCAGATTTAAAACATATATACGATTTTGATTATGTGATTTACAAAAAAAAATAAATGAAACATATTTATTGTGAAATAATAACAATTGGAGATGAAATATTATATGGTCACATCCTTGATACTAACGCACAATGGATAAGCCAAGAGCTTGATAAAATCGGCATTACAACAAAAAAAAGAACTACAATCGGAGATAATTCTAAAGATATAACTAATGTTTTAGATAAATCATTAAATGAAAATGAATTAATTATTTTAACTGGAGGTCTTGGTCCTACAAACGATGATATAACAAAAAATTGTTTAAATAATTTCTTTGGAGGAAAATTAGTTACTGATAAAAATACCTTATCCCATATAAAAAAAATATTTAAAAAAAGAAATTTTGATTTTACCAAAAAAAATAAAGATCAAGCTCGAATACCTGATAATTGTATAGTTCTTCATAACCAATTTGGCACTGCTCCTGGTATGGCTTTTCAGAAAGATAATAAATTAATTATTTCATTGCCTGGCGTTCCTTTTGAGATGAAGAGTTTATTTACAAATAAATGTGTTGGTCTAATAAAAAATAAGTTTTTACTCCCTTTCATTTATCACAGAACAATTAAAACTATAGGAATTGGAGAATCTTGGCTCTCAGATTTAATTAAAAACTGGGAATCTAATCTAGATGAAAGTGTTAGTCTGGCATACTTACCAAGTCTTGGTAGAGTGAAATTAAGATTAACAGGTAAAGGAGATAATCTAGAAAAAATCAAAAAAAAAATAAATAACTATGAAGAAAATCTTCTTAAGATTATTCAAAAATATGTATATGGATTTGATAAAGAAGAATTAGAATCATCAATTGGAAAACTATTAATAAAAAAAAATAAAACTATTTCATTTGCTGAAAGTTGTACAGGAGGATTCATATCTCGTATGATAACATCAGTCCCTGGAAGCTCTCAGTATTTTATGGGTAGTATAGTTGCTTACAGCAATGAAATTAAAATAAATAATTTAAATATAAAAAAAGAAAATATAGAAAAATATGGGGCAGTAAGCAGAGAGGTTGCCGAAGAAATGGCAAAAAATGTTAGACAAAAATTTAAATCATCAATTGGAATTTCTACTAGTGGAATAGCTGGTCCAGATGGAGGGACAAAAGAAAAACCAGTAGGAACGATATGGATAGGATATTCAAACAAAAACAAAACTACAAGCAAAAAACTAATACTAACTAAGAGGAGAGATATAAATATAACTTTATCTGCAGTTAACGCCTTAAATCAAGTAAGAATAAACTTAGAAAGTAATTCCAAAGGTAATCGTCATTCTTCTAAATGACCCGTTTCTACTTATAATATTATCATTAAAATTTGATCCAAAAGGACCATTAATAAATATTTCATCCCACCACCAAAAATTATGCTCGGATTTATACTTTTGTAAAAGGTATCCAAATCTTAAAGACAAATGTTTCGTGCCAGATGATTTTTTAATTCCTATACCAGGATTAAAATAAAAACCACCACTTTCTGATATATAATCTTCATTACCAAGATCAGTTCCAATTGAATAACCTATGTTAGTAAAAGAAAAAACTCTAAACATAGATACCTCTTTATCATTTTTATTAGTTGGTAAAATATCATAACTAGCAGTTAAATAAATTGGGAAAAAATTAATCAAGTCAACTGTAAATATTCCCAACCCTAGTCCTGGATCTAAGTATTTATTATTAACAATTCCCTTTGAAAAAAACAATTCTCCATGAGGTACTGCCCAACTGTCAAAGTTAAAACCCATTTCAATGTTATTCCAGCTTTTTTTATCGAATTCAAAAAATTGATTTGGTTTTTTAATTTTCAACTTATAAATTAATTCCGATGGAATTTTGATTGTATCTTGTTTCTTTTTATCAAAAAATAAAAGATGTCCATAATTTTCAAAACTTAGATCTATATTAGAATATTGTAATAATTTTCCCTTATACTTCTTACCTTCGAAAATAACATAATCTCTATTCTGAGATATCATTGAAAAAGGTAAAAAAAATAAAATAAAAAAATATCTTTTCATTTTACAGTCTATTAATCGGAATAGTACTTATATAATCTATTTCACCCTTCTCACAGTCGTATGAGTACTGATGAAAACCATCATTACCTATCATCATTAAAATACCCATAAATGGAATAACATCAATTGAACTAATATCTTGAAAATGTTCAGTAAGCTCTATTTTATTAAGGTTTGAAATATCATACATTTTTAAACCATACTCTCCTTCAGTTATAAATAAACATTCACCATCAATACCAAGACCATTTGGATTAATCATAGAATAAGATTTAAATAATGTAGGTTCGCTAATTTTTGATATGTCTATAATATCAAGTTGATTATTAAAACCCTGACATTCAGTACCACCTCTTAACGTTACAAACGCAAAATCCCCTTGAACTACCACAGGATCACAACTAGTAATATGTTCATAAGTTGATATCCATTCAGGTTCTACATTATTTTCTAGATCATATATATGCATACCATTCTGAGCACCAATAAATAATCTATTATCATAGGGAAAAATAGTTTCAACTCCCCAACCCAAACCTACTTTTGATTTGAATTCAGGATTAATTTGATCAGAAATGTCAAAAGTATTTAAATCCCAAGAATCAACGGTATATAAATAATCACCAACTATAGTAAATCTTGCCATTGATCCACCAATACCTGTTCCAGACTCACCATTTTTAGAAAAATCAGAATTAACACCTGAACCTGATGAACCAACATTTAAAACAAAATCACTTGAACCCTCACAAGAGATTATTATCAATATTAAAACTATGAACTTGTAAATTGATGGAAATGTTTTTTTATTTTTCATATCATTAATCATATGCTAATTCACAATCATAATTTTCAATAAGTTCCTCAACAACTTCTTCATCAAATCCAACTACAATACCTAATTCTTCTGAATATAATCCTTGGTTGATATAATAATTCTCAAAAACTCCTTCTACTCTATTAACTTCACTGATAGATGTTAAATTAGATACATCAAAAACAACTAAATCTAGATAGCTATCGGCATATAAATAATTAGCTTTTGTTGCGATATCATAATTTCCAGGTAAAATAATAAAACCAATATTTACAGGATTATTTATATTTCTATTATCTACAACATGAATACCTTTTCCAATTTCACTTATAAAAATAAAACCATCTTTATAATTTAATTTTCCAGGATTATTAATTTCTCTAGATTCAACATAATTGACTGTATCCCTAATCTTCTGCTTAGTTTCATATAATGGCTTTTGTATTGTGTAAGTTCTATAATATTCGCATTTATCTTCACAAGAAAATAATAAAATAGAAAAGAAAAAAAATATGTATTTTAGTATTCTCATACTAATCTTTAAAACGTTAGTTACACAAAATTATTATTTATCTTTTAAGAAAAAAATAGAAACTAAAAAAAATGAGTTCCATTCAAATGATAATGCCAAAAATGGGTGAAAGCGTAATGGAAGGAACCATTATAAAATGGCTTAAAAAAGAAGGAGACCATATAAATGAAGATGAATCTGTCTTAGAAATTGGAACTGATAAAGTTGATACCGATATACCATCAATTTATAATGGTAAATTAAAAAAAATATTAGTTCATGAAGGTGATATAGTTCAAGTTGGAAATCCTATAGCAATAATTGAAATAAATCAAGATTCAATAAAAATTGTTGATAATATTTTTAATGATACTTTAAATAATAATTCTTCAAAAAAAGCAAAAAAAAATAAAAAAGACTCAAACAAATTTTATTCTCCTTTAATTTTGAATATTGCAAGTAGAGAAAATATTAGTTTAAAAGAGTTAGACACTATAAAAGGGACTGGAGAAAATCAAAGGGTTACTAAAATTGATTTATTAAAATTTCTTGAAGATAAAAACATAAAAATATCTGAACCACAATCAATCAGTAAAAATAATGCTACTAAAAAAATAATTTTAAATGAAAATGAAGAACTAATTGAAACAGATAGAGTAAGAAAAATTATTGCTTCAAGAATGGTAGAATCAAAACAAATATCTCCCCATGTAACATCTTTTGTAGAAGCTGACATTACTAATGTTGCAATCAAAAGGCTTGAAATTAAAGAAAAATTTTTTAAAAAGCACAATACTCCAATTTCTTTCAATCCAATTTTTATTTATTGTGTTTGTAAAGCAATTAAGGATTTTCCACTTATAAATATTTCATATATAAATGATAAAATAATTAAAAAAAATTATATAAATATCGGTATAGCCGTAGCGCTTAAAAATGATAATTTAATAGTTCCAGTTTTAAAAAATGTTGAAAATATGGATTTTTTAACTATAGTAAAAAAATCAAATGATTTAATAAAAAGAACAAAAGAAAATAAATTACATCCAGATGAATTAAGTGGAGGAACATATACAATATCAAACATTGGTTCTTTTGGAAATACCATGGGAACTCCCATAATCGTGCAACCTCAAGTTGCAATCTTAGCTATTGGAACTATAAAAAAAGTAGCGGCAGTTGTAGAAGGAAAAAATGGAGATGAAATTAAAATAAGAAATAAAGTGTTTCTTTCTCATACCTACGACCATAGAATTGTAGACGGTGCACTTGGTGGAAAATTTGCTCAAAAAGTAGCAAATTATCTAGAAAATTTCGATATTCAATTAATTTTAGGTTAATGCAAAAGAATAGAAAAGTTAAAGAAACATATAAAAGAAGTGGTTATAAAACCTTAACATGGAGAATAATTGCTTCAATAGATACATCATTACTTACCTGGCTTTTTTCTGGAGATATTATTATAGGTTTAAAAGTTGGAGGAATGGAAATTGTAACTAAGATAATTATTTATTTTTTACATGAAAGAATGTGGAGAATTGGATGGAAAAAGCAATCCGATAGGTTTCATCACTCTAAAAAAAGGAGTATATATAAAGCAATGACCTATAGAACAATCGGAACACTTGATACTTTTATTTTAGCTTGGATTTTTACAAAGTCTGCTGCTACAGGTAGTTATGTAGCTCTTGCAGAAATTTTCACTAAAATAATAATCTACTACTTTCATGAAAGAATATGGGATAGACAAAAACTTGGAAATTAATAACTCATTTATTGGCCTTGGTTCAAACATAAAATCAAGAAAAGAAAATTTAACCAATGCTTGTTCATACATTAAAAAACATATTGGAAATATCATAAATTTTTCAAAAATTTATGAGACAGAACCATGGGGTGATAAAAATCAAAAAAAATTTTTGAATCAAGTAGTAGAAGTGAAAACTAAACATACTCCTTTAAAACTTCTTAAAAAATGTAAAGAAATAGAAATAATATTAGGAAGAGTATCTTCCAAAAAATGGGGAAAAAGATTAATAGATCTAGATATATTATATTTTAATAATAATATAATAAGTACTAATAAGTTAATAATTCCTCATCAATATATTCACAAAAGAAAATTTGTTCTTACCCCTTTAAATGATATTAATAAAGATTATTTGCATCCTAAATTAAAACTTTCAAATAATACTCTTCTAAAAAGATGTAACGATAAAAACTCAGTTATAGAATATGGAATATAGTGATTTTATTATATTATTAATTTGTGGCATAATATCTGGTTTTATAAATACGGTTGCTGGAGGAGGTTCTTTTCTCACATTACCTATTCTAATTTTTATGGACTTACCCGTAAGTATTGCTAATGGTACTAATAGAGTACAAATAGTAATGCAAAATATTTTTGCAGTTTCAGGATTTAAAAGCAGAGGACTATCAGAATTTAAATTTTCAGGATGGTTATCATTAAGTGCTATTATTGGATCAATTATAGGAGCAAAAATAGCAATAGATTTTCCAGAAGATGTTTTTAAAAAAATATTATCATTAATAATGATAATTGTGGTAATGAGTATTTTTTTTAAAAAAAATCAATCAATTAATCAACTAAATCAAAAACTAATAAAAAATAAATTAGTTTCAGTTTTATTATTCTTTTTTGTAGGAATTTATGGTGGTTTTATTCATGCAGGAGTTGGATTTATAATGATTGCTATACTAGCACACATAAATAGTCTTAAACTATCAAAAGCTAATAGTATAAAAGTATTTGTTGTACTTATGTATACTATTTTTGCTTTAATGATATTTATATATGAAGGAAAAGTTAATTGGATTTATGGAATAAGTATAGGTCTAGGAAGTGGATTAGGTGGTTGGATTGCCAGTAGATGGTCTTATAATAAATCAGATAGAATAATTAAAATATTACTTGGAATAACTGTAGGAATTATGTCTATTCGACTATGGTTTTTTTAAAAAAATGAAGATTTTAATTATTATACCAGTATACAACGAAGAGTTATACATTAAAAACTGTATTAATTCTTTTATAAACCAATCTCATAAACCAGATCAAATTTTGATTGTAAATGATAACTCCACTGATAATACAGAAAACATTTTAAAAAAATATTCAAAAAAATTTTCATACATAAAATACGTAAATAAAAAATCAATAAATAAACCTTCTCCAGGTAAAAAAATTATTCAAGCATTTAACTATGGATTAAAACACTCAATTAATGACTATGATTTGATTGGTAAATTTGATGGAGACATAATTTTACCAGACAATTACTTATATACTATAATGAATGATTTTATTCAAAATAAAAAATTAGGATTATGTTCTGGTGTTATTGCTAATAAAAAAAATAATTCCTGGAAAGTAGAAAATAGATATAATAATGACCATGCAAGAGGAGCAATAAAACTTTATTCACGTAAATGTTTCAATAAAATTAGCGGTTTAAATGAAACTATGGGTTGGGATACTCTGGATGAAATGAAAATTTTATATAACAAATTTGAGATTAAAATATATAATAAAATTATAGTAAAACAGATGAGAAATACAGCATCAAGATACAAAAAAAATCAATACAAAAAACAAGGAAGAGTTATGTACCTACTTAGGTATAATTTAATTTTGTTATTGATAGGATCTATAAAATTAGCAATTACAAGTAAGTCCATTATCTCATTTTGTCATTGTATTATTGGTTATATAAATAGCTGGATCAATAAAGAAAAATATATTGTTAATTCAGAAATTGGTAAATTTATAAGGAATCATAGATATAATAATATTTTAAAAAAAATTATAAATGTTTAATAGTTTAAAAAAATTTGATTCAAAACTTTGTGAACAAAGAAGATACAAAAAAACATTAAAATTTTTAAAAGCATCTTTAAACGAAAATTCTAAAATATTTGATTTAGGAATTCCTAATAAACTTTCCTCACTTTTAAAAGAAAATACATATCAAGTAGACAATACCGAAGGTGAAGATTTAGATACTTCAACCTTAAAATCAAATCTAAAATCCTATGATGCAATAACTGCATTTGAAATATTAGAACATTTAATAAATCCATATAATATATTAAATCAAATTAAATGTAAAAAATTATTTGCCACTGTCCCTTTAAAACTATGGTTTAATAAATCATATAGAAATATGAGTGATGAAAGAGACCAACATTACCATGAATTTGAAGATTGGCAATTTGATTGGTTGTTAAAAAAGTCTGGATGGAAAATTATTAGAAAAGAAAAGTGGAGAAATCCTTCAATTATACCAGGATTTAGGCCCATTTTACGAAGTTTTTATAAAAGATATTATGCAATAGAAGCTGAAAAAATAAATTAATGGGAAAAGTTTTAAAACAAAGTTTTTGGACAACTATTATAATCTATTTAGGGGTCTTACTTGGATTTATTAATTCACTTATTTTATTTCCTAATTATTTATCAACTGAGCAAATAGGTTTAATAAGGCAAATAATTAGTGCTTCTTCTATACTTATACCTCTAACTACATTTGGAGTTAGTGCAACTTACTTAAAATTCTATCCTAATTTTAAAAATGATAATAGATTAAAAAATGAATTTTTAAGTATTCAATTCTTTTTTATCATAATATCATTTGTAATTATATGCTCTTTATTAATACTATTTTCAGATAATATTAAATATTTATTTACAGAAAAATCTCAAATCTTTTTCAACTATTATCATATAGTTTTTTCTATACTATTAATAATGACTTTAAGTACTTTATTTGAAGCTTATTTAAGAGCTAGATACGATATTATTCTTACAAATTTTTCAAATGGAGTTTTAAATAGATTTCTAACATTAATTAGTGTTATTTTACTTTCATTTTCAATTATAACTTTTGAAAAATTACTTTTATTTCAAGCTCCAATATACTTATTAGGTCTTCTATTAATATTCTTCTATAGTTATAAAAAAGAAAATTTTTCTATACTTTTTCGACTAAATAAAATAAAAAAATATGTTAATGAAATAACAAATTATAGTATTTTTTCAATATTAAATAGTTTTGGAAACATACTTGTTATGAATGTTGACATTCTAATGGTAACTGCTCTTCTTGGATTATCAGAAACAGGAATTTATACAACAGCATTTTATATAGGACTAATGATTGCAATTCCTAGAAGAGCAATTGCACAAATTTCTATTCCTATAATCTCAGAAAATATCAAAGAAAATAACTTTAATAAAATAGAAAAAAATTATAAACTAGTTTCTCTCCATTTACTTTTAATAGGGGTTTTTATTTATTTATTAATAATTATTAACCTGAATGATATATTTTATTTAATTCCAAATTCTCAAAATTTTATTTCAGGTAAAAATGTTGTTTACATTATAGGGTTAGCAAAACTAGTCACCATGGCTTTTAGTTTTAATGGAGAACTCATAATGATGTCTAAATATTTTAAATTTAATGTTATTACTATTTTAATATTAGCAACACTTAGTATTATACTTAATTACCTATTAATTCCTAACTTTGGTATGATTGGAGCTGCATATGCTTCATTAATTTCAATATTAATTTTCAATCTAATTAAACTTATTTTTATTAAAATAAAAATGAAAATATTACCATTTTCAAACAAAACCATAATAGTTATTTTTATGGGATTATTAACTTATTTTTTAAGTATTAATATCCCTAATCTCGAAAATTCATTAATAAATATTTTACTTAAATCTACTTTGATTTCTATTTTTTATATAATCTTAATATATAAATTTAAAATATCTCCAGAATTAAATAGAATACTTAATAGAATTATATCTCCTCAAAAATCTTAAATAACTTTTTTGATAAATATTTAAATTGAATTTCTGATTTATCAGAACTATGTAAATGCACCTTATTCTTATTATAATTACTAAATGAATTCAATATTATTTTTTTAATTGACCGATGATCGTCATAAGATATTCTTTTTTTCCTTTTATATTTTTCTAACAAACTATCTACATCATTATTTTTATAAGTTCCTAAAGTAATTAAAGGCTTGTTAGAAATAATATAATCATATATTTTAAAAGGGGTTGTGTTTTGAATTTTAGTATTGTTTAAAAGTAAAAGTAATAAAGATGAATTTGACATAATATTTATCATTTGATCTTCATCAACATGTTTATGATATTCAAAAGATTGAGAAAGAATTTGGTCTTTTTTAATATAATTTAAAGTTGAAACATTAACAGGGCCACAAAATATAAGTTTAAATTTCAATTTAAGTTCATTGTTATTCTCTAAAATATTTTTAATAACATCTAAAAATATTTTTGGGTTTCTAAATTTATTTATCAATCCAAAATGTGATATAACAAAATAATTATTCTTTAAAGACGATACTGTTTCAGGTAATAAAGATCCATTTGGAATACAAGTAATCTTATTACTAGGGATATGAAATGAAAATTCTTTTAGTAGAATGCTATTAGTAACAATCAGATGATTTGCTTTATTTAAAAATAAATTCTCATAATTTTTATGTTTTATTTTAGAAAAATATGAAGGTCTCATATTTAAAAGAATATCCCAATTTGAATACGGGTCTCTAAAATCCGCAATCCACTTAATGTTTAATATTTTTTTTAATTTCAATCCTATAAGGTGCATACTATGAGGAGGCCCAGTAGTTAAAACAATTTCTATATTATTTTCTTTAATATATTGTTTTAAATATTTAACAGATGGCCTTACCCAAAATATTCTAGAATCTGGAATAAAAAAACTTGACCTAAGCCAAGAAAAAAAACACATGAATATAGAATTAGAATTATCTACAACTCCCCTATTATAATCACTTTTAAAAAACTTAGAAAAAATAATACTAGGATCAAAAATTTTTTTTCTAATTAAAGTATATGAGTTTTTAACCTTACTAACTGAATTTGTATTTCCTTTAGTAAAAATAATTGGTTCATAACCATTGCTTTTAAAATGTTCAATAAAACCAAGCCATCGTTTGTGTCCAACTCCTTTTTCAGGAAGCCAATAATATGAAATGATTAAAACTTTCTTCATTAATTAAAAAAAGTAAATACGATTTGTTAATTTAGTTAAATATACATTTTTAATAAGTATTAAGTATTTTATATTCTATGAAAAATATAGCTGTTTTAACGTCTGGAGGTGATTCACCTGGAATGAATGCTGCAATTAGATCTATAGTAAGAACAGCTAATCAAAGTAATGTTAAAATTCAAGGAATAGAATATGGTTATAAAGGACTCATAAATAATAATTTTATAAAGCTAACGACGAATAATGTAGGAAATACAATTCATATTGGAGGAACATTATTAAAATCTGCTAGAAGTAAAGAATTTTATAAAAAAGAGGGAAGAAAAATTGCATATAAAAATTTAAAAAAAAATAATATAGATGGATTAATTATTTTAGGAGGTGATGGATCATTGACTGGTGCATCCATTTTTTCAGATGAATATAATTTTCCAATTGTAGGTATACCATGTACAATTGACAATGACATTTACGGTACTGATCATTCATTAGGTTTTGCAACTGCAAGAGAGACAGTTGTAAGTGCTGTTGATAAAATTAGGGATACTGCATCTTCTCACGATAGAATTTTTATTATTGAAGT
>JAPYTU010000029.1:0-5500 GCA_029940715.1 Cytophagales bacterium
TAATATCTTTAATAATTTTTAAAAATCTATTATCTGGATACCCCTCTATATTATAGTTGGTCCTTACAATTTTAGATATATCATATACATCATTTAGTGTAATATGTCTTTCATCTGGTCTAGGATGTACAGTTATTCCCTCAGCTCCATAAGATTCACAATCCTTAACAACTTGAATTAGATTAGGATTATTCCCACCTCTAGCGTTTCTCAAAGAAGCTACTTTATTTACATTTACACTTAATCTAGTCATCGTTATATTAGTATTTCATAAATTTGCTTAAAATAAATTAAAAAACCATGAGTCTGAAAAACATAATTGATAAAGAAATCAAAGAATCTATGTTTCAAAAAAATAAAAGTAGGTTAATTGCTCTTAGAGCTATTAAAGCTGCTATTTTATTAGAAGAAAAAAGTGGCTCTTCACACAATTTTAATGAAAATCAACTTTTAATGAAATTGATTAAACAAAGAAAAGATTCTCTAACACTTTATAAAGAACAAAGCAGATCTGATCTTGCTATAAAAGAAGAAGAAGAAATAAATATAATTAATGAATTTTTACCTAAACAAATGAATGAATCAGAATTAATAGATCAAATATCAAAAATTATAAACTCCGTTAATGCGACGAGCATGAAAGATATGGGTAAAGTTATGGGAATAGCCACAAAAAAATTTAATGGAAAAGCGGATAATGGAAAAATTGCTCAAATAATTAAAGAAAAATTAAATTGAATTTAATAGATTTCGTCTTTGGAATAATCCTATTATATTTTTCTTATAGAGGATATAAAAGAGGTTTTATGATAAGTGTAATTAGTTTTTGTTCAATATTTATAAGCATTTTAATAGCTCTAAAATATTCTCACTTTGCTTCATTTTTAATTCTTAAAATTGTGCCAAATTCTGAAAAACTTATTGTTGGTTTTATTGCTATAATAATAACTTTTATTTTATCTACTTTAGTTATTAATAAAATTTCTCAATTTTTCAAATATGCAATTGACTTTACATTAATAGGAAGGGTCGATGATCTTGCTGGGGTAATTTTTGGTTTCTTCACATCAGCTCTTTTTATTAGCTTTTTTATAAACATCATACAGTATTTTGACATTTCACTTTTTGAAATTCAAATTAAAGAATCTATAATAAGTGGTTACTTAATTAATTTTGCCCCTCAAGCATTATCATATGTTACCGAATTTTTTCCCTCTTTAGAAATAATAATTAATAAAATGGAACATAAAGAATTAATTGTATAAAAATGATTAATCAAAAAGAATATATTCAAAAAGGTAAAGGAGATACAATCATACTTCTTCATGGACTGTTTGGCGCTCTTAGTAACTGGCAGAATGTCTTTACATTCTTATCTAAAAATTATAAAGTTATTATTCCAATAATACCAATCACAAAAATTGATTTAAAAAAAACTAATATTCTAGGTCTTACTAAGTTTGTATCTAATTTTATCAACAAATTAAAACTAAAAAAAATTTCAATAATAGGCAATTCTCTTGGAGGACATATCGGTTTAATGTACACTCTACTTAATCCAAAAAAAGTACAAAAACTTATTCTTACCGGTAGTTCTGGTCTTTATGAAAATTCTTTTGGTAGTTCCTACCCAAAAAGAGGTGATTATAATTGGATTAACACACAAGTCAATCATACATTTTATAATTCAAAAATTATTTCAAAAAAATATATTAATGAAGTGTATAAAACATTAAATGATAATACGCAATGTCTAAATATTCTTAATGTAGCAAGATCAGCACAAAGAGAAAATTTATCAGATCGTTTAAAAGAAATTAAATGTCCAACATTACTAATTTGGGGTCTAAATGATACAATAACCCCTCCTTATGTAGCACATCAATTCAATAATTTAATTAATAATTCTAAATTAGAATTTATTGATAAATGTTGTCATGCACCAATGATGGAACAACCAAAAATTTTCAATAAAATAATAGGCTCATTTTTAAAAAAATAAAATGAAAATAGGAATTCACGGTATTAATTTAAATAATAAAAAGAAAAAGGTCTTATCTAACTTAATTAAAATAATAAACAAAAATAAAATTGATATATTATATTCAAAAAGACTATCAAAAAATTTAGGAATAAAAAATATTAAAACATATAATAAAACAAATATTACAAAATTAGATTTTATAATAAGTTTTGGTGGTGATGGTACTTTGCTTGAAACAGTAACTCATATAGAAAATACAGGTAAACATATTCTTGGAATAAATATTGGAAAATTAGGATTTTTATCTACAGACGTATATAATAAATTCGAAATTTTATTACACGATATTATACAAAAAAAATTTAGTACAGACAAAAGATCTCTTGTAAATTTAAATACAACATCAAAAAAAATTAAAAAAAATTATGCTTTAAATGAAATTTCTATAATCAAAAAAGATTCTTCTTCAATGATTAAAATTCATTGTCACATAAATGACCGATTTCTGTGTACCTATTGGGCTGATGGTCTTATTATTGCCACACCAACTGGTTCAACTGGTTATTCATTATCATGTGGAGGGCCCATTTTAACACCAGATACAAATAATTTAATAATAACACCCATAAGCCCTCATAATTTAGGATTAAGATCTTTGGTTGTATCAGATAAATCCATAATAAAACTTATAGTTGAAAGTCAAGGAATTGATTTTTTAGTTTCAATGGACTCCAGGTCATTTACTTGTAGAGATGAAGAAGAATTAATTATAACAAAATCTAATTTTAAAATTTATCTAATACAACCAAATAATTTTGATTTTTTTGATACTCTCAGAAATAAACTCCACTGGGGTTATGATTTTAGAAATTAAAAATACAAATTTTTAAAATCAAACGTTAAAAAACCATGAATAAACATATCTCTTTATTTATTTTAATGTTTTTATACTCAATAACACTAAAATGTCAATTTTTAGAGCCTGGAATTAGCATAGGATTAAATAGTTATTCTGGAGACTTAAAAAGAGGTTATTCTCCTTTTCCAGGTTCTGTAGGAATTGAAATTTTTAATAGATTTAATATGAGTTCTCATCAATCATTTAAAATTTCTTATAAAAGAGGAAAAATAAAAGGAAAAGATATGATAAATGATGCTTTATCAACAAATAGGAATATGTGGTTTGAATCTAAGTTTTCAGAAATAAGTGGAAAAATAGAATATAATTTTTTAGATTATTTTGATGAAATTACTAAAGAAAATTTTACTCCATATCTTTTCTTTGGAATTGCAACAACTCTTTTAAGAAATACAAAAGAAAGAAATAATATACTAGGAGATAAAAATAAAATGCTAATGTCAATTCCTTTTGGAACAGGTTTTAAATATTTGATTAACAAACAATTTTCAATAGCATTAGAATTTGAAATAAAAAAAACATTTTATGATAAAATAGATATAACCAGTGGCCCTATTCCCTCTTCTACACAAGGCAATTTAAATAAAAATTACCAATATGGTAATTACAATGATAAAGACTTCTATTATTTTACGGGATTTAGTATAAGTTATATTTTTTATAAAATTCAATGCCCAAAAAATTCTGCACCAAAAAACAGTATATATTAACTTTACAAAATGGATAAACAAAAAAAATTACCTAATCATATTGCAATTATCATGGATGGTAATGGGAGGTGGGCAAAACAAAGAAATAAAAATAGAATCTATGGGCATAATCAAGCAAAAAAAAGTGTAAAAGAATGTGTTGAATATTGCGTAGAACATAAAATCAAATTTTTATCTCTTTTTACATTTTCGACAGAAAATTGGAATAGACCAAAATTAGAAGTTAAAGCATTAATGAAGCTTTTAAATAATGTCATTAAAGATGAAATTAATCATCTAATTGAACAAAATATTAAAATTAAAGTAATAGGAGATATAAGTAAAATTCCAGTAAAAACAGAAATAAATCTTAAAAAAGCCATAGATAAAACCAAAAATAATTCAGGACTTACATTAATCCTAGCAATCAATTATTCTGGAAAATGGGATATTTTAAACGCAACAAAAAAAATACTTTTAGATAAAAATCAAATAAATTTAAAGATTTTTAACGATAATATTTTTGAAAATTATTTAACAACTACTAACATTCCGGAACCAGAACTTATAATAAGAACTAGTGGAGAACATAGACTTAGTAATTTTTATTTATGGCAGGCAGCCTACTCTGAATTATTTTTTACTGATATTTTATGGCCAGATTTTAATAAAAAAGAATTAAATAATGCTATTTTCGAGTTTCAAAACAGAGAAAGAAGATTTGGAAGTTTATAAAAAATATATGAAAAACAAGATATTTATTTTTTTATCTTTTCTATTAACCGGATTAACATACCATTCCAATGGTCAAATAAAATACAATTATAACACAAACCCCGAACAACAAATAGTAATTAATTATTCAAATCCAAAGACTTATGAAATTGGTGACATAAAGATAATAGGATCTAAATATTTAGACCCTATAGCTTTAAAATCCCTATCAGGATTAAAAATTGGTGACCAAATATCAATTCCTGGGGAATCAATATCTGGAGCAATTAAAAAATTATGGAAACAAGGTATTATTGGAGATATAAAAATATTAATCGATAAAATTGAAGAAGATAAAGTTTATTTATCAATTGTCTTAAAAGAGAGACCTAGACTTAGCGCTTTTAAATTAAATGGAATAGGAAGAACTCACACTTCTGAATTAAATGAAAAAATTAATCTTATTAGAGGAAGAATAGTTACAGATGCAACAATTAAAAATACACAAAATACCATATTAAATTATTTTAAAGAAAAAGGTTTTCTAAACACTAACGTTAATATTCAAGAAGCTGTAGATACCATTATGGCTAATAGCATTAGGCTAAACATTGATATTGAAAAAAATAAAAAAGTAAAAATTAATAACATTTCTTTTTATGGAAATAGCATTTATTCAGAAGCTAAATTAAAAGGCAAACTCAAAAAGACAGGGGAAAAGTTTGAAATCTCATTATTTAAAAAAATATTTAAAAAAAGTTTTTCTTTATTAAAACCAAAAAATCTTTTTGGTATTAAAAATGGTATTACAAAAAATAAAATAATAGATTTTATTACTGAAAATTCTAATGTAAATTTTTTAAAATCAAGCAAATTTATTGATAAAGAATTTATAAATGATAAAGATAATCTTATAAAATTTTATGAATCTAAAGGATATAGAGATATCAAAATAATAAAAGATTCTATTACTTATGAAGGTGACTTTATAAATATAGATATTTATGTAAACCCAGGAAATAGATACTATTTTAGAAATATTAATTGGACTGGAAATTACATTTATGATAAAAATTTACTAAATGAAATTCTTTCAATCAAAAAAGGAGATATATATGATATTGAAACTCTCAATAAAAAAATTACTTATAATCCAAAAGGAACTGATGTTTCCTCATTATATCAAGATAATGG
>JAPYTU010000029.1:5600-6761 GCA_029940715.1 Cytophagales bacterium
GGATATGGAGGAGGATATGGAGGAGGATACGGAGGATATGGAGGTGGATATGGAAGTGGATACGGTAGTGGGTATGGATCTTCAAAAGATAGCAAAATAATTGGTTCAATGAAAATACATGCAATTACGTTAAGTCTTGGACGTAGGGTTACATGGCCAGATGACTATTTTAATATATCTCATTCTCTATCATATTATAATTATGACCTATTCAATTTTGGTCAATCTCTTGGATTTAATACTGGAGTTACAAATACCATAGCTTTTAAAACAAACATTTCAAGAAATAGTGTAGACAGTCCTACATTTCCAAGAAGAGGATCTTCATTCTCTCTAGATGTTTCAATAACACCTCCATACTCAAAATGGAATGGAATAAATTATGAGACTGCTGAACCTCAAGAAAAATATAAA
Source organism: Cytophagales bacterium (assembly GCA_029940715.1). Classification (GTDB taxonomy): domain Bacteria; phylum Bacteroidota; class Bacteroidia; order Cytophagales; family MED-G16; genus JAPYTU01. The sequence continues at coordinate 6,015 of JAPYTU010000029.1, forward strand.
TGGGCTGAATATCACAAATGGATGTTTGATGCTAAATTCTATACACTAATAATTGGGGATTTAGTTCTAGAATCAAGAGCACATTTTGGTTTTATTGGGGGCTATGGAGATGAAAATAAAATTGGTCCTTTTGAAAGATTTTATCTGGGTGGAGATGGTCTTTCAGGTTCTTACAGTAATTTTTTACTAGGCACTGAAAGGATAGGGTTAAGAGGATATGAAAATAATTCTTTAATTCCTGTTGATGAAGAAAAAAATATTCAAGGTGGAACAATATATAATAAGTACGTCTTTGAATTAAGATATCCTATATCATTAAACCCTTCTGCGACAATATTTGGAACAATGTTTGCTGAAGCTGGAAATAACTGGAATTCGCAAAAAGATTTCAATCCATTTAAATTGAATAGAACAGCAGGAGTAGGAGTAAGAATATTTATGCCTGCATTTGGATTATTAGGGATTGACTGGGCATATGGATTTGATACAGTTCCAGGGCAATTAGAAAAATCAGGGCCTCAATTTCATTTCTCTATAGGTCAACAACTACGATAAGATTATGATTAAAATTATCAAACTCCTACTTACATTATTATTCATACCAATTCTTACTGAGGCACAAAAATTTGGTTATGTAAATTCTGAATTTATCTTAAAAAATATGAAAGAATATAGTGAGGCTATGAATGATATTGATCTTTTATCCAAAGCTTGGGAAAAAGAAATTAGTGATATGTATATAGAAAT
>JAPYTU010000029.1:6861-16697 GCA_029940715.1 Cytophagales bacterium
ATACTTTTATATACAAACCCAATTCATGACTACACTGATTATGTTCTAGAAGATTTGGGACTAAATAAAAAAAATAACTAGTTTTGCTCAAATAATTTAAATGATATGAAAAAATTACTAATAATTACTACTATAATGTTTTTAACAAACCATTCTTTCTCTCAAGATTTAAAAATTGGATATACCAACGTAGAATATATACTTAGTTTTCTCCCAGAAACAAAACAAGTTCAAGCAGAAGTTCAGGCTTATGGTACACAACTTCAAAATCAGCTACAATCAAAAATTACAGATTTTCAAAGTAAAGCAGATGCTTTCCAAAAAAGTGCCGCAACAATGACAGAAATTATTAGAGCAGATAAACAAGAAGAACTTCAAAATTTACAAGCTTCAATTCAAAAATTTCAAACCGAGGCCCAAACATCTATTCAAAAAAAAGAACAAGATTTATTTAAACCATTATTTGAAAAAATAAGTAATGCCATAAATACTGTTTCTGAAAAAAATAACTATTCTCATGTCTTTAGTGCAGGAGTTGCTGGTGTTGATGTTCTTTTATATGCTAGACCATCTGATGATATATCACTATTAGTATTCGAGGCGTTAGGAATAGATCCTCCACCAACGCAAGAATAATTATTTTTTTAAACCAATATCTTTAAGTCTTTCTTCCAAAAATTGACCTGCCGTAATATCATCAAATGATTTAGGATTGTTATCATCAATACAATTTTCTAAACAACTTAAATCCATTTCAGCCTTAGGATGTAAAAAAAATGGTATGGAATATCTAGAAGTGTTTAAAAGATCTCTAGAAGGATTCACAACTCTATGTACAGTTGACATCAATTTATTATTTGTTAGTCTCTCTAACATATCGCCTACGTTTATAACCAATTGATCTGTTTTAGATTTAATAGGATTCCACCTATTATCTCTAGTTAAAATTTCAAGACCATCTGCACTAGCACCCATTAAAAGAGTAATAAAATTTATATCTCCATGAGCTGCTGCTCTTACTGCACCATCTGAAACATCATCAGGATTAATAGGATAATAATGAATAGCTCTCATAATACTTTGGCCTCCTTTTACCTTATCAACAAAATAATTTTTTTCTAAATCAAGATAAAGGGCAATAGATTCTAATACTTGTAATCCAATTTCTTCTAATTGTAAAAAAGCTTTACTAGTAATTTCTTGAAATTCATTTATTTCAATAGGCCAAATATTTTTTGGAGAATCATTAGATATAGGATTTCCAATGTGATAAAATTCTTTTAAATCTCCTTTTTTACTCCCTTTTGCATGTTCCTGACCTTTTATAACATATCCCCTTTGTCCATATAATTCAGGAAAATAATATTTTATTTTATTTTCATCTTCTAAATCAAAAAAATCTTTTATTATTTTATATAATTCTCGTGGTAATTCATTTTCAAAACCAGTGTTTTTAATAATTGCAAAACCAGTTTTATTAAATGATGTTCCAAGATTATTAGAAAATTCAATCCTATCATTTTTATCACCATTAATAAACTTATATAAATCTAAAGTAGCAACTTCATTCAAAATATTATTCATAATTATTCGACTCTAATTTTTATTGAAGATGACATATTTTCTCCATATGATGCATGAACTCCATCAGCAAACTGTAAGGATATAATATAATTTCCAGGATCTAATTCAAGAGAAGTGTCTGTTTGACCCAAACCAAAATGAAGGGTAGAATCACTCATTGGAATTATACTTCCTAACGGCCAACTTGTCTGATTAATAAGAATATGATGATGACCAAATCCTTTATTAACTTTTCCAGCAGGTTCAATTAACATTCCACTTAATCCCATATCAATAAAAATAGGACTCGCAACAATAGAACCCTCTTTTGGCCATTTAAAAAAAATATTTTGAATTATTGATTCTTCTACTTTATCCTCAGCTAATTCTGTTTTCTTATTTTCTTTTACAGAACATGAAACCAAAAATAATACATTAAATAATAGTATAATATACTTATTCATTAAACTGGTGTAAAAACTTCTTTTAAGACTTGTAAAGATTTTAATTTAATATTAAGTTCTAAACTTTGACTAAAATATATAATTAATGAATTTAAAACATCATTTCTTTCAGAATAATTAGAATGAATTTTACTGTTATAATTCATTGAAATACAATCCATAACGAAATCATTTTGTTCTTTTTTATTTAAATATGATTTTGTAATCTGTGATGAATCTGAAATTTGAAAACCAAAATACTTTGTAAGTTTTAATAAAAATTGTATGTGAAAATTTTTAACATTTTTTTCTAAACCATCATAAATTAAAAATGAATTATATAAAAAATTAAATTTTTCATTTTGATTAGGTTCATTTGATAAAATTTTACTTAACAATTCAGACAAAAAAATACAAACAGAAATTTTTTTTATATCTGTGTGATTTGTCATATAAATAACATCTATTTTCATTTCTTTTAATCTTTGAATATTTACAGTGTTTTTATTATATACTACCAAGTCAAGAATGGTCAAAGGTTGAAATAAACTCATGCTCTTACTTTTATTAGAGCTTCTAACTCCGTTTACTATATAAGATTGCAAGCCAAAAGATTCTGTAAAAATTTTGCAAATAATTGAAGACTCTTTAAACTTTATAAAATTTAACACAATCCCTTTTGTTTTATATGTCATCTAATTAAAATTTTACTTATTAGTTTTTCGGATTCATCTTCTGAAAGAATAAAAATTAAATATATACCTTCACTAACTTTCAATCCTGAATGATCATATAAATTCCATGATGTTCCTCCACCTATTGAAGACAAAGAAATAACTTCTTCTCCTGATAAAGTAGTTATCTTAATTATATTATTTTCCATAAGTCCTGAAAAAGTAACAAGATAATGTTCATTAAGGTTGATTGGATTAGGAAAAGCTTTAAATAAATTATAATTATCCCTTGTTGGACTATTATCAGATTTATATGATATAAGGCCATCATAAGTTAAAAAAAATATTTCACCATTATCAAGAATTGAAATATCAATAATATTATTTGAAATTAATGGAGAATTGTCTTTAGTAAATTCTTTTTCTATTTTATTTCCTAAAGAATTTAACATTATTACTCCTTGATTTGTTCCAATCCATTTATTATTAGATTCATCAACTAATAATGTATTTATTTTTAAGTTTTGTAATATTCTTCCATTTTCATTGCTTGGCATTTGATATGTTGAAATATTATCAAACGATTCTATATTAGATGAAGGGAAATAAATTAATCCATCATCTGTTCCTACCCATACAATATCATTTATATCAATAACTATTTTATTTATTGAATTAGTTGGAAGAAAATTTGATGCTGAAGTTAATTTTTTATAAGAATTAGAATATGGACTAAATAAAATTATCCCTCCTCCAAATTTATTGTCAAGAGTTATCCAAAAGGTTTCAGAATTATTAAAAATAATATCTCTAGGGTATTGATAACTTCCAACACCAAAATCATAAGTAAACCAACCATCTTTTAAATTATATGAAATAAGAGGAGATTTTGTTCCATAATTTAATATCCACATTTTATCTAATACATTCAATAACGCTTTCACGTCAACATAATTACTATTAATTTTTTTTTGTAATAATGAGTTTTCTGTTACATCATTAATGATAATATTATTTTCTTCATCAAAAATTCCCATTGTTTCTGAACCAAAAAATAATCCCTTATCAAACTCTGTAACAGAAGTTACATTTCTAAAATTTTCAAAATTTTTATTTTCCCAAATACCATCTGAAAAGACAGAATAGTAATTATTATTTTCTGTGAAGCCATATAAAGTATTTGCATATTTAGTTATTCTAGAAAAAATGATATTTGGTGAATTAAAAACTTTAAAAAAATAGTTTAAATCCATCGAATATAACCCCTGATTTCTTAATCCAATCCAATAATTATTCTTTGCGTAAATAAAATCATTAATATTAATTTTATTGGAATCATAAATTTCAAATAAAGAATTGTCATTATCTATGCTATATAATTTTCTTCCATTTGTTAAAACCAAATTCTCATTAAAAATTTTTATTTTTTTTATTGCATTACCCAATTCAAAATTGATACTATCACCTATCAAATTATACATTGAAAAAGAAGAATATACATGTATATTATTTTTATAAATAAAAGAACCTATTAAATCATGCTGTGTAATATTCAAAAAATCCCAACTATTAAAATCCAAAAGATTATTTCCAAATAAAGAAGCATAATACATTGATTTTTTTGTTAAAACATAAATAGAATCATTTAATATTTTTGTAGAAACTACATCCAAAATAGAAACTTTATTATCAATGTTTGAATAATGTTCTAAAACTTGTTTAGTATCAATATCAACTAAGAAAATACCATCTGAAGAGGAAACATAAAGAATGTTTTCATAAATATTAAACGAATTAATTTTAATAATAAAATTTTCAAAACTTAAGTTAATGTGCGTTATATCAAATTCTGAAAGAAAATCAATTTGACCAGAAGTATATCCAACAATTAATGATTTACCATCATCAGTCATAGCACTAACAGCATTATTAGAAAGCCCATTAATAGTAGAAAGTTTATTTATACTATTATCCTCTAAGTCTAAATAAAACATTCCATTGATTGCGACTGCATATATTTTATTATTAAAATAATGAACCAATCTGATGTCGTTAAAATTAAAATGAACCCTCCAATACCCTGTCTGAATAGGTTCTGTAAAAGAAATATTATTAATTACTGCTTTACTATCTTTAGGAAAACAACAAAAAAACGATAAAAGGAAAAAAATTTTAAACTTCACTAATAACATTAAGTTAATATTCATCATATTTTTTAAAAAAGGTAGATATAATTCAATAAATTATAACTTGATTTATTAAACGCAAAAACTAAAATAAATTTTAATAATAATGAGTATAAATCATTATGCCACAAATTTTTACACAAAAATTTCATCAGAAATTAATACAAATAATATTACAGGAGACAAACTATTAAACATTACCCAATGTAATCATATAAACCTTTTTATAATAAAAAAAATATATGATGATTGGTTAAATAATTTTAATAAAAACAAAATGCCATTTTTTGATTATGATAATAAAGAAACAAAAGAAGCTCAAAAAAATTTCATGAATATTCTTTCTAAGCACATTATAATTAAACCAAATATAATACGAAATATTATCATCAAGGCCATAAAAGAAACTGTTAAACTTGCAGTCAACCCATCAAATTATATTGTTAATGATACCTTTAAAAATTTAAATGAAATCAATGAGGAAAACTTAAAAGCTAGAAAAAAATACTATCCTTACCACAAAGATGTTTTTGATAAATTAATTGATGATATTCAACACTTTGAAAACAATACTATTGGAAAAACTAATTTAATAAAATTAGTAGCCAAACAAAACTTAAATGAATGTGAAATATTAATCAAAGAATTAAATTCTATTTTTGAAATAGACAAAAGTTTATTTATAAAAACAGATATTAATTATTCTCATAATCAAGAACTTTTTAATATGAATAAAAAAGAATATGATAACTTTTTTCTAAAGATAAAATCATGTAATACATTTCAAGAAGCAACAGAAATTATTCTAGATAATCTAAAGAATAATTATAAACATAAATTAAATGATCCAAAATTGATAAAAATACTTACGAGTATAAAAGAAAATTATTAAAAGAAAATCAATAAGAAATAAAAAAATAATTTCATAAATTATCTAGATAAAAGTAATTCCTTAATACTATTTAACTTCATAAAAACAAAAAGAAATAAACAAAAAGACAATAAAGAGGACCCGCCATAACTTATAAATGGCAATGGTATTCCGATAACAGGAAACATTCCTAAAGTCATTGCTATATTTACCATATAATGAAATGTTAAAACTGAAAAAATAGAATAACCAAAAACTCTGGCAAATTTATCTTTTTGATTTTCAGCTAACTGAACAATTCTAATTAAAAGCAAACTGTATAAAAATATTAAAAACAAAGAGCCAACAAACCCAAATTCTTCACCAACTACTGAAAAAATAAAATCTGTACTTTGCTCTGGAACAAAATCTAATCTAGTTTGCGTTCCATTCATAAACCCTTTTCCAAAAATACCACCTGAACCTATAGCAATTTTTGATTGTGTTATGTTCCATCCAGCACCTAAAGGATCCGCACCAGGATTTATTAAAGATTCAATTCTATCTTTCTGATAAGGTTTCAATACATCATTTAATATAACTCCTTGTCCATTAATTGCAATCATAATAAAAACATAAATAATGAAAAGATTAACGAAGTTTCGAAAATTTTTTTTAAATAAGCCAATAGAAATTAAAAAACAAAAAGAAAACACTATGTATAAAATATTAGGATCAAAAATTAACCCTAATAAAAAAATTACTACAATTCCTACAATAAAAAGGAGTAAATGAAAAGACATGCCTTCCCGAAGAAAAACTAATAAAAATGAAGAAAACACCAAAGCTGTACCAAAATCACCTTGAATCAAAATCAATAATGAAGGTAATACGATAACTATAGAAATATATATCAAATTTTTTAAAGATTTTAAATTTAAATTATATGAATCAAAAATTTTTGCTAGTAATAATGCTGTTGAAAATTTAGAAAATTCTGATGGCTGAAATCTAAAACCAAAAACAGAAAACCAAGATTTGGATCCAGACACTTCAATTCCTACAAAAAAAACAGATATCAAAAGAAAAATGGAAAAAATATATAGAGGTAAAGCCAAATTATAAATAAATCTATGCTCTAAAAAAAAGATTGAAATTAATATTACAAAAGAAAATATTATCCAAATTAATTGTTTAAATGCTTCATTATTAAAACTAAAAAAAGAAACATCATCCTGAATTTGTGTAGAATAAATTGAAATAAAACCAATAAATACTAAAATTAAAAAAATAATAGTAATCAGAGGATCTATTGAAAATATATTATTCTGTATCTTCCTCATCTATAAAATCTCCTAATAAAACATACTCCTCTAACCATTTTCTTTTAATACCATTATTTATATAATACTCGACTGCTAAACTAGCTATAGATACAGCAGCACGACCTCCCTGACCAGCGTTTTCAATATATGATGAAATTGCAATTTTTGGTTTTTCTTTCGGTGCAAATCCAATAAAACCAGAGTGATCATAACCATGAGAATTTTGCACAGTACTAGTTTTTCCACATAAAATTATATCATCCATATATCCCCTACGAGCAGACCCCAACCGCACTACATTTTCCATAGCGTCAATAATATAATTATAATGATTTATATCTATATCCGTATTGATTCTTATTTGATTTATAACTTTTTTACCATCAATTTCAATCACAACTTTTGGCGTATAATAAATTCCCCTGTTGGCAATAATGGCAGCTAAATTAGCCATCTGAAGGGGTGTGACTAATAATTCTCCTTGCCCTATACTTAAAGAATATATATTAGAAAACTTCCATCTATTTCTTCCGTATAGGGCATCATAGTAATTATAAGATGGAACAAAACCAGAACTTAATATTGGCATATCAATATTAAGGCTTGATCCTAATCCAAATTTTTTTACATAATTATTCCACTCTATTAAACCCAATCTAGAGTCCACGTAAGTATTACTATCCTTTTTTCTATTTATAATTTTTCGAAATAATTTAAAAAAATAATTATTTGATGATTTAATAATTGCTTGTTTTAAATCATAATACCCAATAGGTGCTAAATCTCCAATATTAGAATGATCAATAAAAATTTTATCACTATAATTAACCAAATTGTTTTGAAGCCCAATTAATGACTGTATCAATTTAAACATTGAACCTGGAGGGTAAGTAGCCATTAAAGCTCTATTAAATATAGGCTTTAGACTGTCATTTTGTAAAGTCAAATAATTTTTTGAATAATCTCTTCCTGTCAAATAATTTAAATCAAAATTAGGTGAAGATACCATTGCCAAAACATTGCCAGTAGATGGCTCAATAGCTACTACACTACCAATTTTATTAACTAATAATTTTTCTATATAAATCTGAAGATCAGAATCAATAGATAATTTTATTTTTTTCCCATTTAAAACTAAAGAATCATTTAATGTATTATTATAACTACCAACAGACTGACCTTTTACATTATAAACTTTCAACTCATAACCCTTTGTACCTCTCAATGATTTTTCATAATATTTTTCAATCCCCCCTATGCCTATTAAATCTCCCATTTTATAATAATTTATTGAATCATTTATCAATTGCTGAGAACTTATTTCTCCCACATGCCCCAAAAGATGTGTCAATTGAGACTTAGGATAATGTCTGATAGGCTTTGGCACATGATAAATCCCTTTAAAATTAGAAAATTGATTTTGCATATATGCAAATTCTTGATGTGTAATACCACTATAAAAAATGGAAGGCTTATGTTTAGAATATTTTTTTGCTTTATTTATTATTTCATGAAATTTATCAAGAGATATATTAAATATTTTTAATAATTGAGATGTATCTGAAATTATTAATTGATTAGGAATAATATAAAAATCATACACAGGCTGATTTTCAACTATAATCTTATTATTTACATCAACGATAATACCCCTAGAAGGAAAAACAGTTTCCAAATGCAAAATATTATTTGCTGATAACTGTTGTGAAGAGGTATCATAAATTTGTAAAAAAAATAATCTCGAAATAAATAATAATGAGACAATAAAAATAAATAGCTTAAAAAAAATTGTTCTATTTCCACTCATTTTTCAAATCCAATTTTAAAAATAAATACTGTATTAATATCATAAAAACATAAGTAGAAATACTTGAAAAAAGTAATATAAAAAAAGCATTTAATGTAAAAAAAGCATTTGATTCAAATATTAATAATAATATATAATAGAGCATTACTATTGGGAAAGAAAAATTAAAGAATTTGAAAAACCCTACATTAAAAATTGACATTAAAGAAATTTCTTCAGCTTTGTTTTCTCCAATTATTTTTAAAGCCCATGAATTTTTAAAATAAAGTATTATTATACTAATAAAAGAGTATAATCCGAAAGAATCATTAAAAACATCAATAATTAAACCTAACAAAAAACCTATGACTAAAGTCATTATAGAATTTTTATAATATGGATAAAGTATTAAAATCAAAACATAAGGAGCCAACAACACATAATCAAAAAAAACTATTTTATTTAAAACAAAAACTTGCATAAACATTAGTAAAGAAAATAATAGAATATTATTCTTCATCATTATTTTTTAATTCTAATAAAACTTTTTCTTCTTTTTGTGTGTCAACTATAATATATACATATGATAAATTATAAAAGTTTTGAAATAATTCAATATCAATATCATAAAAATTAGAATTAATGTTTTTATTTATATGTTTTATTATTCCTATTTCTATTCCTTTTGGATATATAGTATTGAAAGAAGAAGTAATAACAGAATCTCCTTCATTAAGATTAATATGCTTTGGTATATATAAAAGCTTAGCTTTATTTGGACTTTCTGCATCCCAATTTAAGGAAGAAAGGGTGCTTGTGCTTTTAATTAATGTAGAAACATAATATGATGTATTTAATAAAGAGATTAAAGTAGAAAAATTATCAGAAATATATTGAACTTTTCCAACTATTCCTTTGGATGAAATAACTCCCATTCCTACTTCAACTCCATCCTTACTACCTTTATCTAAAGTAATATAATTTTCATTTTTATTTATAGAATTATTAA
>JAPYTU010000030.1:0-9645 GCA_029940715.1 Cytophagales bacterium
AATTTTTGTTTTGACGTGTACTGCACCACTTAACTGGTTAATTCAGAAAAATATATTAGAGGAAGGTTCATTGGTTTGGATTAGTCCTCAATTTAAAAGTATTGACCTTACATTTTTACAGCTTTTGATGTTTATCGCTGTTATAGCTTCTTTTGTCCAGCTTGTAGAGATGGTGATAGAGAAGTTTTCTCCTACTCTCTATGGATCTCTTGGTATATTTCTTCCACTTATAGCAGTAAACTGTTCGATACTTGGTGGTTCACTTTTCATGGTACAGAGAGATTTTAATCTATCTGAAGCAACAGCATTTGGATTTGGTAGTGGTTTAGGTTTTTATCTTGCTATCATTGCACTAGCGGCAATTAGAGAAAAATTAAAATATTCAAACGTTCCTTCTGGGCTCAAAGGTTTAGGAATCACTATGCTTCTAACTGGTCTTATGGGACTAGCCTTTAAAACATTTATTGGAATGACATTATAATTTTCTTATATTGAATTAAATATCTATGAGCAATTTACTTAATAACTTTCTTAGAGGTTTACTTTTGCTGGTTCCTATGGCAGGTGCTATCTATGTTGTCTGGTACTTGTATGACTTTCTCGATAATCTTATCAAGATTCCATTCCTAAATTATCCTGGAGTAAGCTTTGTAGCTGTAATTATATTTATAACATTATTTGGTTCAGTTGCTAGAAGATATAATACTGGTATTGTTGACTTGTTTGAAGGATTAATAGCTAATATACCATTACTTAATCTGATATACTCTTCTATTAAAGATTTGATGACTTCTTTTATGGGAGATGAAAAAAAATTCAATAAGCCAGTACTTGTTAAAATGGATGGCGGTATTTATAAACCAGGTTTTATTACGAGTAAAGATCTAGATGAAATTGGTATGCCTGGTTATGTTAGTGTATACTTACCCCATTCTTATAATATTAGTGGAAATGTTTATTTAGTAGATAAAAAAAATATAAAATCTATCAACAACAAATCTTCAGAAGTAATGAAGTATATTGTTTCTGGTGGAATTTCTGGAAGTGTAAAAATCTAGGTATCATGAAAAGCATTTCTCCAATGGAATTAAAGGCTATGATGGATTCAGGAAATGAATTTCAACTAATAGATATAAGGGACGATTATGAGTATAATATATGTTGTATAGGAGGTGAAAAAATTAATATGTATTCTATACCTGATAATATTGATAAGATAAGTAGAAATAATAAAGTTATAATTTATTGTAGAACTGGATTGAGAAGTGGAAATATTGTCAAATTTTTGGAAGAATCTTTTTCTTTTGATAACGTCTATAATTTAGATGGTGGAATTTTGAGGTGGAGGGATGATGTTGATTCTTCTTTAGTTTCTTATTAGTATATGAAAAAGTATTATGTCATATTTTGTTAAGTTAAAGTATTTAAAAAAATCATTTAGTTATTTAAAAGTTTTATGTTTTAATGAGATTAATTAAAAATCTTTTTAGAGGTGATATAAATGTTACCATTTTTGATTTTGGATTAAAGTATGTCGTTAAGTTTGAATATTCTGGAATGGAGCAAACTTTTAAGCTTGATAAGTTTGAAATTGGAGATGCAGATAAATTAGAAGAATCTCTTAATGATGAACTAATAAGTTCAGTTAAGGATAGGTTTGATGAAATGAGTAAAGAATTTAAAAAATTTTATAAACTATGAAAAAAAATATTTTCTTCATATTAATTATATTTTATTCTTTTAATACAATTAGTCAGAAAAGAGATAAAACAGATTTTTTAAAATTGCAATTTTCTATAGATAATAAATCTATTAATTACAGACTTTTAAAACCTTATTATGAAACTACTGATAATGTTCCCTTAGTTATATTTTTACATGGAAGTGGAGAGAGGGGTAACGATAATGAAATGCAGCTTATTCATGGAGCAAACTTTTTTTTAAAAGAGACAGAAAAAAAAGAGTTTAATAGCTATGTCATGTTACCTCAGTGTCCAAAAAATAATAGGTGGTCTTCTCATAAAGTTGATCCCTGGGTTTTTGGTCATCATAATAAAACGAAAGATATTTCACATTACGGATCTCTTGTAATCAAATTAATTGAGAGTTTAATTAAAAATAATAATATTGATTCAGATAGAATTTATATTTCAGGTCTTTCTATGGGAGGGTATGGAACGTTTGACCTTGTATCTTATAGACCAGATCTTTTTGCAGCTGCAGCTCCAATATGTGGAGGAGCAGATTTAGAGCTCCTTAAAAATGCTTTAGATGTTCCATTTTGGATTTTTCATGGAGATGCAGATAGCGTAGTCCCTGTAGAATATTCTCAAAATGCTTTTAAGTTACTTGTATCTAAAAATAATAAACATAGATACACTGAGTATAAGGATGTGAATCATAATTCTTGGGATTATGTATTTAAGGAGGAAGATTATTTTAAATGGATGTTTTCTAAATCAAAATAATCTTTATTTTTCAATTATAATATTTGTTTTCTTATTTTTTTCTTACCATTTATTTGTATTTTGTAGATCATCTTTTATTATAAAATAAATGAGTGTAAAGCCTTTTTTAGTATATAAATCATCGGCAGGTTCTGGGAAAACATATACTTTATCAAAGAACTATATACGACTAGCTCTTAAGAGTACATTTTATTTCAAAAGGATACTTGCAGTTACGTTTACAAATAAGGCAGCAGAAGAGATGAAATCTAGAATTCTTGAGATGATAGATGATATTAAAAAGGGAAAAGACAAGCGATTAATTATAGAATTTTCTCAGTATTATAATGTGAATCATGAGGAGATAATCAAAAGAGCTACAAAGCTTCAAACTTCTATCATCCATAACTATTCTTATTTTTCAATAAGTACGATAGATACATTTTTCTATGGAATCATTCAATCTTTTACTAGGGATTTAAAGTTTAGAGGAGTTTTTAATATTGAGATGGATCATGAACTTGTAATTAATGAGGTGGTAGCAAGATTTTTATCTAATCTAGAAAAGGGTAGTCCCATTTCAAGATGGCTAACAGAGTTTTCTCGTGAAAGACTATCTCAGGAGAAAGATTTTTTAGTAGTGCAAGAGATTAAAAATATTGCGAAAAATCTTTTTTCAGAGGAGTACAAGGTTCTTGTTCCAAAACTTAAAAATGCAAATTATGTAAAGGATGTAAAAGGGTTAAAAACATACATATACCAAACAAGGAAAGAATTTAAGAAAAAGGTGGTATTAAAAGCAAAAAATATTTATGATTCTATCTTATCAAATAATTGTTCTGTGGAAGATTTTAGCCATAAGTCTTCAGGGGTCGCAGGTTTTATCTTTAAATCTTCTAATGGAGTAATTGTAGAACCTGGAATTAGGATTATAAAATGTTCGGATTCATCGGAAAATTGGATTAGCAAGTCTTTTGATAGAAAGTATGAATTGAAAAAGTTTATTGAAAAAGAATTGATGGTTCCATTTAAAGAACTTATAAGTATCTATGAAAATGGTATAGTTTCTTATAATACTGCAAGTGAGTTAAATAATTATTTGTATGCTTTTGGGATTTTGGGTGAATTATATAAAAATGTTATTGATTATAGAGATGAGAATGAGGTGATTTTAATTTCAGATCTTTCTGAGTTACTGAAAGAGATAATTAGTAATGATAACGTGCCATTTATATTTGAGAAAGTAGGAAACAGATTTAGCAATTTTTTAATTGATGAGTTTCAGGATACAAGTCTTTTTCAGTGGGAAAATTTTAAACCATTGATTCATGAATCTCTAAGTTCTGGAGATGAAAATCTTATTGTTGGTGATATAAAGCAAAGTATTTATCGTTGGAGGGGATCAAAATCTACTATTATGCAGAAAAGTGTTCATGATGATATGGATCCTAAATCGATTTCTGTGAATTATTTAAAAAATAACTGGAGAAGTGCTGAAGTGATAATAGATTTTAATAATACCTTTTTCTCAGAAATATCTAAAATATTTTCTGAGAAAAATATATGTTCTGAATTGAAAAAGATATATAACGATGAGCTTATACAAGAAGTTATACAGGAGAATAAAAATCAAGGATTTGTACAGGTAAAGTTTAATCTTTCTAATAAAACATTTCACGAAGCAGGAGTTTATTTTACTCTTGATACAATAAGATATTTACAGGATTTAGGATCTTCTCCTAGAGATATTGGAATAATAGTAAGAAATAATAAAGAGGCAAAAATTATAGCAGAAGCTTTACTTTTAGAGTCTTTAAATAAAAATTCTATGTATAATTATAATCATGTATCTGCAGATGCATTAGATATAAAATCGGCTTCTGTTGTTCGTTTTTGTATTAGCATTTTTAGATATTTTATTAATTTTAAAGATAGATTAGCACTTTCTGAAATTGTGTATTTTTATTGTAATAAAGTAAAAAAATCTGAAAATAACTCGCACTTTGTATTTACTAATGAGGATAAGTTAAAAGAACTCCCTAAAGAATTTTATAGAGATATAAATACTATTTCAAGATTACCAATCTATGAAATGGTAGAGCGTATTATTAGAATTTTCAAATTAAATGGTCTTCCAGATCAAATCCCTTATTTGCAATCTTTTCAGGATATAGTATTGGAATTTAAAAGAAATAACAATGGTGACCTTATATCCTTTTTAAAATGGTGGGAAAAGAATAACAATAAAACTTTAGAAATCTCTAAACAGATTGATGCCATTAGTCTTATAACAATTCATAAGTCTAAAGGTTTGGAATTTGAGAACGTAATAATTCCATTTTGTGATTGGAAGCTTGATCATGATACTAGAGGGTCAAAAGATAAGTTTTTGTGGGTAGATCTTAAAAAATTAGACTCGAATTTTGAATTTCCTTTTCCTTTAAAGTACAAGTCTAAACATTCTAATACTATTTATTTAGAAGAGTTTTATAGGGAGAAAATAAAGGCATATAATGATAACATCAATCTTTTATATGTTGCATTAACAAGACCAAGGTCTACACTTTTTATTCATTCTAGGAAGAAAGGAACTTTAATTAGTAACGTTTCTGACGTGTTGTATAAACATTTAGAAAATAAACTTATAGAAAAGAAAGATTTTATGTTGTACGAATCTGGACATCTTATAAAGAAAGAAAATAGTAGTATCCATGAAAAACCTTATATGATGGAATCTTATATTTCTTCTCCATGGAATGGTAGAGTAAGAATTAAAAAAACATTAGATGAACTTATAACTTCAGAAAAACAAAAAGCATTGATAGAAAGAGGAAAAAAAATGCATAATATATTATATCATATAAAAAGTTTTAATGATTTAGAAGAAGGTCTTGATATTTCTATAAATAAAAATATTATTGTTTCTAGTGAGAGAAAAGATTTTAAATATGTTCTTAATAAAATATTAAAAAATAAAGACATAAGACCATTTTTTAATCCATACAAAAAATCTAATAATGAAATAGAAGTCCTTGATAAAAATGGAGAAGTATTCAGACTGGACAGGGTAGTTGAGATTGAAAAAAATCATCTTGTGGTTTTAGATTATAAAACCGGTGAAGAAGAAGATTTTCATAGAGGACAAGTGACGAATTATAAAAATCTTCTTAAGTCTTTGCACTACAAAAATGTGAGTGGTTATTTGATATATTTAGATTCTAACAAATTAATTTTTGTAAATGAGTAAAAGGTTTTTTTTAGAAGAGGTAGTTAATTATACGTATAAGAAATATAAAAATTTTCAGAATTTGTATATAGTATTTCCAAATAGGAGGGCAGGATTATACTTTCAAAAGGCATTATCCAAAAAAGCAAAAAATACTATTTGGTCACCTAAAATAAGAACTTTAGAGGAGTTTTTTCAAATGTATAGTAATATAAAAATTTGTGATGATGTAGCTGATAATATCATTTTAAATCATATCCTTTTTAAAATAATTAAAAAGTATCAGGATGATGAAGTAGACGTGTCCTTCGAAAAATTTTATTATTGGGGTCAGATGTTAATAAATGATTTTGAAGACATAGATCAGAGTCTTCAAGATGAGTCTAAAATTTTTAAGTCAATAATAGATCAGAAAGAGATAGAAGAAACTTTTCATTTTATGGATAAAGAAAATTATGAATCAATCAAATCATTTTGGACAAAGTTTTTTCCAAAGATGAGTATCAACCAGAGAAATTTTCATAAAACATGGAAAATTTTGCTTAAAGTCTATAAAGATTTTAAGATAGTTCTTAAAGCTAAAAAATTAGCTTATAAGGGAATTGTTTATAGAGATGTTGTAGATAACCTAAGTGTGAATATAAATCATAATGAAGGTGTAAATTATCTTTTTGTAGGATTTAGTGTGCTTTCAAATGTTGAAAAAAAATTTATAAAATTTTTTATTAAAAATTATTCTGCTATGGCATTTTGGGATTTTGATGATTATTATTTTAGTGATTATAAGCAAGAGGCAGGAGAATCATTTAGAGGTTTTAAAGAAGACAAAGTTTTGTATTCGACGTTTCCGAAAATGATACCAAATAATTTTAATTCTATAGAAAAAAAATTTTGCTCTGTAGGAGTTGGTTCTCAAGTAGGGCAGGCTAAGGTTTTGGGAAATTTACTTGAAAATATTAAAAAGAAGAAAGATTTTGATGCAGACAAAATTCTTGTTCTTTTGCCAAATGAAGGTCTTTTATTTCCTGTGCTAAATTCTATTCCAAGTTCAATAAATAAAATTAATGTTACTATGGGATTTCCACTTTCAGAAACCCCATTGTATGATTTGATTAAAATAATATTAAAAGTTAAGAAAAATTCATCTGTTAGAAATTATCAGAAATCGAGTTATTATAAAGATATTATAGAGCTAATTTCTCATCCTTATGTATATCAGTATGATAAGGATTTTTCTAATTCATTTATAGAGGAGTTGAATAGTAAAAAACTTATTTATATTCCTCATAGTTATTTTGTTTCAACATCTACCTTGTTGAATGAAATTTTTAATTCTTCTAATAACATTATAAATAATTTAAGTGATGTCATAGAATTATTTTATAAAAAAATCGAAAATTTTGATTATCTAGATAAAGAATATTTAATCTATTTTCATAAACTCTTTGAAAGGCTAGTAGAAATAGATTTTGATATAGAGTCTGTTGAAGTTTTATCAAAACTTCTCTCTCAAATTTCAAGACTTACAAAGATACCATTTTCTGGAGAGCCATTAAGTGGTCTTCAGGTTATGGGAGTTTTAGAATCAAGAAATTTAGATTTTGATCAAGTTTTTATTTTAAGTGTTAATGAAGGGGAATTACCTCAAAAATCATTAAATAATTCTTTTATCCCTTTTAATATTAGGAAAGGATTTAAACTTAAAACTAGTGATACAATAGACTCAATTTATAGTTATTTGTTTTATAGAGTAATTCAACGTGCTAAAAATGTGACTTTTATTTATAATAATAAAACTGATTTTAATTCTAAGGGAGAAATTAGTAGATATGTTAAACAGCTTGAAATAGAATCTCGTTTTTCAATAAATAATATTTCTATTTCTAATGATATAAGTGTTAACATGGAAAATAACATTTCTGTTCTTAAGACAGATGATATGCTTAAAAATTTAAATAATAGATTTAGTGGTAAGGGGTATATTTCTCCATCTGCTATAAAAGAATATGTTAGTTGTTCACTTAAATTTTATTATAAGTACGTTGCTAATATTAAAGAAATTATGCCTTATGTAGATCAAATAGATAAAATGGTCTTTGGAAATTTATCACATAATGCTCTTGAGCTTTTATATCAAGATATAATTAATGGTAAGAATAGTAAGATAATTGAAAAGAATGATTTTTTTAAAATTAAAAATAGTATATCTGGAGCTATCATGTCGGTGGCAAAAAAACATTTTAAGTTAAAGTCTAAAAGTGAATTTTTGATTGAAGGTCATAATGTTATTTTGTTTGAGATTATAAAGGATTATGTTACAAAAATTATTTCTTTTGATGAAAAAAATGCTCCTTTTGAGTTAATTGCTCTTGAAGGAGATAAAAATTCTGGATATAAGAAAGAACTTAAAATAGATGCAACAAGAATTGTTAATATTTCTGGTTATATAGATAGAATCGAAAGAAAAAATGGTATTATAAGAATAATAGATTATAAAACTGGTGGAGACAGAAAAAGAATTAAAAGTATAGATTCTTTATTTTCTTCTGATAAAAATGATAGAAATGATGCAGCATTTCAATTATTATTTTATGCCTTATTGTATATTAACGCAAAGGGTTTTGAAGAGCCAATTAGTGTTGGATTAAATAACATAAGAGAAATGAGTATTTCTAATTTTGACTCTAGATTGTTCTTTAATATAAACGATAAAATTGATGATGTAAGAGAATATTTAAATGATTTCGAAAGTTTATTAGTTGATACAATCAAAACTATTTTTAATAGAGATGTACCTTTTTCTCAGACTGATGATCATGATGTCTGTAAGTATTGTTCTTATAAAAATATTTGTAATAAATAATTATAGTTGAGAGTCTATAATATTTTTTAATGTTTCTTTAGAAACTGCTCCAACTTGTTTATCAACAATTTCACCATCTTTAAAAGTTAGAATAGTAGGAATACTTCTTACTCCATACTTAACGCTTGATTCCTGATTACTATCTACATCTAATTTTCCAATTATTACTTTTCCTTCATATTCATTTGCTAATTCTTCAATAACAGGACTAATCATTCTACAGGGGCCACACCATTCAGCCCAAAAGTCTACTAAAACAGTTTTGTTTTTAGATATAACATCATTGAAGTTTGAATCTTTGATCTCTAGTGTTTTTCCCATAGTTTTTTTGCAAATATATAGGATAAATAAAAAGAATTATTATTTTGATATGAAATATTCAATACTTGAATTATTCTCTATAGATTTAAGAAAATTATCGTCTATAGAAATCTTTTTTTCTCTGGATATCATATCTAGAGATAAGGTCTTTCCATTCTCATTTGATACGATTGTTATTTTTAAATGACAGTTCCCTTTTTTACTATTTTTTAAGTCTTTTTCAAGAGTATCAATAATTTCTGAATTTATGTCATCAATGTTGATTTTTAAATGTAATTCCTTAATTAGATCGTCTCTGACTTTTGTTAGTAGTTTGATATCATCAATTTTATATTCTAATTCTTCAGGATTGTTCCACTTATTTTTCATTTTACCAGATAAAAATAAGAACCAACCTAACTCCATATAATTTTTAAATCTTACATAGTCATCACTAAAAAATAAAAAATTATAAGAATCATCAAAATCTTCAATTGTAATACTACCGTATGGTTTTCCATTTTTAGAAATTTTATGTATTACTTCAGTAACAATTCCAGCAGTGTTTAAATTAGTTTTACCATTGATTTTATAATTATCTTTTAATTTTTTGAAGTTTGTATTACATAAATTTTTTATTTCAAATTTATATTTATCAAGAGGATGTCCAGATATATAAAGTCCTAGTATGTCTTTTTCAATTTTAAGTTTTTCAATTTTACTGAATGGTTTTATATTAGGAATTGGAGGTTGAGGTATATCACTTCCGTTAGAACCTCCAAATAAAGATGTTTGTTTTGTATCTTTTT
>JAPYTU010000030.1:9745-16691 GCA_029940715.1 Cytophagales bacterium
GGTATATCACTTCCGTTAGAACCTCCAAATAAAGATGTTTGTTTTGTATCTTTTTCTTTCTGAATTTTATTAGCATACACTATTGCTTTTTCTATTAAGGATTTCTCTGATTCTTCAGCATGTGTGTATTGTCTTCTACTAATTTTTTCGAAACAATCAAATGCTCCAGAAAAGGCTAATGCTTCATATGTTTTTTTGTTTACTGCTCTAGAATTTGTTCTGCATATAAAATCAAAGACGTGTTTGAATATGCCATTTATTTTTCTTTCTTTAATGATATAGTTTACTGCCGCATCACCTGATCCTTTTATAGCTCCTAATCCAAAAAGTATTTCTTTTTCTTTATTAACTACAAAATCATGCGCTGATTCATTAATTTGTGGACCTAGTACTTTAATGTCTTGTTTTTTACATTCATCCATGAAGTAAGATATTTTTTCAATATTATTTTGGTTATGAGTAAGAACCGAAGCCATGTATTCTGCCTTAAAGTTTGCTTTCATATATGCAGTTTTATATGCAATTACTGAGTAGCATGTGGAGTGAGATTTATTGAATGCATAGGCAGCAAAAGATTGCCAGTCAGACCAAATTTTTTCTAAAATATTAGATTTAATATTGTTTTTTTGTCCACCTTCAAAAAATTTAGGTTTTAGTTTTTCTAATAATTTTGCATCTTTTTTCCCCATTGCTTTTCTTAGTTGATCAGCTTCTCCTTTAGAAAAGTCTGCTAATTTTTGTGATAAGAGCATAACTTGCTCTTGGTATACAGTAATACCATATGTTTCAGATAAAAATTCTTCCATTTCTGGTAAGTCATAGACTATTTTTTCTTTTCCATGTTTTCTTGCTATGTAGTTAGGAATGTATTCCATTGGTCCTGGTCTATATAGAGCATTCATGGCAATTAAATCTTCAAATCTATCGGGTTTAAGAGATTTTAAATGTTTTTGCATACCATACGATTCGAATTGAAATGTTCCATTTGTATTTCCATTTTGAAATAATTCGTATGTTTTAGGGTCATCAAGTGTTAGATTATCCAAATCAATTTTTTTCCCTGTTGTTAGTTTCACATTTTTTACAGCTGTGTTTAGTATCGATAAAGTTTTTAATCCTAAGAAATCCATTTTTAACATTCCTGCAGATTCAATAACACTATTATCGAATTGGGTTATTAAAAGTTCTGAATCTTTTGATTTAGATACAGGTATATAATTTGTTAGTTTGTCAGGCGTAATAATAATGCCACACGCGTGTGTTCCTATATTTCTAAGAGATCCTTCTATTATTTCTGCTTGTTTTAATACTTCTGCTTGAAGTGTTTTTTGTTTTCTGATTTCAGAAAGTTCGGGAACTTCTTTAAAAGAATCAATCAAATTGATACTTGGTCTTTCAGGAATTAATTTTGCTAATTTATCTGTTTCTGAAAGTGGTAATTCAAGAACTCTTCCCGCATCTCTTATTGAAGATTTTGCAGCCATACTACCATATGTAATAATTTGGGCTACTTGATCATAACCATATTTATTGATGACGTATTCAATAATTTTATCTCTTCCCTCATCATCGAAATCTATATCTATATCAGGTAGTGATATTCTATCTGGATTAAGAAATCTTTCAAAAAGGAGGTTATACTTTATTGGATCAATATTAGTAATTCCAATACAATATGCTACTACAGAACCAGCTGCTGATCCTCTTCCTGGTCCAACAGTTACCCCTAATTTTTTTGCATTATTGGTTATGTCTTGAACTATAAGAAAATATCCAGGATATCCAGTGTTTTTTATTGTGTTAAGTTCAAATTTTATTCTTTCTTCAAGTTCTATATTTATTATTTTATATTTTTTTATTGCTCCATCGTAGGTTAATTTTTTTAGAAATTCATTTTGATCTTCAGTTATGTTTTTAGATTTTTTAAATGTATCAGGAATTTGGTATTTTGGAAGAACAACTTCTCTCTCTAAATCATAGTTTTCTATTTTATTAATTATCTCATTGATGTTACTGATGGATTGTGGTATGTCAGAAAAAAGTTTTTTCATTTCTTTCTGAGATTTGAAATAGTATTCTTGATTATTATATCCAAATCTTTTTCCTCTTCCTTTTCCTATTGGAGTAGATATAAATTCTCCTTGTTTTATACATAGTAAGATGTCATGAGCAGTGCTATCATTTTTATTTAGATAAAACACATCATTTGCAGCTATTATTTTAACATTATATTTTTTGGAAAAATCAGTTAGAACTTCATTTAAATGTTCTTCTTCATCTAGATCATGTCGATTTATTTCTAAGTAAAAGTCTTCTTTAAATGTATCAAGCCACCATTTTAGTTCTTCTTCAGCTTTATCAATTCCTTGATTTAATATAAGTTGTGGAATAATACCATAAATATTTCCTGAAAGTGCAATTAGATTTTTTCTATTATCATAAATTAATTTTTTGTCAATTCTAGGGTATTGCCCGTAGAGTCCTTCTGTAAAAGATAAAGAGGATAATGAAGTAAGATTTTTATATCCTTCTTTATTTTTTGCTAATAAAATTTGATTTGATCTTTTATCAGGGTTGTCTCTAGTAAATTTTATTTTTTTTCTTTCTTCTGATACAAAAAATTCACATCCTATAATAGGTTTAATATTATTTTTTCTTGCTATTTTGTTAAATTTAAATGCTCCAAACATATTACCTAAATCTGTTATGGCTACTGAAGACATTTTATATTCTTTAGCTTTCTCTATAATTTTTTCTATACTTGAGGTGGCTTGAAGTATTGAGTATTGACTATGGTTATGTAGATGAATAAAATCTGATTTTATATCTACATTGATTTTTTTTTCTGATATTGTTATATCTATTTCTTTTTTTGAAAAATTAGATATTTTGAGTTTAGGTTCTTCATAGTTGACTTTTTTAGAAGATGAATCTTCATTAGAGTATACTTCTTTTTTTAATAAATAAAAAAAGGATTTTGCTGTTGCATTTACATCGTATGCAGCGTCATGAGCATCAGAAAATTTTTTTCCAAATAATATTTCATAAAGTTCTATAAGTTTTGGCATTTTTAACCCTCCTCCAAAACCACCTTTTAGGTTACAGTATTGTTTTGAAATATGACCAGTATCGATACTTATTTTATTAAGCAGATCACTTTCTATGTTTTTTCTATAAAATTCAGCACCAAGAATATTTTTATCAAAAATTATATTATGTCCAATTATGTATTTGCATTTTTTTAGATCTTCTTCAAAATCTTTTAATACAATTATTAAATCAATTCCTTTTTCTAGTGCAATCCGTGTTGAAATCCCATGAATTTTTTCTGAGTTATATGGTATGGTGAAATTATCAGGTTTTATTAAGAAAGATTTGTTATTTATTAATTTACCTTCTTTATCATTAATTTGCCATGCTAATTGAACAAGCCTTGGCCAGTTTTCACTGTCAGATATAGGGGCTTTAAAATTTTTTGGTAACCCAGTTGTTTCAGAATCAAAAGTTAAATACATCAGAAATTGTTAAACGATAAATGTAAGTAATCTTATTTCTTTTTTATGCTTGAATTAAAACAATTTTTTTAGTTTCATAAAACTTTTCACTATAATATTCTGATAGATTAAATATTTTATATTTTTTGTTTAATTTTTTTAATTCATTATCAATATTACCACCTTTTAAGTTTATTATCAATCCTTTTTTATTAATGCAATTTTTAGACCATTTATAGATATTTGATAAGTTTGAAACTGCTCTCGAAAGAATTATATCACCTTTAATACTTTCATTTTCAATTCTATTATTTATTAAGCTAATATTATTAATTTTTATTAAATTTTTAATTTTTTTAATAGCGTTAATTTTTTTTTTAATTGAATCTATTAATATAAATTCATTAGAATCATAATATATAGCTAGTGGTAATCCAGGAAATCCTCCCCCTGTTCCTAAATCTATAATTTTTAATTTATCATTATTAATTATTTTGAGTTTTACAATACTTAATGAGTGGATGATATGATGTAGATAAAAATTTTCAAAATCTTTTCTAGATATTAGATTTATTTTTGAATTTATTTTTTCATAAATACTATAAAGATTTTTGAATTTATCAATTTTATTATTTGATAATTCTGGAAAATATTTTTTTAATTTTTTAAAATCTTTCAAATTATTGATTTTTTATCTTTTAGAATTTTAAATAATAATTCTCTTGCTCTAAATAGTTGAACTTTAATTGTACCAAGTGGTGACATAGTTTTTTTTGCAATTTCTTTATATGATAATTCATCAAAATACCGATATATAATCAGTTGTTTGTATTTACTTGGTAATTTTGAAACGTATTTTCTAACAAGATGAACTTTTTGTTTATGTATGGTTTTTTCACTTGGATTCATGGTTTCATCTTTTATTTCCATTTCAAAGCTTTTTCTATCTTCATTTTTAAAAGATCTATTTATACTTATTGCAGTTAGTTTTTTCTTTCTTATAAAATCAATTGTATTGTTAATTGCTATTCTAAAAAGCCAAGTTGAAAAAGTGTAGTCTTTTTTAAATTTATTTAATTTATTGAAAGCTTTTAAAAAAGCTTCATTAGTTAAGTCTTCGGCATCATCTGTATTATTAATCATTTTTAGTATGGTAAAATATATTGAACTTTTATAATTGTCCATCAATTTTTTAAATGCATTTTGATCATTTGATGTAGTAGCAAGATCTATTAATTCAAAATCTCTTAACGCTTTTTTAGAAAAATTTCTTTTTTTATTCATTAATGGTTTTAATATTGGAGATTATTTAGCGAAACTATAAAATGTTCTTCAAATTATTACATACATCTTTAAAATCAAATGCACGAATTGGAAAAATTCAGACTGATAGAGGTATAATAAATACTCCTGTTTTTATGCCTGTTGGTACTCTGGGCACTGTAAAAGGTCTTCATCAAAGAGAATTAATAAATGATGTTAATGCAGAAATTATTTTATCAAATACTTATCATCTTTATTTAAGACCTGGTAATAAAATAATTAAAGGTGCTGGAGGCCTACATGATTTTATTAATTGGAAAAAACCTATACTTACTGATTCAGGTGGATATCAAGTTTTTTCATTATCAGCTAATAGAAAAATTAAAGAAAAAGGTGTTTATTTTAATTCTCATATAGATGGATCAAAACACTTTTTTTCTCCTGAAAGTGTTATTGATATTCAAAATATTATTGGGTCTGATATTGCAATGGTTCTTGATGAATGTATACCATATCCTTCAGATTATTCTTATGCAAAAAAATCCTTAGAAATAACTCATAATTGGTTAGATAGATCTATTAAAAGACATGGTTTTTATAAGAAAGTTTATAACAAAAATCAATTTTTATTTCCTATAGTTCAGGGTGGAATTTTTGAAGATTTACGAAAAAAATCTGCTGATTATATTAGTGAAAAAAAATTATTTGGAAATGCTATTGGAGGTTTATCTGTTGGAGAACCTAAAGAATTATTATACAAAAATACTGATTTAGTATGTCAGAGATTGCCGGTTAATAAACCTAGGTATCTAATGGGAGTAGGTACTCCTGAAAATATTTTAGAGTGCATATCTCTTGGTGTAGATATGTTTGATTGTGTCATGCCAACTAGGAATGGAAGAAATGGGATGTTATTTACTTCAGAAGGAACCATAAATATTAAAAATAAGAAGTGGAAAAATGATTTTTCGCCAATTGATATAACTCTAGGAGAAATTAGTAAAAGTTATTCAAAAGCATATTTGAGACATCTAATAATTAATAAAGAAATGTTAGGATCTCAAATTGCAAGTATACATAATTTACAATTTTATATGTGGTTAATTAATCAATCTAGAATTCATATTTTAGATGATAGTTTTTATTTGTGGAAAGTTGAAATGATAAAGAAAATAAGTCAAAAAATTTAATTGTGAGTATTTTAAATAAATATATTCTTAAAAAATTTTTAAAAACATTTCTTTTTGTTGTAGGAATTTTAGTCCTTGTTATTGTTGTAATTGACTTTACAGAAAAAAATGATAAGTTCATTAAAAATGAATTAACATTTTTTGAAATACTAAGATATTACTATGGGTTTGTTCCATATATTTCAAGTTTAATTACTCCTATAACTGCATTTATTGCTACCGTTTATGTGACATCTCAGTTAGCAATGAGAACTGAGATTATAGCAATATTATCATCAGGGAAAAGTTTAAAATCTATAATTTCTTCTTTTTTTTATGGTTCACTTCTAATTGCTATTATGAGTTTTATATTAAATGGTTGGATTATACCTCATTTAAATAAAGAAAGAGTAATGTTTGAGGTTATGTACATAAAAAGTCCTTATTTTTTTTCTGATAAAAATGTACATTTTAAAGTTGATGACAATTCATACTTATATTTAGAGAGGTATGATAATAATATGGATATTGGATATAATGTAACTCTTGAAGAATTTAGTGATCTGAAATTAAAAAGAAAGTTATTTGCTAGACAAATAATATGGGATAGGGATAATGAAAGTTGGAAACTTAAATCTTGGAGATTAAGAACTTTAAATGAGAATGGAGAATCTATTCTTGATGGATTTGAACTTGATACAACATTATTATTAAATCCAAATGATTTTGATAATAACTATAGACTAAGTGAAACATTTACTATGGGAGAACTTAATGATTTTATAAAGTTACAAAAATTAAGGGGAGCTGACGATTTAAATATTTATGAAATAGAGAAGTATATGAGGTATGCTCAACCTTTTACCGTTATAATATTGGTATTATTAGGAGCTATATTGGCTTCAAAAAAATCAAGACAAGGAACAGGTTTTCTAATTGCTCTTGGTTTTTTAATAGCATTTACTTTTATTATATTTTTTATGATGTCTAGAGCTTTTGCTGAGAATGGTTCTTTAAATG
>JAPYTU010000125.1 GCA_029940715.1 Cytophagales bacterium
ACCACCACCACCACCTGTTGCTCCTGAAACTCCATCTGTTTGAGTCTTTAAAAATTCTTCTGTTTTCTCTGCGATCACTCTACCAAATTTTTCTTTTGTGTACTTCTTTCCAGCTCCTAGCTTACCTATATCATCCAAATTACTTAAATCAATATTTTTTGCTAGAATAATAATTTTTTCATTTTTTTCAATAGCCAAAATTGCTCCAGGAAGTCCCCTATATAATAAAGGTCCAATAGAAATAGGAATTTGTGAAGTAAACCATGCAATTATATGGTCATCACCCTCTTTAATTTCTGCACCTAGACATACATAATCACCAACTTTTTTCATTTTATTGTTAAACTTCCAAGAAAAATCTGTTAAATCTGATTCCACCATAAAATTTCTCGTCATAAATTCATAGGTTTCTATTTTTTTATTTTTTTTCACATCAATAAATACTTTTTTAATTTCAGCTTTCGGAGGTTTTCCATAGCTCATTCTTCCTAAAATCCATTGCATATGTCTTGGAGGAGGCTCATTTTCTGATAAACTTTCCTCATAAAATGAACCATTTTCATTAAAAGAGAGGTCATAAAAAGATTTTCCTTTTTTTGGCAACCTATCAAAAAATTCTTTCATTTGAGGACGTGTTTGTACAATCCTTTTTGTAAACTCTTCTAAATTATAGTCTATAACAAGTTCGTAAGTTATCCTACCACTTGTATTATCCTGAGAAAAAACACCATTAGGAAAAATAAAAACGAGAATAAAGAATAAATAAAAATTTTTCATAAAATAACTTTCTTACTATTTAGATGCTAAATTAATAATTTACTTGCTTAATTAAGTTTTTTGGTCTCAATAATTTGAAAATTAAATGCTTTCTCAAGTAAACTATTCATTAATATAATCTGATGATTTAACCAATTGTGCACTTAAATTTGGTGAATTAACAAACTCATCAAGTGGATACATTGGTCTATTAATTCTTTTATGTCCCAATCTCTCCAAATCTTGATCAACACCACCAGGTGTCAATGCCATAATCCATCCTTTTCTTATATCATAAAGTTCGGGAACCAAATACCCTATCTTGACAACTAATATATCTGTTTCACGTGGATTTAAACCTAACCTAGTAAAATCAAATTCTCTATGATAAGGTTTTCTTTTTTTTGTTACTATTACATAAACACTGCCAATTTTTACAACCACTTCTGTTTCTGCATGCTCATCCCCATGTTCTATTGACTTTATTATTCCTGAAAGGTTTATTGGTGGTGCATAGCGATCATCTATTACAGCTCCGACATATCCTTTTACCTTTGAACCAACTCCAGCTTTAATTGCTTTTTCAACAAGATCAGGACCTGGAATAGATGCATAAATTAGAGAAGGTCCATCATCTAATTTAAATTCATCACGATTAAGAATTTCATTTAATGTCCAAGTTACATCCCCAGCACCTCCAGCTGTTGGATTATCTCCCATATCACTAATAATAAAAGGAGAGCTAGGACTTGAAATAGCCATATCAAGACTTTCATCGAGCGTTGCTACAGGAGCTACAAACTCAAATTGTGACCTTACATCCCAAAAACTCTGAGCTAAATACTCTGCTGTATTTGTTACTTTGTCTTTATCATCACCTGTAACCATAACCACAGCATGATTTCTTGGTTCGTCAGCCCAAGCATATCCAATCCAAATTGCAGCATCTATTATACCTTCTTGCATTGAAGCGGGTTCAACTTTATCATATAAACTCTTTCCGGGCTCAATTCTTGTACTCGTTTTTTCTCCAGGAAGTAAAATAGGAACTGGAATCCATGCTTTATATGTAGGTTTTCCTTTACCATTTTCTATTCTAGTAAGTAAATTATTAAGTGCACGTTCTTTAGACTCATATGCGTCCTCATGTGGTGCCATTCTATAACACGTTATTAAATCAGTATTTTCTGCTAACTTCTTAGAAACATTACCATGTAAATCCATTGAAGTAGAAATAACTGTCTCAGTGCCAATTTCCTCACGTATTCTTACGATTAAATCCCCTTCAGGGTCGTCAACCCCAACGACACTCATAGCGCCATGAATATCAAAAAAAAGCCCATCATAAGGGGCATTTTCTTTAAGCATAGTAAGTGTTTTATTTACCAATGATTCATAAGCTTCTCTAGTAACTATTCCCCCTGGAAGAGCATGTCCTCTAATTGTAGGAAACCATTCTGCTCGTTTTTTGTAATCAGAGTCAGAAGTTAAAAAAGGATAAAAAGAAAAAATATCATCTCCAGTTTTAGCATGAAAATCTTCTTCATAAGTAAATGCTGGCGAAAAAGTGCTTGATTCTATCGCGAATCCAGCAATAGCAATACGAGGTAAATCTTTTTCTTTACAAGAAATTAATATAGTTAGTATTATTAAAAATAACTTTTTCATAAAATGAATCTACAACTATCAAAAACAAATTCAAAATTGAAATATAATATTAGATTGAAAATTGCTAGAGCTTTATAAAAATTTTATTTTTATATAAGTAATAAGCAGGAACATAACACATCAACATATAAAGAATTGCCCAAATAAGAGAAGCTGTTTTAGCATAAATCCCTATATCAACCATTCCACCATAAATAATGTCATTTATTGAACTATCGCTTAAAATTGTAGCTTCATAAAAAAACCAAACTAAAATTTGCGATAAAGCATATATTGCTATGGAATTACTTCCAAAAATAATCCCAAATTTGATTCCCATTCTATAATTCAATACATCAGCATACCATATTAAACAAGCAAATAATAAATAAGCCCATCCTGATGTATACATAACATATGTACTTGTCCATAAATTTTTATTTATTGGAAAAAGTAATTCCCAAGCAAAAGAATCAAGTAAACA
>JAPYTU010000031.1 GCA_029940715.1 Cytophagales bacterium
ATCGGGATCACCAAATTTTTTTAGAAATCACTAAATATTATAAAATCATTTTTAGAATATTTTTATTAATTGAAGAAAAAAAATAATAATTTACTTATAATTTTATTATATAATTTTATGTTTAATTAAATTTGTAGTTACTATGAAAAAGATATTTTTACTTTTTTTAATTTCAGTTTTCTCATTTAATTTTTATGCTAATGCTCAAAAAAGCGTTGTTAAGTTTAATCCTGTTAGTTTAATATTTGGTGTGGGAAAAGCCACTTATGAGAATGTTCTCAATGAAAGTTCATCAGTAGAACTATCTCTTACCTATTCAAGTTTAGATATAGGTATTTTTGGAAAATCAACAGGTCTTGGAGGTCAAGGAAAATATAAGATATATTTTGCAGATGAAGCCCCAGATGGTTGGTATGTAGCACCAGCTGTTAGTTATAGTAGTACAAAATACTCCAATGATGATTTAGGATTGGATGATATGGAATTTGGTATAAATGTATTTAGTGTTGCAGCTTTGTTTGGTCATCAGTGGGTTTTTGGTGATGACGGGGGCTTTTCAATTGATATAAATTCTGGAGTAGGTTATAATAATGCTAAGATAGAAGGAGATGCTATTTGGTCGGGTGATGGAATTGGATATAAAGGAAATATATCATTTGGATGGGCATTCTAAATAAGAAAAAATATTAGTTTAATAAGCTTGTTATTATTTTTTAAAAACATAAAGTTCTCAATAATTTGTAATATTTGAGAGCTTTTTTATTTAATAATTTTTAGAATAAGATAGCATTTGAGAAGAAAAATTTTTTGGTTGCTGAACTTTAATATCTATAATATTTCCGGTACTATTTTTTACTGGAACTAGTTCTGGATTAATAAATCCACTATAAGGCGCAGATGTAAATTTGCTGTTTCTTTCTAGGACTTCTTTATGTAACTCTTGATCTACTTTTACTCCATAATTTTCTATCAAATTTTTTCCGGCTTCATAATCACCTTCAGATTTTATTCTCTGTATTTCTCTAAGCAAATCACCAAATAAAACTCTTAATTTTTTATAGTCATTAATAACATAGTATGTTTTGTTATCTTTTTTAATTTTTTCAATTACATTATTTTCTAGCCCTTTTTCATAGGCCCAGGCTGAGACAAGTTGACGATTTCTCATGTGAGATTCCTCAATGTCATTTCCAAGTTTTATTCTAATTAGTTGTGTGATAAGACCATTTCTGATATAACCATCATAGCTTGCTCTTCCCATATCTTCGGCAGATGGAGAAATTCCAATTTCAACTAATTTTTTATCTGGAAGATAATAAAGTCCAACCAAGTCAGCACGGCCTTCTTCTAGTGCAGATGCATAACTTTTTAGAGTTTCTTTTGGCGTTCCCACACCCTCGTTGATTAGACCACTCGCATGACCTATTACTTCATGTAGAGCTGTATGTAAATTATCAGATTGCTCACCATATTTTTTTTCTAGCTCTATCTCTTTATCCGAATATGCAAACTCATCTAGTCTACCACTACTACCAGAATTTCCATAGGCATAGAGTATATTTCCAAGAGAAATTGATTTAGATCCGTGTTCTACCCTAATCCAGTTAGCATTTGGTAGGTTAATTCCAATTGGAGTGGATGGAGATGAATCTCCAGCTTCTCCAGCAACATTAACTGTATTGTATGAAATTCCAACAACACTATCTTTTTTGTGTTTATTCATAATAGAGGAGTTATCTTCAAACCATTGTGCGTTTTCAGATAAGGCTGTCATTTTTTTGCTCATTTCAAAATCTTTTATTTGTACTACAGATTCGTATGAACCCCTATACCCTTTAGGATCATTATATACTTCTATAAAACCATTTATGTAGTCTACATCACCTTCTGTAGTCTCTACCCATGCGACGTTATAATCATCCCATACTTCTAAATCTCCAGTTTCATAATATTTAATTAATAGTTCAAAGGCATGTTTTTGTTTTTCATTTTCAGCAACTTTTTTAGCTTTTGTTAACCAGTACATAATATTTTTTATTTCTTTACTATACATACCTCCCAATTTCCATATTTTTTCCACAATCTTACCATTCTCTCTTACTAACTTAGAATTTAATCCTAATGATATTGGTTTTTTGGAATTTGGAACTTTTATTTTACTGTAGAAATCGTCTACATCAGCCTCTGTAATATCTGTACCATAGAAGTTTACCGCCGAACCTTTAACAAGTCCTTTACTGGCATCTAGATTAACTTTTTTTATGTCTTCTGTATTAAAAATTACTTCAAAAGATTCATTTTCTAAATTAGTATTTGTTTCTGAAAGTAATTCTTTAAGATAATTGGCTGAAAATCCTGGTTTGAATTTGTCATTTGAGTAGTGGTGGTGAATACCATTTGAAAACCAGATTCGTTTAAGATAGATTTCAAATTTTTTCCACTCATCAGATGATTTGTCTCCATTATAGTTGCTATAAATATTTTCTAATGCTTTTCTAATTTTTAAGTTATGTCTATAGTTTTGATCGTACATAATATCTCTTCCCGCAAGCCCAGCTTGAGATAAATAATAAACAAGTTTTTTTTGATCGAAACTAAGCTCATCAAATCCTGGTATTTGATAACGTAAAATTTTAAGGTCTGCAAATTGCTCTGAGAAATAGGAAAATTTATTTTCATTTTTATTTTCAGATAAATTTGTACATGAAAGAAGTGAAAAAATAAAAAAAAGAAGAATTAATATTTTTGTTGTTCTTATAGTTTGCATTGTTTACATTTATTTTTGTAAAGTTAAACCAAATATAAAATTTTTAATTATGAAAAAACTTATAATCATACTATTGGTTTCTCTATGGGGTTCAGATATACTTGCTCAAAGAGATTATACTCATGACGATATAAAAAAATATATTAGTGATCAAAAAGTCTTTGCTGTTTTGCCATTTACATTTAAAGTAACTGCTGA
The DNA here is from genome assembly GCA_029940715.1 of Cytophagales bacterium. Classification (GTDB taxonomy): domain Bacteria; phylum Bacteroidota; class Bacteroidia; order Cytophagales; family MED-G16; genus JAPYTU01. The sequence continues at coordinate 2,966 of JAPYTU010000031.1, forward strand.
AAAGCCTAGGAAAATGTCTCAAGAAGATTTTGAAGCCGCTGTTTATGATCTTGAAAAAAATGGAGCGATTGTTGCTCAGGAAACTGTTATTAATCGAGTTCTTAGAAAAAAGAATAGAGTTGCTGTTGATCCTCAACCTCAAGCAAGAACAAATGCTCTACTAAGAAGGGCTAGTGAAATAACATATACAGATGGAGTTTATGGTGCTTTTGATTATTATTTACCTGAGGAACTTTGTGAAATGCTTGGTGTAGATGCTGTGTTAATGGGTAATGTAAATTCAGGGAAAATATTTACCACTGGTGGTTCTATTGCTTTGAAAGTACTTGGATTTGGAGGTAGTCCAAGTGTTTCAGCGGATTTAACTCTATTTCATAAAGATGGTACTATGATATGGCAGTGGTCGTCTCCTACTATGAAAGGAGGAAGTATGGGCAACTCGGTAAATGAAATGATGGACTATTTATTTAAAAAGGGAGCTAGAAAAATGCCATATACTGGTATGGAATCAAAATAAATTTTCTTATTTTCAAAAAGTAAAATCCTGGTTAGTTAGATAAATCATCGTATGCTTAAAGCTAAATTTGAGTACTTTTTTAGATACTTTTATTTAGTAGGAGATGATTTTTGATCTTCTGATAGAGTCTTCTTGAATAATATTCCAGCTTTTACCTTCATAAATTCCTTTAGATTCCCAGTCACCATAGATTGGATTTGTTAATAAAATAAAATTATTTCCAAAATGATGTTTTAGACTATCAGTTAAATGATTTCTTTCTTTAGTTTTTTTGTTGTCATAAACTTCTGAAAAATCAGTAAGATTGTCTCCAAGTAGCATTATTATTTTATGAGAGTTGCTAACCATATCTCTTCTACTTTTTTTACTGCTAACTTCTTTTCTCAGTAGGATATGGTTTTCATCAGCATTTGGAAATCCTACTTTTTTTAAATTATTTTTTGTCTCTAGTAGTTGTTCATTATATCTGTTTGAAATATAAAAGATTTCGATCCTTTTTTTGTTTGCATAAGATAAAAATTGTAGTATTCCAGGAACTGGTTTTGCAATTTCTAACTTTCCCCATTCTATCCAAGAAGATTTTTCATATCTGGTATCTGACTCAATTAGCTTGACATCGTATGGACTGTTATCTAAAACTGTCTCGTCTATGTCTGCTATAATTGCAAGGGGTTTATCATCATTTTGATTTTCTAAAATATCATCAAGTCTTAGTTTAGCAAAATTGAATGCTTGATAGCATAATGCTCTATATTCAGCTGCATTTTGTTCCATAACATAGATTGAATTTTATGTTCATTGATGGGCACATTATTTGTTTTATTATTGCAAGAAATAGTGATAAACAAGAAAAGTAAAGATGTGTATAAAGTATATTTTTTCATTTAGTTTAAAGATAATTCAATTTGTGTTTTTAATTTTTCAATTTCACCTTTCCAATTAGTTACATTAATTTCAGCATTTCCAAATTTTTGATTTGCTTCTTTCACAGCATCTTCAATTTGGTTAGACCATTGAGATAAAAGATTATTAATATTGATCATATTAAAGTATTGTTCTTTAAATACATTGTCAAGACTATCGTATCTATTTTTATAAGTGATGAAGCTACCTATTATTTTATCACATGCGGCAGATTTTTGTTTTATTGAAAATAGACCGTGTCGAAATCCATTGCAATTTGCGGTGGTTTCATACCATTCATCTTTGATTGGAGTTACAGGATTCACCTCAGTAATTAAATTTTCAAAAGCATTATCAAGATCCCATGGAATAAGTTGAATTTCTTCATTTAATTCACTTTCATACCAATAATAGTTATGACTGGAATAATAATTTCCATCATCTTGATACCAATGTAAAAATCCATCATCATTTGCAATTCTTCTGTCAACAACTATGTTCTTTAAAAATTGATCTATATTCATCCAATTATCTACAATTTGATGAATATTATTACCACTTGCATTTTGAACTTCTGTTCCAAATTTTAAGATTTTAGAAACATCCGCCATTTCTTCATTAGTCTTTAGACCATTTATAAAATAGTTTTCACTATTTACTGTGCCATTACTATTAATTGGCCAGACTTCTTTATAGAGATTTCCATCACCATTTTCAAAGTGTTTGTCAGTGAATGGCCCATCAATATTTTCAGTATTTGCAAATATTCCATTGAATTCTCCATTTATATATAATACTGCATGAGTTGATCTTGATGTAGGAACCCCAAATTTTCTAAACATCCAATAACCAAGTCTTTCATGCATTTTTGATGGATCTAAATTTTGAGAATGAAATTGAAGTTTTTTAAGATCATAAAAAGTTTGGTCATCTTTCCAATTAATTTTTATTTTTATTGAAAGTTTTGGGCAGGTTTTGTACCCACTTGGGTTTGTCCAATCATCATTAGAGAGACATCCTACCCAAGCACCAATAGATCCTTTATATCTTACGCCAACATTATTGATTACTTTATTTTGAAAAACTAAAGACCCCTCGACATAATTTTCTGCAGCAGGATCGTTGTTAATTTTTTCGAGATTTTCATCACTTAAGTATAAATCAAATCTGTGTAGTTTGTTCTCATCATAAATATAATCTGATGAATGGTTATCACTTGAAACGTATTCTTCAAAAGTATCTAAAATGCTATCTATTTCATTTAATGATAGATCATCTTCTTCATTACATGAAAAGAAAAAAAATATAGAAAGTAGTATACAGAATTTTGATTTTTTCATTTTAAAATTTAATTGTAATAAAGATAAAAAAAACAATTATAATGTACCAACTGACCTTATGTTGTTACCTTTTCTTTCAGTTAGATTATCACCTAGATCTCTTCTAGCTTTTTCAACTAATTTTTCTATTTCTTTAACTATTTCTGGATATAAATTAATTACATCATATTCCTCTCCAGGATCTCGTCTTAAATTATATAATTCAAGTCCAGTTTGGATGCTATTGTATTTTCCTGGATGACCATCATTTCCAGGAAGAACACCCTTATACGATCTGGATTTATGAGGTAAAACTAGCTTCCAATTATCTTTTCTAACAGCTTCAAGATTATTATTTCCATAGTAGTATAAGAAATGGTCTCTGGGATTATCATCTTTTCCTTCTAAAAGACTTAAAATGTTAACTCCATCGATTGTGTGTTTAGGTAAATTTCCATTTACAATATGGGTTATTGTTGGAAGTAAGTCTATGGTAGATGCAATTTGATTTACAATTTTTCCTTTTGGAATTACATTTGGCCACATCATTGCAGTTGGAACTCTTTGTCCTCCCTCAAAACTTGTACCCTTGCCTTCTCTAAGTCCTCCTGTAGATCCAGCATGATTACCAAAATTTAACCATGGTCCATTATCAGTTGTAAAAACTAAAAGTGTGTTTTTATCAATGTTATTTTTTTTAAGAGCATTCATTATTTCTCCAACAGACCAATCAATTTCCATCATAAGATCACCATAGAGACCTTGTTTGCTTTTTCCATTAAATTTATTAGAAACAGCTATTGGTACATGAGGCATAGAATGGGGGAGGTATAGGAAAAAAGGATTGTTTTTATTTTTGTTTATAAACTCAACTGATTTTTCTGTGTATAGAGTTGTAAGTGTTGATTGATCTTCTAGTGTTCTTATCTCTTTAATTTTTTCTAAATCTTGAATTAAGGGCAGTTGAGGATAACTTTTTTTTCTCCAGTCAGATGTATCGGGTATTTGGTTACCATCAAAATCTACTGGCCACATATCATTAGAGTAAGGTATTCCTAGGTATGTGTCAAATCCATGATTAGTAGGTAAGAATTTTTTATGGTGACCAAGATGCCACTTTCCAAAAATTGCTGTAGCGTATCCTTTTTCTTTGACAATTTCAGCAATTGTTTTTTCATTTTTATGTATTCCTATATTAGAGTATGGCATTAAAGCACCACTTATTCCTATTCTGTTTGGGTATGTCCCCGTTAATAAGCCAGCTCTAGAGGCACTGCATACAGCTTGTGCAGAGTAGAAGTTGGTAAAGAGCATACCATTATTGACAAGTTTATCAAGGTTAGGAGTTTTGTAATTTATGGCACCAAAATTAGAAATATCACCGTATCCCATATCATCCATAAAAATGATTACTATGTTGGGAGTATTGGAATTTTCTTTTTCTGAACAAGAAAAAAGAAGTAGAGAAAAAAAGGTTAGATATATGATAAAATTTTTCATTTTATCTAATTTACAATTTCAAATATTCTTTTTCAATGAATAGTAAGTATTTTTTATTAACTATATTTCTGGTATTCTCAAAATCTTTATATGCTCAAGTCCCATCAGGGACATGGACAGTTGATCCATATCCTTTCGTCGAATCAAATCAGATAACGATAACTGTTAAAGACACCAATTCTGGTAATTTATCAGGAATTACAGATATTTATCTTTGGACATGGTATTTTAAGTCTAATGGAGAATCAGGAAATCCTGACTCTCAGTGGAATGGAGAATGGAATAATTCTAAAGATCAAATGAAAATGATAAGTAATGGTGATGGGTCATATAGTTTTACTTATATGCCTTCAACTTTTTATAATGACACTGGAATAGGGAAAATAGGAGTACTTGCTAAGGCAAAAGATGGATCAGGGGATAAAAAAACAGAAGATTATCTTATAGATGTTGGAACTTTTACTTTTAATTTAGTTAATCCTTCTAGTAACGTGAATGTTATTAATTCTGGGGATGATTTAATTGTAGATGCTAATACGAATATTCCTGTAGATTTTGTTTTAAGAAAAAATAATGAAGTTCTTCATCAGACGAATAACAAGACTGAATTTAATTATACAATATCAAATATTGTTGAAAATTCATCCTTTGAATTGTTTGCAACAGATATAGTTACAAGTTCGAGTTTGTCATTAAGTTTTGATGTTTTTATAAAGCCATCTGTTGAATTAAAAAATATTCCAACAGGAGTAAAAGATGGATTCAATACAATTAATGATAATGCAGTTTTTGTTTTATATGCACCTGGAAAAGAATTTGTTTATTTGTCTGGATCTTTTAATAATTGGTCTGTTTCCGATGATTATTTAATGTATTATGATCAGATAAAGGATAGATTCTGGTTTGAGTTAGAGAGTTTGGATAAAGATTTATTCCATGCTTATCAGTATGTAGTAGATGGATCAATTATAATCGCTGATCCTTACTCTACTATGATATTAGATTCTTATAATGATTCTTATCTCTGTCTCTCAGAATCATGTGGATTTTCAACTATCCCATCCTATCCTTCACCAAATAAACATGCTGCCTCTGTATTTAGAATTAATAATGGTTTTAATTGGGAGGATCAGGCTTTTGTTAAATCTGAAAAAGAAAATCTTGTTATTTATGAAATTCTATTGAGAGATTTTCATGATTTTCAATCCTTTAACTCAGTAATTTCAAAGTTGGATTATTTAGAAGATTTGGGGATAAATGCAATTGAATTAATGCCAATTAACGAGTTTGATGGTAATAATAGCTGGGGATATAATCCTTCTTTCCATATGGCAATTGATAAAAAATATGGATCTCCATCAAAATTTAAAGAATTAGTGAATGAATGTCATAAAAGAGGTATAGCTGTTATCCTTGATGTTGTATACAATCATGCAACAGGTCAAAATTCATATTTTAGGTTGTGGAATTCAAAACCAAATGAGTATGATGGTTCACCGACATCAAATAATCCTTTCTTTCAAGATTCTCCAATTTCTGAATCATATTTAAATTATTTTAATGACATTAACCATGATTCACAATCAGTGAAGGATTATCTAAAAAGGATAAATCAGTTTTTCATAAGCGAATACCATGTAGATGGTTTTAGATTTGATTTGTCAAAAGGTTTTACAAATGAAAACATCGCTGAAAATTATATTTCTTCTAGAGTTAACTATATTAAATCACTTGCAGATGATATTTGGGAAATAGATACAGATTTATATGTTATTCTTGAACATTTTCAAAATTTTGAAGAAATGATTTTCTCAGACTATGGTATTCTTTCTTGGGGAGAAGAAAATTATCATTATAATGAAGCTACCATGGGTTTTCCTTCTGATTTCAAAGGTATCTCGTATAAGAGTAGAGGTTTTTCTTCGCCTACCTTAGTCGGTTTTATGGAAAGTCATGATAAGGAAAGACTTATGTACAAGAACATAACTTATGGGAATTCTACAAGTGCATATGATGTAAAGTATTTTAGTAATGCAATAGATAGAATGAAGGCAGCAGGCGCACTATTTTTTATGGTTCCAGGACCTAAAATGGTATGGCAATTTGGTGAGCTAGGGTATGATTTAACTATCAATTATTGTGAAGATGGATTAGTTAGTGAGTCTTGTAGATTATCTGAAAAGCCATCTGCATTTAGTTTAGATATGGATAAAGATTCAAAAAGAATCCAATTATTAAATACTTGGTCTAGGCTTATTTCACTAAAGAAAAATGAAAAAATATTTAGAACAGAAGATTTTACTATTAGTTTTTCTTCGGAGTTAAAGTATATGCATCTCTACTATAATGGTGGTTTTGAAGATGATATTTCTTCAGTAGTCATAGCATCTAATTTTGGAGTTGAAGAAAAACAAATTTCTAGTATGATAATACCTGAAGGTGAGTGGTTTGATGTTTATAATAATAATATCAAGGTAAATGTTGTTTCTTCTAATCCTATAAGTCTCATGCCGGGCCAATTTATTATTTATGCAAATAAACCAACCACAATTCTCGATGACCCTAGTCTCTTGTTGTTTTCTGAAAAGCGCATAAATAGAAATATTAAAGTGTATCCTAACCCAATTAAAAATAGGCTCTATGTTGATGCTGATAATCAGTCTATATTCCCTCTTGAATTTTCAGTGTATGATAATCAAGGAAAAAAAATATATAAATCATTAGAAAACACATCTTTCTTTGTAAAAGATTTTTCTAGTTTTAGTTCAAATATTTATATAATAAGGATCGAAAATGATGAATCAATTTATAAAACTAGGGTTATAAAAAAATAAATTTGTTAATAAAATTGATTTCTAGGAGTAGTACTCTTTTAATTTTTCACCAAAAATTTTAACATCTTCAATTCTACCTGTACTTATCCTACACCAGTTATAGTAAGGAGGAAATGGTCTTCCGACCAGAACACCTTTATCTTTCATATACTTTCCAAACTTGTCTATATGTACTCCAGTCTTGAAGAAGACAAAGTTTGTATGTGATTTTCTGTACTCAAGATTAAGTTCTTCAAAGAGTCCATAGAAATAATTTATTGCCTCTTTATTTTTATTCAAACTGTACTTGAAAAAATCCGTTTCATCATATGCTGCTATGGCCGCATGTGTTGCAAGCATATTAGTCCCTGCCATTGTGCATTTTTTAATACTAGCTATTCTCTCTGGACTTGAAATGATATATCCTATTCTAACACCTGCAAGTCCGTATATTTTAGAGAAAGTTCTTGATACAATGATGTTATGACCTTTTTTTACAAGTTTTGTCATTGTTGGGTAGCCGTCTAGTATTGAATAATCATAATATGCTTCATCAACGAAAACACATGTTTTCTTTGAGGTAGACACGCAAAAATCTTCAAGTTCAGTAGATCCGACCATTGTCCCTGTAGGATTATTAGGGTTACAAATAAATACCATACTTGTATTTTTAGATACTCTATTTGAAATTTCATTTAAGTCATATCTTAGCTCTTTATCTAGCGGTACCCAATTAATATTACATCCAAAATCTTTAGCATATGTTAGTAGTGCTAGGTATGTTGGTTTACAAGCGATAATTTCTTTTTGTTCCATCCCAAAATATCTTCCTGTTGCTCTGAGAGCTTCGTTTGATCCACCAGTTACTAATACCATGTCAGGAGATACTCCTTCTTTTTTTGCAATCATTGCCTCAAGCTCCGCAACTCTTGTGTAAGGATATCTACATGCTTCATCGAAAGCATCTATAATAGCATTTCTTACTTTGGGTGATGGTCCGTAAGGGTTTTCATTTGAGCTTAATTTTATGGGGGAGTTTTTGTCTGTGTTTTTTAGTATAGTTTTTTTAAGGGGTTTAGTAAAACCAGTAAGAGGGAGCGATATACTTGATACTCCCAGAAGTTTTATTAAATTTCTTCTGCTTATTTGATTATTCATAATTATAAAATTTATACATTTAAATATTAACTCAATTTTCTGACAATTTTAAATATAGTAAAATATTATGGAAACCAAATTTATCAATAGATTATATTATCTAATTTTTTTCTTTTTCTTTTCTTACATTTCATTTTCTCAATCCTCAAAAAAATTAGAGCCTATAGATATTTTTAGCTTAGAATATGTATCAGATCCACGTATCTCTCCTGATGGAAAAAAAATTTTATATGTGAGGAATTTTAAGGATATTATGACCGATAAAAATTTCTCTAATTTATGGATGATAAATTTTGATGGAACAAATAATACCCCTATAACCACGGGTAATAAAAATGATTTTTCTCCTATTTGGTCTAATTCAGGAAAAAATTTTATATATAAATCGGATTCCGATGGTTCTGTTCAATTATATATTTATAGACTTGATCAGGGGTCTATTCAAAAACTTACTAATATGCAAAGTTCTATTGGATCCGTGGATTGGTCTGATGATGACAAATATCTTGCCTTTAACTCTTTTGTGAAAGAGTCTGAAAATAATTTAATTAAAATGCCTGAAAAACCTGAAGGTGCCAAATGGAATGAACCGCCGATTGAGATAGATGATATAAATTATAGGAATGATGGAAGTGGATATACTAAGCAGGGAAATTCTCAAATTTTTACTTTACCAGTTGAAGGTGGTACTCCAAGGCAGGTAACTTTTTTGGATAAAGATGCTGGTTCTCCAAAATGGCTCAGTAATAAAGAGTTATTATTTTCTGCTAATCTTCATGAAAATTCTGATTTAGAACCAAACAATTCTGAGATATATCTTTTAAACCTTGAAACAGAAGAAGTTAGTGCTCTAACAAGTAGACTTGGTCCCGATTCTCAACCCAAGGTTTCACCAGATAATGCTAGCATAGCATATTTAGGTTTTGATGATAAGTATTTAGGATATCAGCAAAATAGCTTGTATGTTATGAGTAGAGATGGGAAAGATATAAAAAATATTTCGGGAGATTTTGATAGAAATATAGGTAATATCAATTGGTCAGAAGATGGTAAGGGTTTGTTCTTTCAGTACGATGACAAGGGAATGACAAATCTTGCCTACATGTCACTCTCTGGAAAAGTTAAAGATATAGTAGATGAAATTGGAGGGTTGTCATTAGGCAGACCATATAGTGGAGGAACGTATAGTATGTCAAAAAATGGAAGGTATGCTTTCACATATGGTAATGTTTATAATCCTTCAGATTTGGCGGTAGGATATAATGGATCAAAAAATAGACTTACTGAATTAAATAAAGATTTATTTGATTATAAAGAGCTTGGTAAAGTGGAAGAGGTTTGGTATGAATCTTCCTATGATGGAAGAAAAATACAGGGATGGCTTGTTAAGCCACCAAATTTTGATTCTAAGAAAAAGTATCCATTAGTTCTAGAAATTCATGGTGGCCCATTTGCAAATTATGGATTTAGATTTTCAGCAGAAGTTCAGTTATATGCAAGTAAAGGATATGTGGTGTTATATATAAATCCAAGAGGTAGTACTAGTTATGGTAAAGAATTTGGAAATTTAATTCATCATAATTATCCAGGTCAAGATTATGATGATTTAATGTCTGGAGTAGATTACGTACTTGAAAGAGACTATATAGATAAAGATAATTTGTTTGTTACCGGTGGAAGTGGTGGTGGAGTACTTAGTTCATGGATTGTTGGTAAAACTGATAGGTTTAATGCTGCGGTGGTAGCAAAACCAGTAATAAATTGGTATAGTTTTGTGCTTTATGCTGATAATGTATCTTTTTTTTATAAGTACTGGTTTCCTGGTCTTCCTTGGGATCACCTTGATCAGTATATGGAACGATCACCTATATCATATGTTGGAAATGTTAAGACACCTACGATGCTGTTGACGGGAGAACAAGATTTTAGAACGCCTATGGCAGAAAGTGAACAGTTCTATGCTGGCCTAAAACTTAATAAGGTTGAGTCGATGCTTGTAAGAATTCCTGGAGCAAGTCATGGAATTGCTGCTAGGCCCAGTAACTTAATTGCAAAAGTAAATGCTATTACTGCTTGGTTTGAGAAGTATAAAAAATAAATTTATTTAGTTTTTACTGCTGTTCCGTAGGCAAGTAATTCTGATGCTCCTGCCATCATCACTGATGTTTGAAATCTAACACATACAATAGCATCGGCACCTAAACTTTTAGCATCTGAGATCATTCTTTGAAGAGCTTCTTCTCTTGCGTCAGCCTGTAATCTTGTGTATTCAGTCACTTCTCCTCCTATAAGATTTTTGAAAGCTGCCATAATATCTTTACCCACGTTCCTTGTTCTTACTGTACTCCCTCTTGCTATGCCTAAAGAATCAGTAATCATTACTCCTGGAATATTTTCCGTTGTTGATAATTTCATAGTATTAGTTAATTTAATATTTAAATATATAAAAATCCTATACAATAAATAATGATAGTTCATATTTTGATTAATATTCTTTATGCTAACCATTGTTTTAGATGAATTTTCTTTTATAAATTTGCACACTTCATTTTCGGGGTGTAGCGTAGCCCGGTTATCGCGCCGCGTTTGGGACGCGGAGGTCGCAGGTTCGAATCCTGCCACCCCGACATCAATTTTTTTTTTTCGTAATATTCTTAATACCTTAACTAGTATAAACCCAAATATTATGAGATTTTTCCTATTATTTTTTCTTTTCAATTTTTCGTTATATGCTCAAAAAGCAAATTTTAAGGCTGCCGAAAAGTTTAGCCAAAAAAACTTAAGTGAAATGCTTAAGACGACTCGAGTTTCACCAAAGTGGTTTCATGAGAGTGATAAGTTTTGGTATTCGTACACAACAACAAATGGCAAACATTTCTATGTTGTTGACCCGATAAAGAAAACAAAAACTAAAATGCTGGATAATCTTGATTTTTCTGCAAAATTATCTGAGTTAACTAGAAAGCCAGTAAATCATAATAATCTAGAGTTAGAGGATTTGGAGTTAGAGGAGGATAATAAAACACTTACTTTTAGTGTTGATAGCATTGAATATAAGTATAATATATTATCAAAGAATTTAATGAAGGGAGATTCAGTAAATGAGGAGGAAGATAACGAGTGGGCAAGATATTCACCAGATTCTACCTATATGGTTTTTGCAAAAAATCATAATCTTTTCTTAATGGAAGTTGGTGATGAAGATAGTGTTGAAATTCAATTAACTACTGATGGAGAACGTTGGTTTTCTTATCAGTGGAAGCATGGTGATACAACTACAGACAAAAGATTTAGATCACGAGCTACATGGTTTGAAGATTCAAAGAAACTGTATGCAAATCGTTCAGATGCGAGAAAAGTTGATGATTTGTTTGTTATTAATACCCTTAAAGATCCTAGACCAGAGTTAGAAATATATAAGTATGCTATGCCTGGTGAAAAAAATATTCCTCAGGAAGTCCTTGAAATTTTTGATGTTAATTCTAAGTCTAGAATAGATGTTGATGTTGATAAATTTATTGATCAGTCTATTAGTCTTCATTTACCTGGAAAAACTTCAGACAGATTATATATGACGAGGATGAATAGGACAAGTGATACTTTGGATATTTCATACGTCAATACTTCTGATGGATCAATAAAATCTTTGTTTACTGAAGTAAATCATCCATATTTTAATTGGAACTATAGTCAGCTTGCAGTTATTAATGAAGGTAAGGAATTGATCCATTGGTCTGAAAAGAATGGTTGGGGTCAACTTTATTTATATGATGGTAATACTGGAAGACTAAAAAACAAAATTACAAATGGAGGTTATTTTATTACTGGAAGAATTCAAGATATTGATACATTAAAGAGAAAAGTTTATTATCAAGCATTTGGAAAAGAAAAAAATGTAGATCCTTATTATAGTATGGTATATAGCTCAAATTTTGACGGTTCAGGAATGAAGATTATAACTTCCAAAAAATACAATCATAGAACTGATTTTTCAGAATCTAGTAAGTTTTTTGTTGACAATTTTTCATCGGTGGATCATGTACCTGAATCTATTCTTAAGGATGCTTTTGGTAATAAGATAATGAATCTTGAGATGGCTGATTTAAGCCTTTTGATTCATGCTGGTTGGAAAATGCCTGAAAGATTTAAAGTTAAGGCAGCTGATGGTATAACCGATTTATACGGCGTGATGTATAAGCCTTTTGATTTTGATCCTGAAAAAAAATATCCTATAATTTCTTATGTATATCCTGGCCCACAGGTTGAATCATTTACAAATGATTTTACAGTGTCTGGTAGGTATAATACAGCTCTTGCGCAACTGGGATTTATTGTTGTTAGTATGGGTCATAGGGGAGGAAGTCCTATGCGTTCTAAATACTATCACACGTTTGGATACCAGAACCTTAGAGATTATGCGTTGGCTGATGATAAGAGATCTTTAGAGCAGTTATCCGAGAGATATTCTTGGATTGACCTTGATAATGTTGGAATATTTGGTCATTCTGGTGGTGGATTTATGTCAACTGCTGCACTTTTATCATACCCTGATTTTTATGACGTAGCCTGTTCTTCAGCTGGTAATCATGATAATAATATCTATAATAAGTGGTGGAGCGAAATCCATAATGGCATCGTTGCTGAATATAAAGAAAAGGAAGATGATGATGGTAATAAAAAGAAAGAACTAAGTTGGGATGCTAAGATTAAGACAAATCAGTCTCTTGCAGAGAATTTGAAGGGACATCTGTTGCTAACACATGGTAATATTGATAATAATGTACACCCAACCAATACCCTTAGGGTTGCTGATGAACTTATTAAGGCTGGTAAGAGGTTTGATATGATGATATTTCCTGGAAAAAGGCATGGTTATGGTGATTACAAAAGTTATTATGAAAAAATGATGTGGTATTATTTTTCTGAACATCTTCTCGGCGATTATAGAAATAATGTGGATATAGATCTTCCCGATTCTAAGAATTAGAAAAACAAAAATATTAATACTAATAAAATTAGTATTTACTAATAAAATTAGTATTTTTGATTCTTCTTGATTATTATAAAATCAATTTGAATCAGAACATGAAATTATCGATTAATTCATTAGAAAAGCTTAAAATATTTAGAGAAGTTCCTTTCTATTCTCAACCTGTAACTGCTGGTTTCCCTTCCCCTGCTGATGATTTTCTTGAATTTGATCTCTCTCTTGATAGGAAATTAATTAAGCATCCAAG
>JAPYTU010000126.1 GCA_029940715.1 Cytophagales bacterium
CTTGCATTTCTAAACAAAGGAATAAAAATTTCAATTAATGATTTAACAATAAAAAAAACTAAAAATGTAGATTTTAAGTATGAAGGTGGAATTTTAGAATTTGTAGAATTTTTAGATAAAGATAGAACAAAATTAAAAAATAAAAATGATAATGATTTATTTAAAAAACCAATTTTTGTAGAAGGAAAAAAAGACAATCTAGAAATAGAATGTTCTTTAAAGTGGAATGCTGGATATTCAGAAGATGTTTATCCATATACTAATAATATATATCAAAAAGATGGTGGAACTCATTTATTAGGATTTAGAAGTTCATTAACAAGGGTAATAAATAAATATGCAACAGAACAAAATTTACTAAAAAAAAATAAAGTTTCTATTTCAGGAGATGACATAAAGGAAGGTTTAACATGTGTCTTATCAGTAAAAATTCCTGATCCAAAATTTTCATCTCAAACAAAAGATAAATTAGTTTCTTCTGAAGTAAGAAATATCGTTGAAACTTTAATAAATGAAAAATTATCTGTTTGGTTTGATCAAAACCCTTCAGTTGCAAAAATTATTTTAGCTAAAGTTGTACAAGCCGCATTAGCTAGAGATGTTGCGAGAAAAGCTAGAGAAAATGTTAGAAGAAAAGGAGCTTTAGAATTAAGTGGATTGCCAGGAAAATTAGCAGATTGCCAAAATTCAAAACAAGAAGGCACTGAATTGTTTATTGTAGAGGGTGATTCAGCCGGAGGATCAGCAAAACAGGGAAGAAATAGAGAATATCAAGCAGTTCTTCCATTAAGGGGAAAAATTTTAAATACATATACAAGTCCCAATGGAACAAAAAAAAATATTAATGGAAATGGAAATGAAATTAGAACAAAAACTTTAGCAAAATTGATTTCATCTAACGAAATAGTTACTTTAATCAACGCACTTGGTTTAGATCCAAAAGATGAAGATATAGATTTAAAAGATTTAAGGTATGGAAAGATAATTATTATGACTGATGCTGATGTTGATGGATCGCATATTAGAGCTTTGCTTTTGACTTTTTTTAATAACAAACCTTTTAACAAATTAATAGAAAATGGACACATTTATCTTGCTCAACCACCGCTATTTAAAATTAACAAGGGATCTAAGGGAATTTATATTAAAGACGAAAAAGAACTAGAAAATTACATTTTAAATAATTCAAAAGAATTTAAAAAAATCAAAAAAGGATCAAAAGATTTTGAAAAAAAATTGCAAGAAGAAAAATCAAAAATTAGCATACAAAGATTCAAAGGATTAGGTGAAATGAATCCTGAAGAACTATGGAGTACTACTTTGAACCCCGAGAGTAGAAACTTGCTACAAGTTAAGTACTCAAAGGATTTAAAAAAAGACTATGGATTAATTCATACACTGATGGGTAACGATGTCGCTTTAAGAAAAGATTTTATTGTTGAAAACGCTATTAATGTATCGAATTTAGATGTCTAATAATGGAGTTTATTAAAGTTTCTAATTTATACTCATTAAATAAATCTACCTATGTTAATTTAAGATGGATTGCTTACATTGGGCAAATAAGTGCTATTTTAATAGTTCAATTTTTTTTAAAATATAATTTTCATTACTTTATATGTATTTCAATAGTTCTTTTTGGTATTTTAACTAATCTTTTTTTACAATTTAAAATAAAAGATAACCAAGTTAATAATATTTCTTCAACAATATATTTAAGTTACGACATATTGCAGTTAGGAATTTTACTTTTTTTTACCGGAGGAGTAGCCAATCCATTTGTCTTTTTGATATTAATACCAGCTGTATTTTCTTCTCAGTACTTACATTTTTTGAGTTCAATTATACTAGTTGCAATTATAATAATAATTTTAATAATATTAACTTTTTATTACTATGATTTACCCCATCCTGGTGAATTGCATTTCCACGTTCCTGATTATTATTTATATGCTATGCCTATATCGACAAGTATAGGTCTAATCTTTTTAGTATATTTTGGTTTTAAATTTGGGGAAGAAACTAGAATTAGAAAAAAAGCATATGATAAAATTCAAGAATTAATGGCAAAAGAAAGTGAACTTCTTTCTTTAGGAGGACAAGCCGCTGCCGCTGCTCACTCGCTCGGCACACCTCTTTCCACAATTTTATTAACAGCAAAAGAATTAAAAAAAGAATTTGGAAATAACCATAAAATAAGCAAAGATCTAGATTTATTGATTAGTCAAAGCAATAGATGTAGAGAAATACTTAAGAAATTATCATTAAATCCAAGTATTGAAGATGATTTTTTAAATATTAATCTTTCCTTAAATGATTATGTAAATGAAATTGTTAGATCATACCAAGAAATAAGTAATAAAGAATTTGTGATTAATTTGGAGGACTACAATAATCCAATAAATACTAACAAATCTATAGAAATTATATATGGTCTAAGAAATTTTATAGGAAATGCAAATAAATTTAGTAAAAAAAAGATAGAAATACTTTTAAGTAGCAACAAAAAAATAACAAATATAACAATTAGAGATGATGGCCCAGGTTTCCCCAAAGATTTAATTGATAAGCATAGATTAGGAGAGCCTTATATTAGAACAACTGATCAAGGAAATATTACAAAATACGGTTTAGGACTTGGAACATTTATTGGTAAAACTCTTTTAGAAAAAAATTTTGCAAATATAAATTTTAATAATTCACCAGAAACTGGTGGAGCAGAAGTATTAATAAAATGGGAAAATAGTGATTTAAAAAAAATTTAATTTAGTTTTTTTTTATTTTCAAATAAACCACTTAATTGTTCGATCATTACATCTCCTAGTTCTTG
>JAPYTU010000032.1 GCA_029940715.1 Cytophagales bacterium
TTCATTCTCAAAGATGCAAGATACGGAGATCCTCCTATTTCCAGCCAACCACACCTCACTGCATATGCTCTATTTTCTACACTATCTATAAGAGTTACTGGACCATGAATTGAATAATATAATATTACTTTCTGATCCTTCATCCCCTTCACTGGAATTAATTCTTCTATTGTCATAAATTTATTCCACTCACCATTATGTTTGTACTCATTAAAATTATTTGGATTAAGCTCGTAGACATACAAATCCTCTGCGTCTGTTCTAAATACAGTAAGTCCCCATGCAGCAAATTCATTATGACCTATAGAGATTCCTGGGATTTCTGGCTCACCACCACCTATCACATTCCAACCTGGGGCCACTAAATGCGAAATATATCTTAGAGAAGGTCCCACTATTGTTCTATGAGGATCATTAGCTAATATCGGATACCCACTATTTGACTTGCTTCCAGAAATTGCCCAATTATTACTTCCAATAGAAAATTCATCCATTTTATCAATTTGATTAATTTGGTTGTTAAAAGAAATTTTTTTATTATTTTCTCTTCTATACTTCTCTACAATATGTTCTTTTTTAAATTTAATAGGTCTTCTGTAAGCATTATATAAGGCTAAAATATTTTTTTCTAAATCTTCTTTTCTTATTTTTTTATGAAGCTTTAAAGAAGGCTCTTTAGGATGAAACCACATCAGATCTTTAACTTTTTTTTCTCCAATTCTTGACACTGCTCTTCCTATATTAAGTTCCTGTGTAATATTTCCTAAAAGACCCTGATGTCTAGATATTACAACTTCAAGAGTCCATAACTCTGGCTTAATATTTAACAAAGTAAATTCTATAGGTAATTTATCAGGATCTTTATTAACCTCATCTATATACGCATTTACTCCATCAACATAAGATGTAATTATTTTATATCCATCATCATGGTAATGATTTGACTCATCCTCAATATCCCCTCTGAACTTAAATAACCTAGTTCCTATATCTCTTTCCAGCTCATCAGCACCTAATATTTCTGAAACTGTTCCAGTAGCTTGTCTTCTCCATACCTCGAATTGAAATAATCTATCTTTTGCAGCTAGATACCCTTGCATAAAAAATAAATCTTCTTGATTATTAGCATAAATATGATTTATGCCATTATTATCTTGGAATACCTCTACTTCATCAATTAAGTTATGTAATTGATTTTTTGTAGAACAACTAAGAGTAAAAGAAAAAAAGGTTAACGTTAAAAATATTCTCAAGTTTCTAATCTACAACTATCTAATAAAGATTCAAAGAAAGGTACTTTTCTTATTTATGAGACCCTACTACTTTACTTACAAATTCTCCAATTTTCGAAGAATTTATCCACCTGGCTACAATCACAAGATCATGATCTGGTACTATTACAACATAATTTCCACCAAATCCAGCTCCATAATAAATATTTTCAGGTAGTCCATCCCATTTTCTTTGACCTCTATTTAGCCACCACATGTACCCATAAGAAGAATTATTCTCTGAGGGTAATCTCATTTTTTTTATCCAACCAGAAGATATTAATTTTTCATCACCCCAAATACCATCTCTTAAAAATAGTAAACCAAATCTTGCATGATCTTCAGAGCTTATAAACATACCTCCTCCAAAATGACCACCACCACTTACTGACTGTACTTCCACACCATCAATAATCTTCATTGACTCGTCATACCCATACCATCTCCAAGTATTCGATGCACCTATTGGATCCATAATGTATTTTTTCAAAACTTTTGGTAGAGGTACTCTAAACACATTTAGTAAGGAATAGGATAATAAATTAACTCTTACGTCATTATATTTATAATTTTTCCCTGGAGGTAAAAGAGATTGTTTCTTAATTTCTTCAAGAGTTAAACCTCTAGGTGGTCTATCTGCCCAATCATAGGTTCCAAAAAGATTTCCTGACCATTGAGATGACTGGTTTAATAGGTGATGCCATGTGATTTGACTATTATGAGGATCATCAAATTTACCATCCCAAACATAATTTACAAGTTTCTCATCTAAAGAAATAAGCTGTTTATCAAATGCAATTGCAGCTGTGGTAGACAAATAACTTTTAGTAACACTAAAAGTCATATCAACTCTTTTTATATCACCCCACTTTCCTATGATATAACCATTCTTAATAATTAAACCATTTGGATTACCTCTCTTTTTTGTAGGTCCTTTTATTCTAAAATCAGGTTCATTTCCAAAGGATTTGATTATCGCTATTCTTAAGTCATTTTCTACACTATTTTCATTATTAATAGCAAATTGTATAGCCTCATCTAATTTTTTGAAATTTACACCTAAACTTTCAGGTGATTTTTCCTCCCATATTTTGTCAGGATAATACGAATCCTGTGCATAAACATTAACAGAAAATAGAAATAGTATAAATATTTTTTTCATCTATAATCCCAGGTTTAAATTAGTGAAATATACAATAAATTAAATACCTTTGATATTATTAACTAAAAATACATAAATATGTGTGAATGTGATAAATGTGAATGTACTGAGTCATGCGATTGCAAATGTTGCGATTGCTAAAAAGCTTTTACTATTTAAATTTCTAGATTGATTTTATTAAAAAAAATAAATTTTCTTCTACTTTTTTTTATTTTATTTGGATGTAATACTGATCAATCAAATCAAAAAAATTCCTTAAAAGTACTATTTAAATCTCCATTTTCTGGAATTGATACAATTTCAACTAATGACTGGTGGAATAGAATGCCAAATCCTATTATTGACGTAAATGTTAAAAGAGAAAATGTACTCGCATTTGGTATCTACACTGTTTCAAATAATACATTAAAGCTTACTGCACAACTTTTTCCTTTATACCCATATGAAACAAGAGAGGTTAGATTAGAAATATATAAAAATGAAAAATGGGTTGAAATACAAACAAAAAAAGTGAATGAATTAGGATGGGCAACAACTTTTAGAATTGAAAATTGGAATAGTTCTAAAAATATTAAATACAGACTTTTACATGGAAAAAAAGCATCTTTTGAAGGTTTAATAAGAAAAGATCCAATTGATAAAAATGAAATTATTTTAGCAGCATTATCTTGTAATAGCAACAAAGACAGAGGAGATAGAGAAAATTATGTAAAAAATATAAATCATATAAACCCTGATCTCTTATTTTTTGCTGGAGATCAATCATATGATCACCAAGAACATACAGCAGCATGGCTAAAATTCGGAATACAGTTTAGAGATACTTTTAGAGAAAGACCATGTGTTACTATTCCAGATGATCATGATATTGGTCAAGGAAATTTATGGGGAGAAAATGGAAAAATAGCTTCTTCTCCAGCTGGAAATGATGGTGGCTATTATTATCATCACGAATACGTAAAAATGGTAGAAAGAGCTCAAACCTCTCACCTTCCTGATCCATATGACAGCACTCCTATAGAGCAAGGAATTAATGTGTATTACACTAATCTTGTGGTTGGAGGAATAGACTTTGCTATTCTTGAAGATAGAAAATTTAAATCTGGCCCTAAAGGTAAAATACCTCAACAAGGCCCAAGACCTGACCACATAAGAAATCCTAACTATGATCCTAAATCTATAGATGTAGAAGGCTTAATTCTTTTAGGGAACAGACAACTTGATTTTCTTAAAAATTGGGCTAATAACCATAAAGGTATTAGCATGAAATCCGTATTATCGCAAACAGGATTCTGTGGTGGAGCACATCTCCATGGAAGTAAAGAAAATAGGCTACATGCTGATATGGATTCAAATGGTTGGCCACAAACAGGAAGAAATAAAGCACTTAAAATAATTAAAAAAGCTAATGCAGTACATATAGGAGGTGACCAGCATATAGCCACAGTCATACATCATGGTATAGATTCTTATGAAGATGGTCCGTGGGCATTTGTAGTTCCTGCTATTGTAAACAACTATTATAGTAGATGGTGGTGGCCTGAAAATGAGAAAGCTGGAATTAACTCCAATCCAAATTTACCTTGGACAGGAAGATATTTAGATGGTTTTAATAATAAAATAACAATGCATGCATATGCAAATCCAGATACCAATTCAAATGGAGCTGGTTATGGAATAATTAAATTTAAAAAAGATTCCAAAGATGTTACTTTTGAATGCTGGCCAAGATATGTAGATGTTAAAAAAGAAAATGCAGAACAATTTACAGGCTGGCCAATAACTATTTCTTTAGATTAGAATCATACCATCGGTCTGGATGGAGTTTGTTGTATTCTTTTCCACTACCCAAATCTAAAAAAACTGGATTTATCATCTCTTTATCCCACTCTTTAAAATTAGATTTAAGTCTATCATAAATAGGTTTTGATGAATTAATAATATTTGTTTCTTCACTAATATCATTCTTTAAATCAAAAATATATTCTTCTTCACCCATTCTTAGGTATTTATATCTCTCATCTCTGACAACATCAATGTCTTTATCTGGGTTCTTCCAGTATAAATATTCGTGAGGTAAACCAAATTTATCACCAGTTAGATATGGTAATAGATCAACTCCATCAATATCATTTTTTATATATTTTTCTGCGGATGCTGCAGATGCAACCGTAGCAAAGACATCTAAAGCAATAATAGGTTTATCATATGTAATTCCTGGTTTAATTTTTTTTGGCCACTGCATAGTAAATGGTACTCTTATACCGCCCTCAAAGAAGTCGCCTTTAATACCCCTTAAGATACCATTATCTGAGAAATTATACCACTCTACTCCCCCATTATCTGAAAAGAAGATAACTATAGTATTGTCTGTTATCTTTTTCTCTTCAAGTTTATCTAATATTAACCCAATTCCATCATCCATAGATGAGACCATCGCAGCATAAGTTCTCCTTTTCTCAACTTCTATATGTTTATTTCTTTCTAAATCTCTCTCAGTAGCCTGCAAGGGAGTGTGAGGAGCATTATATGATAAATATAAGAAAAAAGGATTATCAGAGTTATCCTCAATAAATTTTACAGCATTATCAGATAATTCTTCTGTTAAATATTTTTTAGTATCAATTCTCTTTCCATTGTCATAAATTTTAGTGACATAACCATCCATCTGCCTTCTTGCTTGTGTCAAATCATTTAGTGTAAGATCTTCAGGGAAATACCTATGACCTCCAATTATAAAGCCAAAAAATTGGTCAAATCCTCTACTTTCAGGGATTAAAGATTCATGAGCTCCAAGATGCCATTTACCAATTGCTTTAGTTTTATAGTTAGCCTTCCTTAAAACATCAGGTAATGTTTGCTCTGTTAATGGAAGTCCCATGGTAGAATCTTTAGGAGTTAATAGAATATTTCTGGTATATCCAAATCTATTCTGATACCTTCCAGTAATTAGTCCCGCTCTACTTGGAGAACAAACAGCATATGAAACATACCCTTCAGAGAATACGACTCCATTATTAGCTATCCTATCAATATTGGGAGTAAAAATTTCCTTACTTCCATGAAATCCAACATCTGCATAACCTTGATCATCACTTATTATTACAATTACATTAGGAGATTTTTCTTCATTAGTTGAACATGAAATCACTCCTAGGAGTAAAAAAAAGTAGGTTATATTCTTAATCATAATTATTTATCCAGGGTTACATAATGTAAAGTTAGGTATAGGAAGAACGAAGGAATGCTTCATGATTTATTAATTATCATTTACTCTTATTATCAATTAATATAAACAAGTTTTCCTTTTAAATAAAGTATAAATGTATTTTCTAGTATTGCCATTAGAAGGATGATTATACTGATGATTAAAAGATTCTAGTAATATAAACTCTTCTCCAAGTCTATTTTGTAACATTTTCTCACTATAATTTACAATATCCAAGCCACAACATTTTTTTGCTCCATCTATTCCAAACTCAGAAAATATTACATATCCACCTTTTCTAACTATTTTTTTTAACAAATTAAAATATGATAATTGCTGATCTTTAGAAGTAAAAAAATGTAAAACAGCTCTATCATGCCATAAATCAACATTTTTTATATTTAATGATGTAGTAGGATTCGTTAGATCATCCACAATAAACCTAACATTACTATTGTTATTTATACTACTCTTTAACTTATCTAATGCCAAAGATGAAATATCATTCACTAAAATATTTGAGTAACCCTTTTTCAATAATAATGTAATTAATGTAGTAGCTCCTGCACCTGCATTAAAAATTAATGCATCTTTTGATAAGTTGCACTTTTCAATAAGATCAATAGATGCAATTGGATCATCTTCAAACCATCCCAATTTTTCTACCATATTATTTTGGTAAGCTTTATTCCAATGATTTTCATAATCATATTCTTGAATCATAATTTCAATGTAAAAAGATTATAAATAATTTATCCATTATTTGTTTAATTTTTCATGTTCCTTCTGTAAATCTCCCCATTTTGATATAGATAAAGCAAGCTTATTTTTTTTTGACTGATATTTTTCAAAAAATGTTTCATTGTAATCAGAAGGATTTGATTCAAGAGCAAAATTTATTTTTTTAATGTTTTCTTCTAATTCTATTATATCTGTTTCAACTTTTTTAATCTTATTGTCTAATGACCTAATTTTTTTCATCTTTTTATAAGATTCTTTATCCATTTTTTTAGAAGAAGTAACAGTATTTTTTTTCTCAATATCCCTAATGTCACCAATGTTTCTTTTTTCAAGATAATAATCAATATCTCCTAGATACTCTTTTATATTCTTATCCTTAAACTCATAAACTATTTCAGTAAGTCCTTGAAGAAAATCTCTATCGTGAGAAATTAAAATTAAAGTACCTTCAAAACGTTTTAAAGCTTCTTTTAAAACATTTTTAGACTTAATATCAAGATGATTTGTTGGTTCATCCATAATAAGCATATTAAAAGGCAACAATAGTAATTTTGCAAGCGCTAGCCTATTTCTTTCTCCCCCAGATAAAACCTTAACATGTTTATCAACCTCACTTCCTCTAAATAAAAAAGATCCAAGAATATCCCTTACTTTATTCCTATTTTTTTCTGTTGCTGAATCCTCCATGGTCTGAAGAACAGTCTTTTTATCATCTAAATAATCTGCCTGATTTTGAGCAAAATATCCAATTTCTACATTATGTCCAATTTTAAAAAATCCTTCGTATTTTATTTCATTATTTATAATTTTAGCAAGTGTTGTTTTCCCTTGTCCATTCTGCCCAACAAACGCAACTTTAGAATTTCTTGCAAGAATTAAGTTTATAGAACTCAAAACTTCTAAATCATCATAGTTTTTTGAAAGATTCTTTATTTCAAATATTATTTTTCCTGGATTAATCGATATTGGAAAGTGTACATTCATAACACTTTTATCATCTTTATCAACTTGTATTATATCCATTCTATCTAGTTTTTTTATGAGAGACTGAGCCATAGATGCCTTTGACGCCTTAGCTCTAAACTTATTTATAAGCTTTTTAGTATTTAAAATTTCTTTCTCTTGGTTTTTTTGAGAAGCAAGTTGTTGTTCTCTCATTTCTTCTCTTAAAATTAAATATTGAGAATATGGCTTTTTGTAATCATAAATGTTTCCAAATGAGATTTCAATAGTTCTATTTGTTATATTATCCAAAAACATTTTATCGTGAGATACTATTAATGCAGCACCACCATAGCTTTTCAAAAATGATTCAAACCAAATGATAGAATCTATATCTAAATGATTTGTAGGCTCATCCAATAATAGGATATCGTTATCTTGTAATAAAAGTTTTGCGAGCTCAATACGCATTCTCCATCCTCCTGATAAATTACTTGTTTGTTTATTAAATTCAGATGATTGAAAACCTAATCCCGTAAGAATTTTTTCAGTATTTCCTTCATAATTATAACCTCCAATAATTTTAAATTTATCTTGAAGATTTTGAAGATCTATCATCAACTGGTAATATTCCTTACTTTCAGAATTCTCACTATTCATTAACTGAATATTGATATCTTCTATTTTGTTCTCTATAATTTTTATTTCAATAAAAGCCTCATATGTTTCTTCCAATACTGTTCTTCCTTCAACAAAATCTATATCCTGTTTTAAAAAGCCAATTTTTAAATCTTTATCTGTTGCAATTTCACCTGTATCAGGTTCTAGTTCTTTAGATAAAATTTTTAACATGGTAGACTTACCAGCCCCATTTTTCCCTATTAGCCCAATTCTATCTCCAAAACCCACCCTATAGGTTATATTCTTGAAAAGATCATCTCCTTGAAAAGAAATAGAAAGATTATGAACGTTAAGCATATTAAATATTTAGTTTTTGCATTTAATTAATGCTATCTTCTTTGCACAGTTTTTTAAGAATTTTCACATCATTATTCCATCCATTACCATCATAAAATTCAATTCCTTTAAAATCTCGGACTTTATAAAGAGCTTTTTTACCATAACATGTTCCTAAATAAACAAAATTAATTTTTTGATTTTTAGCATAAAATATGACCTGTTCCATGATGTATTTTCCTAATGAAAAATTTTTCATAAATTTTGTATCATAAAATGAAAACCAATAATGAATTATGTTTTCATTAGTATAAGTCAAAACGTATCCAATAGGATTATTTTTTCTATAAAAAATAAAAATTTTATTATAATTTTCTCTGATCAAAATAAGATCTAATCGTTCTCTTGATAAAGGTTTGTTAGAAAACCTTTCTTTTGAATAATTAAGACAAAAAATTTTAAATTCTCTTGAATGTTTAAACTCAGATTTATCTAGTATCTTATATGAAATATCTAATTTTTCATCAACTTTTCTTATTACCCTATTGTTTTCAGATAATCTCTCATAGTTTTTTAAATTAATTCTAATACTTCTAGCTAAGTAGTATTTTTCAATAGTTGAAGATACATCATTTGTGTAAGGTAAAAATCCTTTAGAATACGCTTTTTCTATAGATTTCTCATTTTCTAAGATTGCATTTATTGAATAACCAAAATTATATTGGTTATAATCAACACTAGATTCTTTAAAAATTAGTTTCATCCATTAAATACTTAAAAAAATGCAATTTAAGATTATAAAGACTAATAAACCAATAGAAAAAAATTAAATTAATTCAATTTCATCAAAAGATCATTTAACTCAGGCTGAGTAAAATTTCTGAATCTACCTAACTTTAAAGAACCTATATTAATATTAATAATTCTAATTCTTCTTAAAAATTTAATTTTATAATCTAACTTTAAACACATCTTTCTTATCTGTCTATTCATCCCCTGTGTTAATATTATATTAAATGAATAATTATTAATTTTTTTTACCTCACAAGACTTAGTTAAATTATTCTTTAACTGTACTCCCTTTCTCATATTAAATAGAAAATCAGAAGAAATCTTTTTATTTACATGAACAACATACTCTTTCTCATTATTATTTTCAGTACGAAGAATTTTATTTACAATATCACCATCATTTGTTAATAAAATTAACCCTTCACTATTCTTATCAAGTCTACCAATTGGAAAAATTCTTTTAGAATATCCTATAAAATCAATGATGTTATTTTTTACATTTCTATCAGTAGTACACTCTACTCCTACTGGCTTATTAAATATTAAATACACAAATTTTTTCTTTTTTTTAGGATTAGTTACTAACTCTCCATCTACTCTAACTTCATCACCAAGAGAAACTTTTACTCCTAAGTCTACTATTTTATTATTTACAGAAACCCTTCTTTCATTTATTAATTTATCACCAGCTCTTCTAGAGCAATAGCCTATTTGACTTAAAAATTTATTGAGCCTTATTAATTTAGAATTTTGCACCAAAAAAAATTATATTTAACTGAAAATTGATTACAATTTATTAGAATATTAAACAAATATGAAAAAATGAGATACATACTATACATTATTACAGGATTAATTGTAGTGGCAGGTTTATATATTACTTATACAATTCTAAATCCAAAAAGTCCTTTTAATAAAACATCTTTCCAAAAAGAAAACATGCAGCTTGAAATTGAATACAGTAGACCATATAAAAATGGTAGATTAATATTTGGAAATAAAAATGATGGAGCATTAGTACCATATAATGAATACTGGAGAACTGGAGCTAATGCAGTAACACAATTCAGTACTAACCAAGAAATCCAATTTGGAAATAAAACTCTTTCTGCTGGAGAATACAGATTATATACCATACCTAACTCAAAAATTTGGAAAGTAATAATCAATGAAGAAGCTGATACTTTCTTTGCGATTTCAGAGCCTGACTATTCAAAAGATGTTATTAGCATAGAAGTTGAAAGTAATGAAATAGAAAATTCTATCGAACAATTTACTATAGATTTTTTAGATTCTGATTCTACTATTTCTCTAAGAATGAGATGGGATAAAATTGAAGTATTAATTCCTATAATCTAATCATAGAAAAGACTAACTAAGAACTAATTTGTTTACTTAATCTCTTCCTATCATTTTCATCTAATAAAATTTTTCTTAATCGAATACTATTAGGAGTAATTTCTACGTATTCATCCTTTTGGATATATTCAATAGCTTCTTCCAATGTAAATTTAACAGGGGGAGCAAGCTTTACCTTTTCGTCAGTACCTGAAGAACGGACATTAGATTGTTTTTTTGTTTTAGTAACATTTACAACTAAATCATCTCCTCTAGAGTTTTCACCAATAACTTGACCTGTATAAATGCTTTCTCCATGATAAATAAAAAATCTACCTCTATCCTTTAATTTAGCAAGTGAATATGATATTGATGTACCATTTTCCATGGAAATTAATGAGCCACTATTTCTTCCAGAAATTTCACCCTTATATGGTTGAAACTCAATAAATCTATGATTAATAATTGCTTCACCAGCAGTGGCTGTAAGCAATTGATTCCTTAATCCTATAAGACCTCTTGAAGGAATCATAAATTTACAAATCATTCTTAAGCCCTTAACTTCCATAGATAATATCTCTCCCTTTCTAACTGCAACCATTTCAACAGCTTTTCCAGATACATCTTCAGGCAAATCAATTGTTAGCTCTTCTATAGGTTCACACTTCTTCCCATCTATTTCCTTAATTATTACTTGAGGTTGACCTATTTGTAATTCATAACCTTCTCTTCTCATTGTTTCTATTAATACAGACAGATGCAGTACTCCCCTACCATAAACAACAAATTTATCTCCAGAATCTCCCTTTTCTTCTAACTGCATTGCTAAATTTTTTTCCAGTTCTTTCTGCAATCTTTCCTTAATACATCTTGATGTAACATATTTACCTTCTTTACCAAAAAATGGTGAATTATTTATAGTAAAAAGCATGCTCATTGTAGGTTCATCAATAGCAATTGTTGGTAAAGCTTCTGGATTCTCAAAGTCAGCAATAGTATCTCCAATTTCAAAATTTTCTAGACCAACTGCTGCACATATATCTCCAGCATTAATCATATCAACTTTTTTTCTACCTAAACCATCAAAAGTATTTATTTCTTTAATCCTAGATTTTAAAATTTCACCATTTCTTTTAACAAGGCTAACTTGTTGGTTTGAAGATAGTTTTCCCCTTTGAAGTCTACCTATAGCTATCCTACCAGTAAAAGATGAGTAATCTAAAGAAGTAATTAGCATTTGAGTTGATCCTTCATCAATTTTTGGTTCTGGGATATGTTCTATTACAACATCTAACAATGGTGAAATTGAATTAGAGGGATTCTTCCAATCAAGTGCCATCCAATTATTTTTAGCAGATCCATAAACAACTGGAAAATCCAATTGCCATTCTTCAGCATCTAGCTCAAACATTAAATCAAAAACAGACTCATATACTTCTTCAGGTGTACAATTTTTCTTGTCAACCTTATTTATGACAACAATTGGTTTTAATTTTAAATCAAGAGCTTTCTGTAAAACAAAACGTGTTTGAGGCATAGGACCTTCAAAAGCATCTACTAAAAGTAATACTCCATCAGCCATATTTAGTACTCTTTCTACTTCTCCTCCAAAGTCAGAATGCCCTGGAGTATCAATCAAATTGATTTTTATATCTTTATAAATAACCGATACATTTTTTGATAAAATTGTAATTCCTCTTTCTCTTTCAATATCATTATTATCAAGTATAAGATCTCCTGTTTCTTGATTATCTCTAAAAAGATTACAATGGTGTAATATTTTATCAACCAAAGTAGTTTTACCATGATCGACATGAGCAATTATTGCTATATTTCTTATCTTATTCATTTATAAAAAAATCAATTTCGCGCAAATGTAATCTCTTTTTTTGGAATCTGAATTTTAAAGGATTTACTTTTTAAAGTATTTTAATTAGAATCAATAATCCAAGAAAGATTTATGAGAATATTATTACTTATAATTGTTTTATAAAATGAATAAAAATTTAATAATAATAGTACTTATGGGAGTATCAGGTTGTGGAAAAACCACAATTGGAAAAATTTTATCAAAAGAAAAAAATATTCCATTTTTTGATGCTGATGATTATCACCCTAAAGAAAACATAAAAATGATGAAAGAAGGTAAGCCATTAAATGATAAAAATAGATTACCATGGCTGATAAAAATCAATAACCTAATAAAAAAAAACTCACAAGTATCCAGTTGCATTATTGCATGCTCATCATTAAAAAAAAAATACAGAAGTATTATTAAAAAAAATATTACTATTCCTATACATTTTATTTATCTAAAAGGAAAGAAAAAAATTATTTATGAAAGATTAAAAAAAAGAAAAAATCATTTCATGAAAAAATCATTACTTAATTCTCAATTCAAGGCATTAGAAGAACCATCAAACTCTTTAACAATTGATGTCAATAAAAATCCAAAAAAAATAATTTCAATTATTATAAAAATAATTTTTTTTTAATTCAAAAATTTTGAAATAATAATAACTTTATAAAATTAGTTTCAAAAAACTAAAAATTTTAAAATACAGAAAAACAAAATGATATGAGATATACGATAATACTATTAATTTCAGTCCTTTCACTTTCCTTTTTTTCTTCCTGTACTGAAGATGAAGATGCATATGTAGGAAGAGGGCTAATAATTAATGAATTTTTAGCTAGTAACGATGCTTGTTGTACCGATCAATCAGGAGACTATGATGACTGGGTAGAATTATTTAACGATTCAAGTGAACCTATAGATATTGGAGGAATGTACTTTACAGATACACCAGATGATGACAACCCTTATTTAATTCATAGTAATGAACCCTCAACTACAACTATACCAGCTGGAGGATATTTAATAATTTGGTGTGATGACGATCAGGAGCAAGGAGTGCTACATGTAAGTAAAAAACTTAAAGCAAAAGGAGAATCAGTAATTTTAATCAACTCTGATGGAATAACTGTTGTTGATTCGATCACATACGAATCACAAACTACCGATATATCGATGGGTAGAAATATTGATAACATGAGTGAGTGGATATTTTACAATAATCCAACTCCTGGAGCTGCAAATATTTAATTTTTTGAATTTGTATTTTTAAAAATGCTACAAAGAAGTATTCTTATATTAATAGTTTTATCATTAGGATCATGTGATAAGAAAATAGATTACAATATTCTTAAAAAAAAAATTGTTTCAAAATTTAATGATGAGATTGGAAACTTTGCTTTAGCATTCAAAAATCTAGATGATGGAAAAGAAATTCTAATTAACGAAAATGAAATTTTTCATGCAGCAAGTACCATGAAAACACCTGTAATGATTGAATTTTATAGACAACTCTATCAAGGAAAATTATCACTAGAAGATACATTACAAATAAAAAATGAATTTAAAAGTATTGTTGATGGGAGCATGTATAAATTATCTGAATTCGATGACAGTGATAAAAATACATACAACAAACTTGGACAATATTATTCTATAAATAATTTAATTTATGAGATGATAACAATCAGTAGTAATTTTGCAACTAATATACTCATAGAGTATATAGGAGCCAATAATGTTACAAAATCTATGAAAGAATTAGGGGCTTTAAATATAGATATTCTTCGAGGTGTTGAAGACATAAAAGCCTTTGAATTAGGACTAAATAATACTACCTCTGCAAAAGATTTACTTATTATATATGAAAAATTAGCTAAAGGAAAAATTATAGATAATGAATCATCAGCTATAATGATTGATATCTTAAAAGACCAAAAATATGATGATATTATACCTAGATATTTACCTAAAGATATTGAAGTTGCTAATAAAACTGGCATGATAACTGGAGTTCATCATGATTCTGGAATTGTATTTCTAAAAGATGGAAGAAAATATGTTATTGTTCTATTATCAAAAAATATGTCTGATATGGAAAGTGGGACAGAAATGATGGCAAAAATATCTGAGCTTATATATAAAACTTTAAATTAAAGACTAGATATTGGAAGTTTAAATGTTTTAATTTTTTTTATTCCATTCACCTCATCAGTCCAAGAAAGAAAAATATCATTTTGAAGTCTCTCAAGTTGAGGAAACCCAGTTACCCTACTGCTTGACACATTAAACAAACTAACTATTTCACCCATATTTCCATCCATATCTATTTTTCTCAAATTGATTGAACCAATACCTTTATTTGTAGATAACCAACTTACAACAACTGATCTTTGGTCAATAAAATCTAGATCAACCCTACCCAATGGAGTAGTATTTAAATCATTTATTAATATTTTTTCTCCAAATGATTTTCCTTGATTATTTGAAAATTTTACACTTACCTGAGGATTTCCATCTGCTGCAGAAAACCAAGCTACTACTACATCTTTACCTTTTGACTCAATAGTTGGGCCATTAACAGGGCAACCATTTATTTTCCAATTATCATCATTTAAAGAATATGAATTAGTCCATGATGAATTAATAAATCTAGATACTGATATATCTCTAATTTCATTTTTTGTTCTATCTCTATAAACAACAATTGGAATATTATCTGAAACGGTTAGTGACGTTTGACAGCAGTCACAAACCATATTATCAATTTCACTTTCTTCTATAATTTCTCCCTCAGAATTTATAATAGCAGACCTAAGAGACATTGGACCAGATGCATGTCCAGACTGTTCTTTAGAAGAACTGGTATTCCTTCCATCTAACCATGTAGAAAAAAATCCATCTTTATAAGGTTTTATAGATACAAAACCATGTTCAGAAAAAGTACTATCATCATGCATTTTATATTTATCAATCCAAGATTTATTTTTACTAATTAGATAATTCACATCATATGAAAATATTTCTTCAGAACTTTTTTTTAAATAATGAGCAATCATTAAATCACTTTTATTATTTATTGATATAGAAGGAAAATCAGCCCAATTAACAAACCAATTTACACCCTTAGTTATAAGTTCTCTCTTTCCCCATATATCTAAATTAAGTTTACTCATATACAAATAGCTTGTATCCATAGACTCTTCAATCCATGAGATATAAAGATCATTATCAGTTGATAATAAAAACGATTCTCCAGTATTACTAGAATCATAAGAAAAATTTATTTCACTGATACCATCATTCTTTTTACATGAGATTAAAATAGAAATAATAATAAGCGTTAGTATCCTATACAAATAATAAATGTTTTAATTAAAGAAATAAATTAATATAATTTTTATAAATTAACCTTCCTTTTTCCATTAAACCCAATTATTATGAAAAAAATATTTATATACTTCCTTATTTCTTGTTTATTCTTTGATGTTTATTCACAAAGAAGAAAAAATAATAAAAATGTAGACCCCACAACAACAAAAGAAGAAAAGATTTCATTATCAGCATTAAAACTTAGAAATGTTGGTCCTGCTTTCTTATCAGGAAGAATTTCAGATATAGCTATCCATCCAAAAAATGATAATGTATGGTACGTTGCAACTGGATCAAGTGGTGTATGGAAAACAGAAAATTCAGGTACTACTTGGAAACCAATCTTTGATAAAGAATCAAC
>JAPYTU010000127.1 GCA_029940715.1 Cytophagales bacterium
ACATTATATTCTGTTGTAATTTTAATTTTATCTGTATTTAAAATTTCTTTTAAATCTAGATGTATATTCTTTGTTACTTCTTCTTGATAAATACCTACATTTTTATAACTTATTAAATAGTATTTTAGAGCTTTAAGTTCTAAAGCTAATCTTCCTTTTGGAAAATACTCAATAGTTATTTTGGCAATATCTGGTAGGCCACTAAATGGACAAACAGCTATAAATTCTGGTGTGAATATTTTAATGTACTGATTTGTACTTTTAAATTTAAAAACTTTAAGTTCTTTTTTTTGAATAGATTTTTTACTTTCAAAATCGATTATTTTTCCTTTAGCTTTTTGACCAACATATGGGTCAATAATATTACTTTCTAATTTCATTTTATAGCCATTTATTTTTTTTTGCTTCAAAATACCCCTTTGATCTTAATAAGCTTGCAGGATTATCTAATTTACCAAATCCCCATTCATTTTTATTTTTTGATCCATTGTAATCTGTCATTGTATAGTTTATAATTATATCTAAAATTCGAAGTTCTTTAGCTAATTTCCAAATTTTTGCCTTATTAAGGTGCATTAACGGTGTATGAATTTTAATATTTTTATCATGTGCTAGGAAAATAGAATCTTTAATTGAATCAATAAATTTTTTTCTACAATCTGGGTATCCACTATAGTCAGCTTCACATACTCCAATAATTATATTATTTATATTATTATTTACAGCGTATGCAGAGGCAATAGATAAAAAAATTAAATTTCTTCCAGGAACAAATGAATTTGGTAAATTTTTATTTAATGGATGGTTAGTATTTAGGTCTTTATTTTTATCGATTAAAGCTGAGTTAGAAAATATTTTATTAAGCTTAATTATTTCAAATTGTATTTTTTCATGATCACATATTTTTTTTGCGCATTCTAGTTCCATTATATGTCTTTGATTATAATCAAATCCAATAGCCATTAATTTATTAAATTTTGATTTTGCCCAGAATAGACATGTTGTTGAGTCTTGTCCTCCAGATAAAAGAATAAGAGCATTTTTCATTTCTTGTCAATAACAGAGATTGCAGCTTTTTTTATTGACTCAGGATTTAGTTCATATTTATCTAATAGTTCTAGAGGTCTACCGCTTTCTCCAAAAGAATCTTTAACTCCTACTAATTTAATTGGACATGGTAATTTTTCTGAAAGAGTCCTTGCAATACTTTCACCTAGACCACCTATAACATTATGCTCTTCACATGTTACAGCACATTTAGTCTTAGATACACTTTTTAGTATAGATTTAGTGTCAAGAGGTTTAATAGTATGAATATTTATTATTTCAGATGATATTCCTAAATCAAATAACTCTTTTTCTGCTTCTAGTGCTTGCCATAACATGTGTCCAGTAGCAAATATTGAAACATCTTTACCTTCAATAAATTTTATTGCTTTTCCAATAATAAATTCTATATTTTTATTAGTAAATATTGGCCATTTTGGCCTTCCAAATCTTAAATATGCTGGACCTATATGATTACTTAAAGCAATTGTGGCTGCTTTGGTCTGATTATAATCACAAGGGTTTATAACTGTCATTCCAGGGAGCATTTTCATCATACCTATATCCTCTAATATTTGATGAGTAGCTCCATCTTCTCCAAGACTAATTCCAGCATGAGAAGCACATATTTTTACATTTTTTCCAGAATATGCTATGGATTGTCTTATTTGATCATACACTCTTCCAGTAGAAAAATTAGCAAATGTTCCAGTAAAAGGAATTTTACCACCGATTGTTAATCCTGCAGCAATACCTATCATATTTGCTTCAGCTACTCCTATTTGAAAAAATCTTTCAGGAAATTCGTTTTTAAAAGCATTCATTTTTAATGAACCAGTCAAGTCTGCGCATAATGCTACAATGTTTTTATTTTTTCTTCCAACTTCTAAGAGACCATCACCAAAACCTGATCTAGTATCCTTTTTTTCTGTATATGTATATTCTTTTCTTTCCATTAATAGTCCCCTAAAGTTTCTTTTAATTGATTTAACGCTTTTGAAAGTTCCTCATCATTTGGTGAAATTCCATGCCATTTATGGGAGTTCTCCATAAAATCAACTCCTTTCCCCATTACTGTTTTCATAATATTAACAACAGGTAGACCATTTTTTAATAATGATTTTGAATGGTTTAATACTTCAATTAAATTTTCTATATCATTACCATCGCTTTCAACAACAGACCACCCAAAAGATTTAAATTTAGCTTTTAAATTTTTTAAAGAATTGATTTCATTTACAGGACCATCAATTTGTTGGCCATTATAATCAATTGAAATTATTAAATTATCAATATTGTTATTTGCACCATACATAAATCCTTCCCATACCTGTCCTTCTTGTAGTTCACCATCACCCATAAGAGCATAAACAATATTTGAATCATTATTTAGTTTTTTTGAACTTGCGGCACCTATAGCTACAGATAGACCTTGACCAAGTGAACCTGACGCAATTCTAATTCCAGGTAATCCTTCATGTGTGGCTGGATGACCTTGTAATCTAGAATTTATTTTTCTAAAACTATTTAATTCATCTAATTTGAAATAGCCACTTCTTGCTAGTACACTATAAAAAACAGGTGAAATATGACCATTTGATAAAAAGAAAATATCTTCTTCAATACCATTCATTGAAAAAGATTTATTTCTATTCATTATGTTAAAAAATAGTGTTACAAAAAAATCTGTACAGCCTAAAGATCCTCCAGGATG
>JAPYTU010000033.1:0-1400 GCA_029940715.1 Cytophagales bacterium
TTGGAAGACCAAATGATTATGGAATAATAGTAAATAATGAAGAACAATTATACAATCAAGCAATTAAAGCTCATAATAAAGATTGGCAAATTGGAATTCACGCAAATGGAGATATTGGAATTGATATAGCACTTAATGTATATGAAAGATTACAAAAAGAAAATTATAAAAAAGATCCTAGATTTAGACTCGAGCACTGCACTGTTATAAACAATAATTTAATAAAAAGAATAAAAGCACTCAACGCCATTCCTACACCATTCTCAACTTATGTTTATTGGCATGGAGAAAAAATGAAAGAATACGGAAAAGATAGATTAGAAAATATGTTTGCTGTAAAAAGTTTTCTAGATGCAGGAATCAATGTCACACAAACTTCTGACTATCCACCCGGTCCATTTGAACCAATGATGGCAATTCAATCTAGTGTCACAAGAACTGATTATAATGGAGAAATTTGGGGTCCTAGCCAAAAAATTTCTGTTGAAGAAGCTATTAAAGTTGGAACAATTAATGGTGCTTATGCATCTTTTGAAGAAAATATTAAAGGATCCTTAGAGGTTGGAAAATTAGCTGATTTAGTAATTTTAGATAAAAATCCTACAATAGTAGATCCAATGACCATTATTGATATTCCTATTCAAAGAACTATGGTTGGAGGAAAATGGTCATATGAATCATAAATAAATGAAATTTTTAAAAAATATATTTTTTCTGTTTTTTCTGTTTTCAATAAACATTAAAAGTCAGACAACTGATCAAATAACAAATGATTTAAAATGGAGAAACATAGGACCTGCAAATATGATGGGTAGAATTGCTGCGATAGATGCAAGTAATTCTGACTATAGAAAAGTTCTTATAGCATCCGCATCCGGAGGAGTGTTTAAATCAGAGAATGCTGGTATAACTTGGGAAAGTATATTTGATAAATACGGAGCTGGGTCAATAGGTTCTATAAAATTTGATCAAAATAATTTAGATGTTATATGGATAGGAACTGGAGAATCTGCTAATAGAAATTCAAGCGCATACGGCGATGGAATTTATAAATCTATTGATGGAGGAAAATCTTTTATAAATATGGGATTAGAATCTACGCACCAAATTGCAGAAATAGAAATTCACCCTAATAATTCTGATGTTGTATTTGCAGCAGCGATTGGTCATTTATGGGGTTACACTGGTGAAAGAGGTCTTTTTAAAACTATAGATGGAGGAAAATCTTGGGAAAAAGTAAGTGGAGGGTTGCCATCAGACAATAAAACTGGATGCACTGAAATAGTCATTCATCCAAATAATCCAAATATAATGTTTGCTGGTTTTTATCATAGACTGAGACAACCAGCAAGTTTTATTAGTGGAGGAGAAAATGGTGGGTTATACAAATCAATTGATGG
>JAPYTU010000033.1:1500-15755 GCA_029940715.1 Cytophagales bacterium
CAGCAAGTTTTATTAGTGGAGGAGAAAATGGTGGGTTATACAAATCAATTGATGGTGGAAAATCTTGGAAAAAAATAATCAATGGTCTTGCAAGAGGTAGTAGTGGAATGATTGACATATCAATACACCTAAACAATCCAGATATTATGGTTATGGCATACGAGGCAGATGAAAATTTACCTGAAGATGAGCCAGGAACTGGAGTTTATATTTCATATGATCAAGGTGAGTCTTGGAATCACTTATTAAAGCATGCAGTAAGACCTTTCTATCATGGTCAAATTGAAATAGATCCAATTGACCCTAACAATATTTATGTTGTCTCTAGAGGATTTATGATTTCAAATGATGGAGGAAAAACATTTTCATCTAGAAAATGGAGAACAGATGGAGGTGATGACCACGACATGTGGATTGCTCCTTATGATAATAAAATTATGTACTTAGCTACTGACCAAGGTTCACGACTATCTATTGATGGAGGAAATACATGGCTTTCACATAATAATATGGCTATTGGACAGTATTATGCTATAGGAGTTGATATGAGAGATCCATATTATGTTGGAGGAGGACTTCAAGATAATGGATTATGGATGACACCGAGCAATAGCAGAGAATATAGAGGAATACTAAATATGCATAGTACATGGATTGCTGAGGGCGATGGTTTTCATACTCAAATTGATCCAAATAACTGGAAAACTGTATATACAGTTAACCATGTTGGATTTGTTGCTAGACAAAATATTGAAACTAGAGAATATACTTTTATAACACCTACTCCTGAGACAATAAAAAATTTTAATGAATTTGTTGATTATGACTATGATGAAACAAGAAATAAATACACTATAGATCCTGGTGAGCATTGGTTCTTTCGTGAAAGACCCGATCGCACCCTACTTCCTCCACAATTTAGATTTAACTGGAGTAGTCCATTTATTATATCTTCCCATAATTCTAAAAAAGTACTTTTTGGTTCAAATTATCTTTTTCAATCATATGATAGAGGTGATACATGGAATATCATAAGTCCTGACTTAACTACTAATGACAAAAAATTAAGAAATACTTCTAATGGTGGAGGTCTAACTAACAGCAATACTGGAGGAGAAAATCATTTTACAATTGTTACAATAAGTGATACTCCTATTGATACTACAATAATATGGGCTGGAACAGATGATGGCAATGTACAAGTAACTAAAAATAATGGAGAAAATTGGAAAAACGTAAAACTTAACATCAAAAAAATACCTAAAAAAATATGGGTTAGTAGAGTCGAAGCATCTAAACATGCGAAAGGAAGAGCATATGTAACATTTGATAACCATAGATTTGATGATAATAGCCCCTATGTTTATGTTACTGAAAACTATGGAGAAACATGGAAAAATATAACCTCGAATCTCCCAAAAGATTATTCAGTTTATGTCATTAAAGAAGATCCAATAAATCCAAACTTACTTTTTGTAGGTACCGAAGAATCAGTATATTTTTCTTATGATAGAGGATTATCATGGGGAAAATTAGGTTCCCAACTTCCAACTGTAGCTATACATGACTTAGTAATTCACCCAAGAGATGGTGACTTAATTGCAGGAACACATGGAAGAAGCATATGGATTCTAGATGATATAAGCCCGCTTAGAAACTTAACTGCAGATAATAAAAATAAATTGTTTGATATAAGAAAATCTACCCAATGGATTAGAATAAATTCTGGAAGAAAACAGCCTTATTTTGAATTTAGAGGTAAAAACCCACCATATGGTGCAATTATTAATTTTTTTAGCAATTCAAACAAAAAAGGTGAAATATCTATAAGTAATTTGGATGAGACAAATTTTTATTCTAAAGAAATAAATATGATTAAAGGAATTAATAGATTTATTTGGCCTTTTGCTCTTGAAAGAAATGAAAATGAGTTTAATAACTATAAATTAAAATTTATAGATTTAGTAAAACTTCTACAAAACATTGCAACTGATAAAAAAAATCTTGAAAAATTTGATTTTAATAACAAAAACTCTTTCAGAGAAATAAATTTACTAAGAAAAAATCTTTTAGATAAGTACGGGATGTATGCTGGAGGAGAAAAAATATTCGGTGATAAAATTTACAAAAATTTTAATATATCACCAGGCAAATATAAAATAACTATAACCCTAGAGAATCAAGAAGTATTTTCAGATATAATAACTGTTAGAGATGATCCAATAAAATTAATTAATTAGACCTTTAGAAAGTCTAATTAAAAAATCAGCAGTAGATTTATTTACTTTCATCTGATTATCAAACTTCATAAAATGATGAGTATCATCAACTATAACAATTGTTTCCATGTAGACATCTTTTTTTCTTAATCTTTGCACAAGATCTGTACTCTGTCTAAAATCTACATTCCTATCATCATCTGCATGAATAATTAAAACAGGAGATTTCCAAGTATTCACATTTGATACAGGTGAAGATTTCCAAGCAGTCCTTCTACCCAAATCATAATCAGCAGCTTTTTCATAATAATGATTATTTAGATAACTATATCTTGTCCTATCATGAACACCATGAATATCAACACCCCCAGCAAAAATATCAGAATTTCTTCCCAGTGCCATAGCTGTTAAATATCCCCCATAACTTCCCCCATAAACATATATTCTATCAGCATCAACATTAAATTGTTTCCTCAACCATAACCCTGCAGCTTTAATATCTTTATATTCTGACGCACCTCTTGTTCCACCATCTACAGGATTATGAAACTCATATCCATAACCTATACCTAACCTATAATTAACGGATATAACTACAAAACCTTGATCCGCAAGATATTGATTTAAAGCATATGCATTTGAATAATAAGACGAATAATGCCATCCTAGAAGCATTTGTCTAGGTGGACCACCATGAATATATATGATTGCTGGTTTATTATCTTTACCATCTTCTTTTTCAAATTTAGTTGCGTGAATTAATACGCCGTCAATAGATTTAAATTTAACTTGCTTTGGGATAACCATTTTATCTAAAGGAAAATCATTTGGAATTCTTTCTTCAGCAAGAACATTAATATTACCATCCTCTAAATTCATTATTGTTGGAAGAGGCGGTCTAGAAGAAGTAGCGCTAATATACGCAACTGTAGAATTATCACCTGTAATTAAAGGAGTCCATTCTAATCCATCCCCCTCATCTAAAACTTCCAAATCAGGTTTATCAACAGATACTTTTACAATATGTCTTCTATCAATATCATATTTGTCCTTACCCGTATTAGCAGTAAAAACTATAAATTTTTTATTAGGAGATAATT
Source organism: Cytophagales bacterium (assembly GCA_029940715.1). Lineage (GTDB taxonomy): Bacteria > Bacteroidota > Bacteroidia > Cytophagales > MED-G16 > JAPYTU01. The sequence continues at coordinate 4,820 of JAPYTU010000033.1, forward strand.
TTATGTATTCACACATAAATTTACCTGGAGTGAGTAAAAGTTCTTCTCCCCCATCTTCAGGAATTGAATATAAATGAGGCCATCCATCATGATAGGATAAGAAAACTATTCTATTCGAAGCCCAATGCAAATTTGTTCCTCCATGAGTTCTTGGAATTGATCCTCTTAGCGTTTTAGGTGGTTCCCATAATACTTTAGATCCTAATGAAATTATATCTCCCTTTACAATTTTCCAAGGAATATGTCTTCCTCCTAATATCGGATTAGGTTTACCTGCTGTACCTGGTTGTCTAATAAAAACGATTTCATTTCCATCAGGTGACCACCTTGGGGAAGAATCCTTATCATACGAAGGATCTAACCATTTTAAAGGAACATTTTCGTTCTCATAAATTCCAATAAATGATCTATCACCCCTATTTGATCTAAAAGCAATTTTTTTTCCATCTGGTGACCAAACCTGTGAACCATTTGTCCCCCTAGAATGAAAAAGTTTTGTTGGTTCACCCCCTCCATCAATAGGAGAAACCCATATTTGGCCTGATTTGATAAAAGCAATTTTATCGCTGTTTGGAGAAATAACAGCTCCTGTACCTTCATCTATAAGTATTGGATTTCCTCCATTAAAAGGTACAGACCAAATTTGTACTTTAGGTGGAAAAGGGTCAAATGTAGGATTTACTGGTAATTCATCATCCCAATTAGATCCAAAATCGCCGCCTCTTATATAAATGACCCAATTACCATCTGCAGAAATTGAAACACTTGATAACTCCTGTCCTGTATCTTCCATATAACTAGTCAGTTTTCTAGAAACATATTTAGGCCCTTCGGCAACATAGATATTTCTTAATCCCTCCTCGTCAAACGCCCAAGCTATTCGTGATGACTTCAATGAGCCAGTCAACTCATTTGGAAAAGGGTACGACTTAATCTGATCTAAAGTAAAATTCTGTGATTGTATAGTTAAGACAAAAAAGAAAAAAAATAATGATAGGCTAATCTGTTTCATTCCATGAAATATTTATATGAGCATACAAACTAATAATGAATAAAATCAAAGCAGCCCACATCACATATATAAAGTGAGAGTTAGGAATCCAATTATATGCAACTATTAAATTAACTATCAATAAGCTTCCTAAAACACAATATATCCGTGTCCTTACAAATGGAATTTTTAATGTTTTTTCTGAAGAAAAAGCAAGTAAAAACATACCTATTCCTACAACATATAAACCCAAAAATCGATATATCTGAGTTAAATAACCAGATAGTGTAAAGTTCTCATCTACAGATAAAAGATCCGTAAATGTCATATGTAATCTTTCCTCATTTGCAACCTGATCTAACATCCAAGGTTCATCAGATATCATCCATCTAATTCCAGAAATAATTAATGCAAGACTTATTAAAACAAGAGGAATTCTTAACATATTTTTTTTCATATTGATTTAATATTTAGCTGAACCTTTTGGAGTTGTTTTAATAATAAATTCTCTTATATCATCATTTGAATTCTTCAAATCTTCTTTTCTAAGATACATCATATGACCACTTCTATATCCTTTAAAAGATAATCTATCTTTCATTTTACCACTGGGATCAATATTCCACATTGTATATTTAGCATTGAAATAATCTGTAGCTCCATCATAGTAACCAGACTGAATAAAAACATGCATATAAGGGTTTTTTGCCATTGCATGTCTTAAATCTTCACCCGTAGTATTATTAGATCTATCCCATGGCCTCACATTACCCCACACATTGTATTTCATATTAGTTTCAAATTTTAATTCTTCTTTTAAATAATGATTCATTGCGGGAGTAAAAGAATGATCCCAAGCTGCCATAGCAGGATCATGATCATATCTTATACCAGCATCAGTCTTATCTATTCCTTTATATCTAGAATCTAATCGACCAATTGTTAAACCATCTTCATATAATAATTTTTTCCAAAAATATGAGGTAGGAACATCTAAATTATAGTCTAAATAATCCTTAGCAGACAAACCAGAATATCTAGATGCAATTACAGCTACATCATTTTTTTCAGAATCACTTAGAAAACTACCTTTTGCTATCGCAGGTATAAACTTTTCAATTGTATACTTTTCTATTTCAGGTAATATATCATCTAAATCTCGAGATAAAAGATCATCATCTAAAGCTTTGTGGTACCAAGCTGTAGCAGCATAATATGGAAGTGTTAATGCAGCAGAAACAGGTCCGTCTCTATCAATACCTAATCCAGTAGGCGAAACAAGTACAACACCGTTTATATACATTGTTTGTGCCCTCTGTAATTCTAAGGATAGACCCGAGCAACGAGGAGTTCCATAACTCTCCCCAATAAGATACTTTGGAGAAACCCATAGCTTATATTTATTAACAAAATCATTTATCCATTTAGCTAAGTATTTAATATCTGAGTTAACTCCAAAAAAATTAGCTCTATCATAATCTTTATCCAATATTCTTGATAAACCAACATTAACAGGATTAATGTATACAATATCAGCAACATCAATTATTGAATGAGGATTTTCTTTAAATCCATACGGTTGGACTGGATTTCCTTCATCATCTATATTTAAAGTTCTTGGACTTGTATACCCCATATGCATCCATATTGATGCAGCTCCTGGACCTCCATTAAAAGAAAAAAAGATTGGTCTTTTTTCAATGCTTCTAATATCTGATCTTTTATAATAGGTATAAAATAAGGTAGCTACAGCCTTATCTTCATCACTCCATACAGGCAGAGTTCCTGCAGTTGCAGTATACGGAATTCTACTTCCCTTTACAGTAACATAATGACTAGTAGTAACACTTCTTTCGGGTTCGATTGATCTAGTTTGAGAAAAAGCACAAAAATATGAGCTGATAAATAATAATAGTATAAAATTTTTCATGGGTTAATAAAATTTAAAAGGCCTAAAATATGTTTAGGCCTTAAGATAATAAATAGTTTATTTATTTCCACGAAATACCCTCACCAGTAAATCTTCTATACATCAAATAAAGCATAGAAAGTGAAATTACAAGATGATAATATCCAAACTGTTGCGCTACACCAAAATCCAAACATAATATAACATAAGCAGATCCTAAATTAATTGCCAATATAGCAAGTCCAATTTTAGTTGCAAGTGCGACAGCTGCTTTATTATCCATTCCATAATCATTATTATCTGGTCTGGTTAATAAAAATTGTGCGATAAACGTACAAATTAATGTTAAAGTATATGGTGATGAAGTAGCAGGATCCATATATCTCATTGTCTCACCTATAATAGGTAATAAACTGAAATAACAAACACCACTTAAAAATAATTTTCTATCCATTTTAAATGCACCATAAGCAGATAAAAGAGCCAAAAGTCCTCCAACACCAGTAAATATTAATGTCATTGTTTCATCCATAATTCAAATATGATTTAGTTAAAGTTATTTAATATCAAAATTGCCAGTTAATATTAAAAAGATAAATATAGATAGAATTCTTTCATGAAAAAATTTACGATTATTAAGGTTGTCTTAATTATTGTGATTATAATTAATATAAATAAAAACTATTTACCTTTTTTTATGAAAAAATATACATTCATTTTCATTACACTTATAGCATTTGGATGTACAATAGAAAATATTGACCCAAATGAAAAGAAAGTAAATAGTCTGATAGCTGAAATTATTGATTCTAATAATTTACCTGGATTGTCCGTTTCTGTAATGAAAAATGATGAAATAGTATATTCAAAAGGATTCGGTTATGCTGACATTGAAAGTAAAACTCAAATTATTCCTTCATCAACAAAATTTCGAATAGGAAGCTTTTCAAAAACATTAACGGCTAGTGCTCTAATGAAACTGGTTGAAAACAACAAATTAAATTTAGATGAAAGTGTACTTACTTATGTTCCCGAATTTCCTGAAAAAAATTGGAATTTTAGTCTAAGACAAATGGGAGGACATTTATCAGGAATTAGACATTATAAAGGAAGCGAATTTTATATAAATAAAAATTATGAAAATGTTATTGATGCTCTGAATATTTTTAAAGATGATCCTCTATTACATGAACCAGGAACAAAATATTATTATTCTACACATGCGTGGACTTTAATTAGTGCCGCAATAGAAAAAGCATCTGAAACCCCATTCTTAGAATATATGTATAAAAATGTTTTTGAACCTCTTGGAATGACAAACACATATGCTGAAACTATAAATCTTAATATAAAAAATAAAGTTACTTACTACAAAAAAGATAATTCTGGAGATATCAAAATTGAACCCGAAGTAAATAATAGTTGGAAATGGGCAGGAGGAGGATTTATTTCTACTACAGAAGATATTGCTAATTTTTTGTATAGTCATTCAAAATCAGGATACTTAACTGATGAAAGTTTAAATATTCTTATGAGTCCTCAAAAAACTGCTAATGCTGGTACAACTAATTATGGTATTGGATGGAGAAAAAGATATGGAAATAATAACGAAGTGCTTTATGGCCATACAGGTGGTTCAGCAGGAGGAACAACATATGCATTCATAGCAATTGACTATAACGTCATAGTAGTAATAACATCTAATTTAAGCGATGCATCATTTGGTAATTTACCAAATGATATATTTGAAATATATAATTAATGTCACTAAAGAAACTTGAAAAACTAAATAATCACAAACGAGATTTAAGAATCAAATTTGATTCAGAAAATCATATTTATTCGGTTGATGAAAATAAAAATTATATTTCTGTAACACAATTAGTTAGTAAATTTTTTCCTGAATTTGATAAAGATTTTTGGGCAGCAAAACAAAGTGATAAATTAGGAATTCCAAAAAATGAAATATTGATGAAATGGGAAAAATTAGGTAATAAAGCAAGAGATGCCGGAACTAACCTTCACCTACAAATAGAAAATTTTTATAATTCTGAAAAACATAAAAATTCAAGAGGATTTGAAAAATTTTTAGAATTTCATCATAAGTATATAATAAATAACTATAAACCATTTCGAACTGAATGGAAAATTTTTGATGAAAAACAACTAATTGCCGGAACTTTAGATATGGTATATAAAAAACCTGACGGTAGTTTATTTATTTTTGATTGGAAAAGAAGTAAAAATATTATCAACTCAAATGGATCTGTAGAAAAAGAAAATCCATATGAAAATGGTCTAAAAGGATTAAGCCATTTAAGCTCTTCTGATTATATAAAATACTCTTTACAACAAAATATCTATAAATACATACTTGAAAAGTATTATAAAAAAAAAGTTTCTAGTATGAATCTTTTAATACTTCACCCTAACTATGAAAAATACCATATTGTAAAAATTGATGAATTTCAATTAGAAACTGAATATCTAATTGATAGCAGATGAAAAAAACTATAAAATTATTAGATGGAAGTCTATCCTATCCCCTTGAAAAAAAAGGGTACAAATTAAATACTAAATTATGGACAGCACATGCACTAATAAATAATCCTGAAGAAATATTGAAAATTCATAAAGATTATATCAATAGCGGTACTGATTTTATAAGTACATCTACATATCAAGCAAGTGTAAGAGGTCTTTTAGATTATGGATACAATATTTTAAAAATTGAAAAAATTTTCAATAAATCTGTAGAATTAGCAAAAAAAGCTATAGATGAAACAAATTCAAAAAATAAAATTTCAATTATAGGAAGTTTTGGTCCATTCGGAGCTTACCTAGCCAATGGATCAGAATACAATGGAAATTATAAATTTTCAGATAACAACATATTACAATTTCATTCTGAAAATATAGATATAATAAATAAATTAAATGTAGATATTATTCTCTATGAAACCATTCCAAATTTAAGAGAAGCTAAAATATTATCAAAAATCATAGATAAAATAAATAAAGAAATATGGATATCATTTACCTGTAATGATAAATTAGAATTAAAGGATGGATCTTCTTTAAAAAAAGCATGCAAAATATTCTCTTCAACTGATAATGTTTCTACTATTGGAGTCAATTGTGTACAACCACATTTAATAAGTGATGTAATTAAACTACTAAAAAAAGAATCCACAAAAAATATTTTAGTATATCCAAATTCAGGAGAAAAGTTTGATCACAAAACAAAAACTTGGAACGGAAAAAAATTATTTAATAAAAAAATGATAAAAGAATGGATTAAACTTTCTCCAGATATAATTGGTGGATGTTGTAGAATGGATGTTTCTGTAATAAAAAAAATGAGAAAATATATAGACTTAGCTTAAGTTGTCTTAAGGCGTTCTAATTCTATCTATCATCTCTATTACTTCTTTTGGAGGCGGACTAGTAAATCTTGAAACTACAATCGAAACTAAAAAATTACACATCATAGCAATTGATCCAAAACCTTCAGGAGATATGCCAAACCACCAATCAGATTTAGGTGGAATTTCACCTAACCATCCTAATTTAAACTTCATCATATAATATAACATTAAAGAAATACCAACAGTCATTCCAGAAATAGCGCCTTCTCTATTTATTCTTTTTGAAAAAATACCTAATACAATAGCAGGGAATAAAGAAGAAGCTGCAAGTCCAAAGGCAAGTGCTACAACAGCTGCTACAAATCCGGGAGGATTAATACCAAAATAACCCGCAATTAAAACAGCAAAAATTGCAGAAATTCTTGCTATCCATAACTCTTCAGATTCACTAATATTTGGATAGTAAGTTTTTTTTACTAAATCACGTGATATCGAAGTTGAAATAACTAATAACAATCCTGCTGCAGTAGATAAGGCCGCAGCAAGTCCTCCAGCAGCTACCAACGCAATAATCCATGGAGGTAAATTTGCAATTTCTGGATTTGCAAGAACCATAATATCATTATCAATAGTAAGTTCATTGTCTGATGAATTCATATAATTAATAATCCCATCCTTATTTTTATCATCATAAGAAATAAGGCCTGTTTTTTCCCAATTTTTAAACCATTCAGGCATAGTGGTATATTCTTTATTACTAACAGTTTGAATTAAATTTAATTTTGAAAATACAGCAACTGCAGGAGCAGTTGTATATAAAATGGTAATAAACAATAGTGCTAAACCAACTGATTTTCTTGCGTCTTTTACTCTTTTAACTGTAAAAAACCTTACTATTACATGGGGAAGACCAGCCGTACCCACCATCAGAGCAAGAGTAATAAAAAAGATATCTGTAACTGATTTTGAACCATTTGTAAACTCATTAAAACCTAAATCCTTAGATAATAAATCAAGTTTATCTAACAAGTAAATTCCAGAATTATCATTAAGAGCAGATCCCATTCCTATCTGCGGAATTAAATTTCCTGTCATCTGAAATGAAATAAATATAGCAGGAAGCATAAAAGCAAAAATTAAAATACAATACTGCGCTACTTGTGTATATGTAATCCCTTTCATTCCACCCAAAACAGCATAAAATAAAACAATAACCATCCCTATAATAACACCAGTATTTATAGGTACTTCTAAAAATCTTGAAAAAACAATTCCAACACCTCTCATTTGACCCGCTACATAAGTAAAGGATACAATAAGAGCACAATAAACAGCTACCTTTCTAGCAGTTTTTGAATAGTATCTATCACCTATAAAATCTGGGACAGTAAATTTTCCAAATTTTCTTAAATAAGGAGCTAGTAATAATGCTAATAATACATATCCTCCCGTCCACCCCATTAAATATACTGATCCATCGTATCCTGAAAAAGCAATAATCCCAGCCATGGAAATAAAAGATGCAGCAGACATCCAATCAGCTGCAGTTGCCATTCCATTTGCTAAAGGAGAAACACCTCTTCCTGCAATATAAAATTCAGATGTAGAAGAAGCGCGTGACCATATTGCAATTGATATATAAATTAAAAATGTTATACCAACAATGATGTAAGTCCAAGTTTGAACGTCCATAATTAATTTTTTGAATTAAAGCCGTATTTTTTATCTAGCTTATTAATTAAGCGAACATATATAAAAATTAAAATAACAAATGTGTACATGGATCCTTGTTGGGCAAACCAAAATCCTAATTTAAATCCACCTATAGAAAAAGCATCTAAATTTTCTTTAAAAAGAATACCAAAACCAAAAGAAACAGTGAACCAGACTGTAAGTAAAATAAAAACATACTTTAAATTTTCCTTCCAATAACTATTAATTGTTTTATTCATAATACTAACACTATAAAAAAATTAGTATATTTTTATTTAAAGTTTAAATCAAGGATTATGAAGATAATTAATTTAATTTTATTACTATCATTTAGCATTCAAATTCAATCCCAAAACATTATTAGCTTAAAAGAAAGGGCAACTGTTATAGAAAATATTCAAAAAGATAGATTTGATAATTTGCTCCCTAAATTAATGAAAGAAACGGGAATAGATATGTGGATTCTAATTACTAGAGAATACAATGAAGATCCTATCATTAAGACAATGCTCCCTCCTACTTGGTTAAATGCAAGGAGAAGGACTATTCTCGCTTTCTATTATGATAAATCATCAGAGAAAGTTGAAAAAGTTGCAATAGCAAGGTATAATTTTGGAAAAAATATTCCCTCCATATGGAATAAAGAAAAAGAACCAGACCAATGGAAAGCACTTTCAAACTTTATAGAAAGTAAAAATCCTAATAAAATTGGTTTAAACTATTCAGAACATTTTGCAATTACAGATGGAATTGTAAAAACTGACTATGATTTATTCATGAAAAATATTTCTAAAAAATCTGCTGCTAAAGTAGTCTCTGCAGAAAAACTTGGTATCAGATGGATAGAAACAAGGACACAATATGAGATGACAATTTTTAGTCAACTTGTTGAAATAACTCATAATATCATCAAAGAAGCTTTTTCGACTAAAGTAATAACACCAGGAATTACATCAACAGATGATGTGGTATGGTGGATGAGAGAAAAAGTATCTGAATTGGGTTTAAAAACATGGTTTCATCCAACAATCGATGTTCAAAGATCAGAGAATAGTGATTTATATGCGTTTGATGGAAAATCAAAGTTTGATATCATTCAACCAGGTGATTTAGTACATTGTGATTTTGGAATAACGTATTTAACACTAAATACAGATTGTCAAGAAATTGCCTATGTGCTTAAACCAAATGAAAATAAAGCTCCAGCATTTCTTTCTAAAGCATTGAAAGAAGGAAATAGAGTTCAAGATATTTTTACTGGAAATTTTAAATTTAGTAAAACAGGAAATCAAGTACTTAAAGAATCTTTAGAAAGTGCTATAAACGAAGGGCTTAAACCTCAAATATATACTCATCCACTAGGAACTTTTGGACATTCATCAGGTACAACATTTGGTATGTGGGACTCTCAGCAAGGTGTTCCTTTTAATGGTGATCATCCCCTACAATATAACACGGTTTATGCGATTGAATTAAATACTAAAGTTTTTATAGAAGAGTGGAATAAAGAAATTAGAATAATGTTAGAAGAGGCTGGTTTCTACGGTAAAAATGGCTTTAGATACGTTAATGGTAGAGAAACAGAGATAATACTCATAGGAAAAAAGGATAAAACAATAAATAATTGATTAAAATGAATCTACTTTTAAATAGGCATCTATAACTGCTTGTTCCCCCTCTTTATTAGGTTGTGAATTTCCATGCTCCATACCTAAAATACCATTGAATCCTTTAGAATGAATGTACTTAAATATATTTTTATAATTAATTTCACCTGTCGTAGGCTCATTTCTTCCTGGATTATCTCCAATCTGGAAGTATCCAATTTCATTCCATGAAGCTTCAATATTTGGAATTAGATTACCTTCTTGAATTTGTTGATGATATATATCAAAAAGTATTTTGCATGAAGGTGAATTAACTGCTTTACAAATTTGATATGCTTGAGGACTTTCAGATAAAAATAAACCCGGATGATCTCTGAAATTTAAAGGTTCTAGAACCATTACTAAACCATGAGGTTCAAGAATATCAGATGCTTGTTTTAAACTTTCTATAACATTAGCGGTTTGATAAGACATATTTTTTCTTAAGTCAACAAAACCAGGAACTACAGTCATCCACTTAGCATTAACCCTTTTAGCAACTTCAATGGATTCTTTTATATGTCTAAGAAATTCATTTCTTAACTCCAGATTTCCACTTGCCAAATTAGGCTTTTGCCAATAGATATCATGCGCAACAAAAACACCCATTTCAATATTTCTTTTTTCCATTATAGCTGACATCTGATTCTGAGTGGATATAGACCTACCTTTCATTCCGTTATCCTCAAAAGCAATAAATCCCTGATCTGCCATAAAACTCAGCTGATCTATAGGATCCTTTCCAGCAGAATTAGCAAACATTCCTAAATGAGGTGCATATTTTAATTTAAATTTATTCTTTTGAAAGTTATAATTATCTGCAAAAAGACTGTTTGCACTCAACAAGCCAACACTTGTAATACTTAAATTATTTATAAATTTTCTTCTTTTCAAAACTATATAAATTTAGTTTTTCCAGGAATTGCAACTAAATATTTTCCGTTACCATCTGGTAATGTAGGAGGCGTTGAATTCCAAGTTAAATTATTCGGAACAAGCATTTCTTTAGAATTAATAGCTTGATCCCATGTAATCTTTTTACCAGTATAAGTTGCCATTCTTCCCATTATAGCTGTCATTGTACTTTTTGCTCCATATTCTACATCATTTATAACTTCATTATTTCTTATAGATTGAAATAATTTATCATGTTCTACTTGATATGGATTTGGATCTTCATTCCATTTATTAGGGTATTTATATTTGATATTTCCATCTAAATCTGTCATTTCACCTTTTCCAGTTACAACTGACCCATTGCTTCCCTGGAAGACTTCATCTACCCTACTAGCTGTACCAGTTTGGTGTC
>JAPYTU010000034.1:0-13816 GCA_029940715.1 Cytophagales bacterium
ACTAGAAAGTATTAATAATTCTAATATAAAAAATCAAAAAGACAATAAAAAAATTGATAATAATTTAAAAGAATTAAATAAGTTCGACACATATTTAATAAAAGATTTAACAATAAATTATACAGATCTAATCTATAGATATATAAAAAATGATAAAAATTCTAAAAATCAATTCCTGATTTTAACACCAAACATTTATTATTCCTTTGAAATATACAAAAGATTAAAATTAATTTACAAAAATCAATGTTGTGTTTATAATTCAAAAATTAGTTTAAAAGAAAAACAAAAGAATTGGATAAATATTATAAATAATAAAGTAAGCATAATAATTGGTGTTAAATCTGCAATTTTTCTACCGTTTAATAACCTAAAATTATCCATAGTATTAAATGAACACGAAAATTTATATAAAGAAAATGAAAAAAAATTAAGATATAATGCAAGAGATTGCTCAGTAATGTTAACTAAAATATATAATTCAAAAACAATTCTTGTTTCAGAAACTCCATCAATAGAATCATACTATAATGTTCAAAAAAAAAAATATGGATATATAAATAATACAAAAAATATCAATAAAATAAATCTTAAAAAAGTTCTAACTATAAACACAGTTGAGAAAAAAATTAAAAACAAAATTTATGGACTAATAAGTGACGACTTAATTAAAAAAATAAAAAAAAATATAAATAAAAAATCAAAATGTATCATCTATACACCTTCATCAAAAAATATTTATTTAATTAATAATCAATTGATAAAATACGATAAAAATTATAAAATATTATTATTTAACAAAAATAATTTAAAAAGTAAAAAATCAATTTTCAACATAATAGAAAATATAAATAAATATGATATTATTATAGGAAATCAAACAGTTTTAAGTTCATTAAATATAAAAAACTGCAAATTAATAGCTTTAATAGATACAGATAAAATTTCAAATAAACCTAACTATAAAGCAAATGAAAAATATTTTCAAATACTTTCAAGTATAGTTCAAAGAATAAATAATAACTCTCAAAAATTAATAATCCAAACAAATAATTCTACTAATAAAATTTTTAAACAAAGTTTAAGTTTAAATAATAAAGCATTTTATGACAATGAAATAAAAGAAAGAAAAATTTATAAATACAGTCCGTATTATAGAATAATAAGAATAGAAATTACAACAAATAAAAATGCTAATAAAATTAATAATGTAGATAAGTTTTATAAAAAATTTAAATTAAAATTTAAGCTTTTCGATATATCAAATATTGGAAATATCAACATTGGCAATAAATATAAATATATAATTGATTTGAAACTTCCTCAAAACAAATTATTAAAAAGCAATAAAAACAAAGTTCAAAATTTTATAAAAATCATAAAAAAAGAAAAATTTTTTAAAGAAATGAATTTTACAATTGATATTGATCCTTAAATATCCCAATTAGATTTTAAATACTCAATTCCTGTTTTTGAGGTTAAATCAAATTTACAAGGAACAATAGATACAAAATTTTCTGATATTGCTAATTCATCATTATCACGTGTTTTATCATGATTTACAAAATTCCCAACCATCCAATAATATTCTCTCCCATATGGATCTAATCTTTTATCAAAAATTTCTTCCCAATATGCATTTGCCTGTTTACAAACTTTTATTCCTTTAATTTTATTATTAGATTTAGAAGGAAAATTTACATTTAATGCAATACTATTTGGCAATCCATTATTTAAAGTGTTATTAATAATTTTACTTATATATGGCTCAGTATGACTTAAACTAGCATTTGGATCATAATCGCATAATGAAAAACCAATAGAAGGTGTATTTTCAATTGCTCCTTCAATTGCTGCTGACATAGTACCAGAATATAGAACACTAATAGAAGAATTACTTCCATGATTAATTCCACTAGTTATTAAATCAATATTTCTATCTTTCAACAAATGATGTTTAGCAATTTTAACACAGTCAGCAGGTGTTCCACTACATTTATAAGAATCTATTGATCCAAATAAATCTGATTTAACTAACCTAAGTTTATCCCCAACAGTAATTGCATGACCCATACCAGATTGTGGGCTATCAGGTGCCACTACAACCACTTCACCAAAATTTTTCATTACAGATACCAAAAACCTAATACCTTTAGAATCTATTCCATCATCATTAGTAATTAATATTAATGGTTTTTTCATATTTAAATGTTATTATAAAATTCAACAACTTTTACTAAATCTTCCATTTTACTTAAATTAATTTTATTAGATGATAAAAAATTTTTTACTTTATCATAATTATCATTCATTAATAATAATATCTGTTTTTTTTTCCCCTTACTTTTAAATTTTTGAATTTTACCCTCTTTATTTAAAAAAAAATAATCGTATTCAAGTTTGCTATAATAATTATATGAAGGAATCAAAGAATAAGTATAATATGAAGGATAATAAGTAGGAACTGATTCAGCAATAATTTTTTCTTTTAAAAGTAAACTTACTTTACCTTCAATAACAACTTCAAACAATGAAGGAACTCTATAATTATATCCTACTTCATACATTAATGAATAAAATTGTCTATAATCCCTAATGGTCTCATCATAAATTTCGAAAAAAAATAAATTATTTACATTAAAAGCTTTAATTGTTTTTCCATCATCCAACTGAATTGATTGATTATCAAAATCATATTTTAAATTTCCCTTAATCGAATCTCCTTCATTAGTAATTAACATTCCATTATGCCATAAATCTGTTGGAAAATTTTGAGAGAATATACTAAAAGAAATAAAAAAAATAAATACAAATAATCTACTAAACATCTTTATTTTTTTAAAATTTCATGACCCATTTTATCTCTTTTTGTTTCTAAGTATTTTTTATTAAAATTATTTGGTTTAATTTCTATTGAAATATTCTTTATAATTTTAATTCCATATCCAATTAAACCTATCCTTTTCTTGGGATTATTTGTTAATAAAATAATTTTATTAGCATGTAACTCTCTGAGAATTTGTGCTCCAACTCCATAATCTCTACTATCCATATTGAAACCTAATTTTTCATTTGCTTCAACAGTATCATATCCATCTTCCTGAAGTTTATATGCTTTGAGTTTATTTAACAATCCAATTCCTCTACCCTCTTGATTCATATAAATCAATAATCCTCTTTTACTTTCATCAATCATTTTCATAGCAACTTTTAATTGAGACCCACAATCACATCTCAACGATCCTAATATATCTCCAGTCATACAAGAAGAATGTACTCTAACTAATACTTCATCTTTACTTGACCAATCTCCTTTTTTTAACGCTAAATGAATTTGATTATTATTAATTTGTCTGAAAGGAATTAATTTAAAATTTCCATGTTCTGTCGGTAATTTTATTTCATCTTCCCTTTTTATTAAAGTTTCATTTTTTAACCTATAAGAAATAAGATCCTTAATAGATATTATTTTTAAATTAAACTTTTTAGCAACTTTTAATAAATCAGGTAATCTTGCCATACTTCCATCTTCATTAAGTATTTCACAAATAACACCAGAAGGAAATAAGCCAGAAATTTTAGGTAAATCTACAGAAGCTTCAGTATGACCAGCACGCCTTAAAACACCACCAGATATTGCTTTTAAAGGAAAAATATGACCAGGTTTTGAAAAATTTGATGGATTTTTTTTTATGTCAACTAATCCTAAAATAGTTTTTGATCTATCAGAAGCAGAAATTCCAGTAGTTACCCCATTACCAATCAAATCAACAGATACTGTAAAAGATGTTCCATAAACATCTGTGTTTTTTCCAACCATTAATTCTAAACCTAACTGATCACATCGTTCATCTTCAAGAGAACAACAAATTAAACCTCTTCCTTCTTTAGACATGAAATTGATTATTTCAGAAGAAATTTTTTCTGAAGCACAAATAAAATCACCTTCATTTTCTCTTGATTCATCATCAACAACAATTACTACTTCACCATTTTTAATTGATGAAATTACATCTTTTATATCATCTAATTTATTTGTATTCATATTGAGGTTACATTACCTAATTGTTTAGCTATATCAATTTCAACAGATTTAAGTTTATTATGAATTTTAATGGTTTCTTGCTGCTTTTTATAATCAATATTACTATTTAAAATTTGAAGATTTTCATTTATCATTTTTTTAATCAATCTAAATTTAAACCTTAAAATATTAGCATAAGTAGATTTTTTTAAATCATCAAATTCATCATTTACATGAATATTAAATTTATTTTTCCATTTATCACTTAATTCATACTTATTCGCTGATAAATCAATAATATCTTTTTTTAAATCTTCATGCTCTTGAGTTAAAAAATAATTTATATCAATAACATTTCCATTTTCTAATTCCATTTTAAATATGTTAATAATTTCTATGTAATTTTTGTTTTCAAATGCAACATCTTCAATTTCATTTAAAAAATATTCTATAAAAGACTTCCTATCTAATCCAAAAACTTGAAAATCTTTTGTGCCATAATTAACAAGCATTCTTAAGCATTCTTTTTCACAAAAATTTATAGCGCTATCGACTTCTTTAACTGCTAAATTATTTTTTTCATTTTCTTTAAATTTAAATTGAGGACGATTTAATGTTTTATTAGAACCAAGTAATAATTTATTCATTTCAGTTATTAAAATATTTTCATCTATCTTCAAAATATCACTACAATCTTTAATATAAATTGACCTTTTTATTGAATTAGGAATTTTAGATATACTAGTTATTATATCAATAACTAATTCTGATTTTTTAATAGGATCATTTTTATAATTTTCATTTAGTTGATCTGTTTTATATTTAATTAAATCAGTTTCATTTTCACTTAAAAATTTCAAAAATTTATTTTTACCTAATTTTTTTGAAAAACTATCAGGATCCTCGTTTTCTGGAAAAGTTACTATTCTAACATTTAAATTATTTTCTAATATTAAATCTAATCCTCTTAATGAAGCATTTATTCCCGCTTGATCTCCATCATAAAGAATTGTTACATTCTTAGTGTATCTACCTATTAACTTTATCTGATTTGCTGTCAATGATGTCCCAGAAGAAGAAACAACGTTTTCAATTCCTATTTGAAAAAGGGATATAACATCAGTATAACCTTCAACCAAATAGCATTTATCATCTTTTCTTATACTATTTTTAGATTGATAAATACCATAAAGAATATTGCTTTTTATATAAAGAGTTGTTTCGGGTGAATTTATATACTTTGGTTGATTTTCATCATCTTTTATTTGTCTCGCACCGAAAGCAATAACCTTACCACTTATATTATGAATAGGAAAAATGATTCTATTTCTAAATCTGTCATATTTTTTATTATTTTTTTCTAAAATCAAACCAGCACTAACCATTAATTTTTCAGAATATTTTAACGTTTTTAGATTATCATATAAAGAATTCCATTTATCTAAACTATATCCTAATTCAAATTTTTTAATCATTTCTTTTGATATAACTCTATGTTCAAAATAAGTTAAAGCAATATTTTTACCTTCCTTGGTTTTTAAATTATTAATAAAAAAATCCTTTGATTTATTTAATATGATTAATAAACTATCTTTTTCAGATGAAACAGAATTATCAATTTCATATTCATTAATTTCAACTCCATACTTTTCACCTAAATACTTTATAGCTTCAATGTATGTCATACTATCAACTTCCCTTAAAAATTCTATTGCATCTCCTCCCTTTCCAGTGCTAAAACATTTAAATATTTGTTTTGATGGCGATACAAAAAAAGAAGGAGTTTTCTCAGAAGTAAAAGGACTTAATGCTTTATAGTTTGAGCCAGATTTTTTTAAAGATATAAAATCACTCACGACTTCTACAATATCTAGTCTTTCTTTGATTTCTTGTATAATACTATTATCAATCATAAGTTGCAAATATGATAAATTTATTATTTTTTTAATTTTTTATTAATATAAATTGCAAGAATAATATAATACAATGAATGAAAAGCAAATTATAAAAGCATTATCTAAAGTTAATGACCCAGATTTAAAGAAAGATTTAGTCTCTCTAAATATGATTAAAAACATTTCTATTGATAATAATGTTGTTTCTTTTGAAATTGTTTTAACCACTCCAGCATGTCCTTTAAAAGAACAAATTAAAAAAGATTGTTTAAATGAATTAAATAAAATAAATAATAATTTAAAATATAATATTACTTTTTCATCAAATGTTGTTCCATTTGATAAAAAAACAATGATAAAAAATATAAAAAATATCATTGCAATATCATCAGGAAAAGGAGGAGTAGGAAAATCAACTATAGCTTCAAATTTAGCAGTTGGATTAAGTATTATGGGAGCTAAAACAGGGTTAATAGATGCAGATATTTTTGGGCCATCAATACCTACTATGTTTAACTGTGAAAATGAACAACCAACTATAAAAAAAACTAAAGAAAAAAATATAATTATACCAATTGAACAATATGGAATCAAACTATTATCAATGGGATTATTAATACCTAATAATAAAGCTGTTGTTTGGAGAGGACCAATGGCTAGCTCAGCAATGAAACAGCTTATATTAGATGTTGAATGGGGAGAACTTGATTATTTAATTGTTGATTTACCTCCTGGAACAAGTGATATTCACATTACATTATCACAAAGTTTTCCAGTAACAGGAACTGTTATAATTACTACACCCCAAAAAGTTTCAACTAATGATGCAGAAAAAGCAATTTCAATGTATAATCAAGAACAAACCAATATACCTATAATAGGATTAATAGAAAACATGTCTTATTTCATTGATGATAATAACAAAAAAAACTACTTATTTGGAAAAGATGGAGGAAAAACACTATGTAATAAATTTTCTATTGATTTTATTGGGCAAATCCCAATTGATAAAAGAATATCTGATGGAAGTGATTTAGGTTATCCAATCATATTAAAAGAAAATAAAATATCAAATATTTTTAAAACTTTGAGTCAAAATATTGCTAGAAAAATTGCAATAAATAACTCTAAATAATCGTATATTTATAAGTAATGGGTAATATAAGTATTATAGAAAAAGTAGAAAATGCAATTGATGAAATTAGACCTTATTTGATTGCAGATGGAGGAGATATAAAAGTAGTTTCTGTCGACAATAAAAATGTTGTAAATTTAGAATTGTTAGGTTCATGTGAAAATTGTCCAATTTCATATATGACACTTAAAAATGGAGTTGAGGAAACTATAAAAAAACATGCACCAGAGATAAAAGGAATTAATGCTATTAATAGTTAATTTTTCTATCATAAATAAATTTTAATTTGATGAAAAAAAATATAGCTATACTAATGGGAGGCTATTCATCTGAGTATGCTGTATCTATAAAAAGTGGTGAAGTTGTTTATGAAAATTTAAAAAAGGAAAGTAATCTTACTCTATTTAAAATTTACATAACTAAAAATGAATGGTACTATTTAAATGAAAATGGTAAAAAATTTCATATTGATAAAAATAGTTTTACTATAAAAATAAATGATAAAAAAATTATTTTTGATATTGTATTTAATGCAATTCATGGAATACCTGGTGAAAATGGAGAAATTCAATCTTATTTAAAAAAACTAAATATACCTCAAACTTCATCTGAAGCTAATGAATCAAAAATTACTTTTGACAAAAATTTATGTAAGAAAAAAATAAAAGATATAAATATTAATACACCTAATTCTAGGTTAATAAAAAAAAATGAAACTATTAACCTTGAAAATATAATAAAAAAAATAAAATTACCACTCTTTATTAAACCAAATAATGGAGGATCAAGTTTTGGTGTATCAAGAGTAGAAAATAAAAATGATATTATAACAGCATTAAACAAATGTTTTTTAGAAGATAACGAAGCACTGGTAGAAGAAGAAATAAATGGAAGAGAAATCACTGTTGGAGTTATTATATACAAAAATAAAATTTTAGCATTACCTCCAACGGAAATTAAATCACATAATTCTTTTTTTGATTTTAATGCAAAATATAAAGGAGAATCAGATGAAATAACACCTGCTAATATTACAAAAGAGGATGAAACTATCATTCAAAATCTTGCTATTAAAATTTTTAAAAAACTTAAATTAAAAGGCTTCACTAGATCTGATTTTATTCTAACTGATAATAAATTTTATTTTTTAGAAATTAATACCGTACCTGGACTTACAAAAGAAAGCATTTTACCACAACAAGCTCATAAAGCTGGTATAAGCTTAAAAAATCTTTTTAAAAGTGTAATCGAATAAGATGATAATTCAGAAATTAAAATATTTAATAAAAAATTTTATATATATAATAATATGTGGAGTTGTTATCTTTTTATTAATATTTAAAATTTATTTACCAATTACTACAAACCACGGTGAATCAATTTCTGTACCTAATTTAATTGGAATGAAAATTGAAGAATTAGATAAATTTTTAAAAAATAGAGATTTAAGATATAAAATATTGGAAGATTCAAGTTATTCATCAGAATTACCAACTTTAAGTGTGTTAATACAAAATCCTATTGAAAATATGAAAGTCAAAGAAAATAGGAAAATATACATAACATTAAACTCAAAAATACCACCTAAAATAAAGATGCCAAATTTGATAAATGGATCTGTAAAAAACGCACAACTTATTTTAAAATCTTATGATCTTAAACTTGGAAAAATTAATTATGTACCTGATATGGCAGTTAATGCAGTTATTAAAATGTATATAAAAGGTGCATCTGTAGCGTACAATGATATTATAACAAAAGGTTCAACAATTGATTTAGATGTAGGTGATGGCTTCGGAAATCAAATTTTTGAAACTCCAGACTTATTAGGAATGACTCTAGAAGAAGGTGTGTTTACAGTAATAGGATCGGGATTACGAGTGGGTAAAATACATTATCAAGACAGTGGATTTGTATACCTTTCAACAATTGATGATGAAGGAAATAAAATTCGAGAAAAAATTACAATTAGTTCTGGAAAAATATTTAAACAATACCCTAAAAATTCAATTAAAATAAAAATTGGTGAAAAAATGAATTTATGGGTTGTTAGCGATAGTTTAAATGCATCATATTAATAATTTTAAGTACATATTAATTTTTTTAACATTCAATAATATAAATATATATTCTCAATTAATAGAATTAAAAAATATTGAAAATAATGAATTAATAAGAAACACAAATTTTACATTAGACACAATTCAATTGCCAATCTGGGAAGATTTTTCATCTTATGAATCAAAGGTTGGAAATAATATTTGGAATGCTTCTAATAATGTCTCTGTAAATAATTATTCTAATAACTTCTCCCCTTCAATAAATGTACTGATTTTAGATGGTACCGATGAAAATGGAAATTCATATAACTACATAAATAATTTTGGAAAAGCAGATAGCTTATGCTCTGATATTATAAATTTAGACTCCTACCAAATAAATGATAAATTATATCTAAGCTTTTACTGGAATTATAATATTAATGGAGAATTTCCTGATTATGAAGACTCTATAAAATTAGAATTTTATAATAAAAACAATAAATGGAAAACAGTATGGTATAAAAATGGAGGTAGCAATAATTTTCCTGGTAATAATTTTAAATATGAAATTATTCAAATAAAAGAAGAGTATTTACATGACAAATTTATGTTTAAATTTTACAATTTAGGTAACACAGAAGGACCATTTGACAGCTGGGCATTAGACTATATTTATTTAAATAAAAATAGGAATATTAACGATTCGACTATTTTAGATAGAGCTATAACTTATAAACCAAAAAATATTTTTAAAAAATACAATTCAATACCAATAAAACATTTTAGTTCATCTCATCAATCTTTAGATTCAATTAAAGTAGAAATATTAAATTTTGATTCACAAATACAGCCGATTAATTATAGTTTAATAGCAAAAGAAATAACAAATAACATTTATGATACTATTGAAAATAAGAATCCTTTAAATCCAATCCTAAATGGATTTGAAAGAAGACTTATTAATAATAAATATTTAAATATTGATAAGTTTAATATTAATGAAGACTCGATTTCGATAGAATTAAAATTTTTTATAGAATCAGGTGATTCAATATATACAAATCAAAATTTAAGATTAAACGATACTTCTATAAGTTATTTTAACATGTCTAACTACTATTCTTATGATGATAATGGAGCAGAATATGCAGCAGGTTTAAATCAAAAAAATTCTGAATTAGTATTAAAATACAATTTATTAAAAAAAGATACCTTAACACATATTCAAATTTTATTTCCTCAATCAACCAACAAAACATATACTAGTGGAATTAAATTAATTGTATATAAAAAATTAAATAATGAAAAGATAAATTTAATTTCTGATAATATGTCTCTAATAAATTACGGAAAAGATTTTAACATCTATAAGTTAGAAACTCCCATAATTGTATCAGATACAATATTTATAGGTTATAAACAATTTGAAAATAATCTCTTATCTGTAGGATTAGATAAAAATAACAATACTTCTGATGAAATTTATTATTACATAAATAATCAATGGGAACAAAATAATCTTATTCAAGGTAGTTTAATGATAAGACCAGTTTTTGGAGATGTAGAAAAATATTTAACTAATTTAAATGAAGATAATAATGAAAATATTAATATTTACCCAAACCCTAGTAATGGTATTTTTTATATTAACAAAACTGTTAAGCATATTCAAATAATAGATATAAATGGTAAAATCATTAATAACTTAAAAAACTCTAAAGAATTTAATATAACAAATCAAAAAGATGGTTTATATCTAGTACATATAATAAATAAAGAAAAAATTATAATTAAAAAAATTATTAAAAATTAGATTTTTTTTAAAAATTGTTTTGTTAAAGTTATATCTTCAACATGATGAGTTTTCATACCAATTACTTTTGGTATCTCTAAATTTTCCTTCATATCATCAAAAAACAAAATTTCTTTTCCAGAATAAGAAGATTCATCTATAACTTTTTGATAAATTTCTAATTCTGGTTTTCTAGACCTAATCTCATAAGAATAAAAAACCTTATCAAATAATTGTTTCAAAGTTTTACCATATATATCAACTACCAACTTATCATAATATACTTTATGAATAAAATTGGTATTACTTAAAATCATAATTTTATACCTATTCTTTAAAGAAAGAACTACATCTAATAAATCCTGATTAATCTTAACAATTACATAATTCCAGATATGATCTATCTTATCATTGGATAGATCTAAATTTGCAAATTTTCTAATGCCATTTCTAAACTTATCATCGTTTATATTTCCTTTCTCGTATTCAAAAAAAAAATTTAACAATGATGATTCTTCTTTATAATGTTTATAATCTAATGCATTGAAATCTTCAGAAGATTTCTTAGACATAGATTTTAAAGCATTTATAGTTATAGAAGGATCAATATCTATTATTACACCACCCAAATCAAATAAAAGAACCTTAATATCTTTCATTTATTTTAATTGAAAAACACGTATATAATCAACATACATTTTTTGAGGAAATTGAGTCTCATTGTTAGGGGAACCTGGCCAATTACCACCAACTGCAATATTTAAAATAAAGAAAAAAGGTTTGTGAAAAGGTTCATTTACACTACCAGCATTTATGTCAATTTTATGAAAGCTAATGCCATTAATTTTTGTTTCCATAAATTCTTCAGTCCAAATTAATTCATAAATATTATAATCACTGGAAAGGGAATTATCCATCTTTTTTAAATTACCATACATCGCATGGTTTCCATCAGTATGTTTCCAATGATTTGTAGAATGTACAGTTTTATTATTATCGTGTGTTAATGGATTTGCTCCAACCATCTCTAAAATATCAAATTCACCACAAGCAGGCCAACCAACTTCAGAAAAATTTGCACCTAATGACCAAAAAGCAGGCCAAATACCCTGTCCCCAAGGAAGTTTAATTCTAGCCTCAATTTTAGTACGTGGTCCAAACTCAAACTTACCCTGTGTTGTAATTCTTGATGATGTTATACTACCATCTCTTTTACCTAAATTATCAGACTCTTTTTTAGCAAATATAATTAAATCCCCATCACCCATTTCAATATTTTGATTTGTATATTCTTGCCATTCATCATTTCCCCATCCATTACTTCCATATCCTAACTCATAATTCCAATTGCTTAAACTTAAAGCATCTCCATCAAATTCATCATGCCATGAACAATTTGGACATAAATCATCAGAAAGATCATCTCCAAAAGAAAAACCATCCAAATTATCATCTTTACAGGCTAATAATAAAATAACAGAAAGTAATATCTTTTTCATATTTAAATACTTTATTATATCTATGAATAATTGATAAAACTAATTATTTTTGAGCGAATTATTGAATAATGCATATTATCAATTTTTTATTCTCAAAATAATTTTGAGAGGGCCCATAGCTCAGTTGGTTAGAGCGCCCGGCTCATAACCGGTAGGTCCCAGGTTCAAGTCCTGGTGGGCCCACATAGTATAATGAAAATATGGTCTAAATATTATTTGGGTAAATCAGAATTTGTTTTTTACCTGTGTTTGATGTTTCCTCTTATATTAATTTCTCAACCTAGTTTAGAAACCTTAACAAAAAATATTCATTATAGGCAAATAGGTCCTTCACGCCAAGGAGGTCGTGTTGTGTCTATTGCTGTCTCACAACAAAACCCTTTTACATTTTATATGGCTGGTGGTCCTGGTGGTGTATGGAAAACTGAAAATAATGGCAACACTTTTTATACAATCTTTGAAAATGAAAATATTGCTTCTATAGGTGATATTTCCTTAGCTCCTTCCAATGATAATATTTTATGGATAGGTACAGGTGAAGCTAACCTTAGAAATAGTACCTATTATGGAAATGGAGTATATAAATCTTTAGATGCAGGTAAAACTTGGAAACATATGGGCTTGAATGAATCCCATCATATAGGTAGAGTACTTATCCATCCTAAAGATCCAGATATTGTCTATGTAGCCGCTCAAGGACATTACTATTCCGAAAATCCAGAAAGAGGTATTTATAAAACGATAAATGGAGGAAAAACATGGAAAAAGTCACTTGACATAGAAATAAATGGTCGACATATTGGAGCTACAGAAATAAAAATGGACAATAACAATTCGAATATATTATATGCTGTAACATATGATAGGTTACGTACTCCTTGGATGTTTAAAAATAATGGAAAAGGTAGCGCTATATATAAATCGTCTGATAGTGGTAAATCTTGGAAAAAATTAACTAATGGATTACCCAGTGGAAAATTAGGTAAAATTGGAATTGATATCTATAATAAAAATCCCAATATACTTTATGCAAATATAGATAATGCAAACCCTAACCCTAATAACAATCGACCAGTTCTGCATGAAATACACCGAAGTGACGACGCTGGTAAATCTTGGTATAAAGTAAGTGCTGATGGAGAAAGTATTGGTAATCGTTCTAATTATTATGGACAAATTATAATAGACCCTAACGATCATCTACATATTTATGTCTTAAGTCCAATTATTCATGAATCATTCGATGGAGGTAAAACTTGGAGACAATATATTCGCTATGGAGGAGATAATCATGTGCTTTGGATAAACCCTAATGATTCTAGGCATATGATGATGGGTTATGATTATGGTATGGCAATTACTCATGATGAAGGCAAAAATTGGTATCATCCAGATGAAATACCTATGGGACAATTTTATGCAATAGGGA
>JAPYTU010000034.1:13916-15499 GCA_029940715.1 Cytophagales bacterium
AAAAATTGGTATCATCCAGATGAAATACCTATGGGACAATTTTATGCAATAGGGATAGATATGGATTACCCATATAATGTTTATGGAGGTACGCAAGATTTTGGTTCTTGGAAAGGTCCAAGTACTAAAAAAGGACGTTTTCCTATACGATTTGAAGATTGGGAACATGTAAATGGTGGTGATGGTTTTTATAACTTAGTAGATCCAGATGATAGTAGATGGCTGTATTCAAGTTCTCAATTTGGACATATTACTCGTATTGATCAAAAAACAGGATCTAGAAAAACAATAGTTGACGATAGAAACGATGATTTTCGTTTTAATTGGAATACTCCATTATTAATTTCACCTCATAATTCTAAAACATTATATGTAGGAGCTCAGCTAGTATTACGCTCTGTTAATCAGGGAGAAAGCTGGGAAAATATAAGCCCCGACTTAGCTGGTTTTAATATAGATAAAAAAGGTTTTGGCCCTTTTATATATGGTACACTTACAACTTTAGATGAATCTCCAATAGAAAAGGGCGTCATATGGACAGGTTCAGATAATGGGAACGTTCATATAACTCGAGATGGAGGAAAAATTTGGACCAAATTAAATAGCAACATTGTAGGAAATCCTGGTTATTGGGTTAGCCGAATAACTGCATCAAATCATAGACCAGGAACTGCTTATGTAACTTATTCAGGTTTGCGAAGAGATGATTTTAGACCTTTTATTTTTAAAACAGAAAATTTCGGTAAAACCTGGGTTTCTCTCGCTTCAAACTTACCAAATGAATCTATAAATGTAATTAAAGAAGATTATAAGAATCCTAATCTCTTATTTTTAGGTACAGATAAAGCAGTCTATACAAGTTTAAATAATGGTAATAGTTGGATAAAACTTAAAAATAATATGCCAACAATTCCTATACATGATTTGGTTATTCATCCTAGAGAAAATGATTTAATAGTAGGCACACATGGCCGCAGTATTTACATAGCAGATATTTCTCCTCTACAAGAGCTAACAGATGAAATTTTAAAAAAAGATGTTCATCTATTTAATATTGAGCCTAAAATACAATGGAGAATGGTTAGTCAGCCTGCTGTAAGCGCTCAAAATTTTGTAGGTGAAAATGAACCAGCTGGTATTACAATTAATTATTATTTAAAAGAAGAGGTAATTACAAGTAAAATAAAACTAACCATATATGAAGGAGAAGAATTAATAGATGAACTTTTAGGAACAAATAATATAGGTATAAATAGTATACAGTGGGGAATGATAAAGCGTAAACATAGAACTTCTGAAGAAAAGATAGAATGGGAAAAAGAGCAAAAACTTATCAAAGAAGAGCCAGAATTTTTCGATTATTACGATGCTGTAGAGATATTTCCTTTACCCAATGAAGAAGTAGATAAATATGGACGTTCTTTACGAACTCGTGTACATCCTTTACCAGGCAATACCGATCAAAATTATAAATATTACAAAGTACCACCTGGTGATTATAAAGTCGTACTTACAATAGACGAAATAAGTCAAAGTAAAAATATTTCTATTCTAAAAGACCAATGGTACAACAAATAGATAAA
>JAPYTU010000128.1 GCA_029940715.1 Cytophagales bacterium
CCATTCTTCTTCAGTCAATGGATTATCTGTCAGTACAACTATTAATAATTTAAAATCTTTTTGTGAATTACCACTAGAAGGAACTCTTGCACCTAACTGATCCTCTAAAGATTCAGGGGTATAAGTAGTCCTAGTTGAAGCAGTAAAATCATAAGCTGTCTGACTAGCTGCAAAAGATGTTATATCCGTAAACATATCAAAGTTTGAAACAGAGGAAATAGGTATCATACCCATGAGGTATAATTCTAATTCATTATATGGAATTCCATTACCACCGTTCGCATTAAAGCCAAAAGGTTCGACAGTATATAAATTATTTCCATGTTCTATTAAAGAACTTTGTTTAAAACCACCTAGTTGTCCCTTTGTACTTCCTCCTGTAAATCCCCAGTGACTTCCATATTCAAATGAAGATATATTTGATCCAGAAGCATTTATAGAATGAGTTGTAAGTGCAGAATTTGCCCAATTATGTGCTAATTCATGAAGTGCGGGTCCATATTTTAAATATTCTAAAGCAGTTAATTCCATCACAGCTTTTAGTTTACCTGAAGAACCATAATCAACAGAATTATCATACATGTTTTTTCCTATTCCCTCAACGTCATTAGAAACTCCAATCAAACTACCATAATATGAAGGAGATGATGGTTTCTCAAGTTCATTCAACACTAAAAAAATAAAATCGTATTTATCTGGAAATTTTTTATATATATCTTGAAAAAGGCCATGTCTTTTTTCTGTGTTATAAAAGTCATTATTATTTAACCAACTATTATATTCACTTGACGTCATGAGTAATGAGGAGACTCTATTATTCGAATGTGATTCAAACTCATGTAATGTATCCTCATCTGGATAAGGTAATATTTTATCCTCATCCTTTGAACATGAAAATACTATTAATGTTATAAATAAATAGAAAATTATTTTTTTCATAAATACTGCATTTTATTTAGTTGCAATTCTAATTCATTTTATTTAATTATAATTCCCTAATCCAAATATTTCTATAGCTTACAAGATTACTATGATCCTGAAGTTTAATAGGTAGTCTAGATGGATGAGCCTTATATTCTGGATATCCAATAAATTTTACATATCCTTGAATCTGAACATTATTTTGAACTAATACTCCATTATGAAATACTGTTAAATATGCATGTTTAATTAATTGACCATCATCACTAAATACGGGTGCATTAAATATAATATCATAATTCTGCCACTCACCAGGTTTTTTTGAAGCATTTACAAGAGGAATATGTTGTTTATACACACTCGCTGCCTGTCCATTTGAATATGTTCTATTATTGTAGGAATCAAGGACTTGGACTTCATAACCCGTATCCCCGAGTTTTGTATTTTCCATAAAATATACTCCACTATTTCCCCTACCTTGACCCTCACTTTCAATTATGAAAGGACTCATCCATTCAACATGTAGCTGACAACTACCAAAAGATTGTTTAGTTAAAATATCTCCTGAACCAGGTTTAACAGTAAAATACCCATCCTGTACAGACCATTCAGCATCCTCTCCAGTTTTATGAACCCAACTATCCAAATTGGAGCCATCAAATAGTACAATCGCATCTGAAGGAGCTTCTCTATTAGTATTACCTGGAACAATAACTATTGGTTCAGGCTCCCAAATTTCAGTTATTTTCCATATTTCCCCTTTTAGTTTACTCAAATCTGGTTGAGCAACAAGATTAAATGGGATAATTGAAATTGAAAACATTCCAATAAGAATTAATAAATTTTTAAATATTTTCATTTTTTTTATTTAGTTAATAATAAGTTTTTCTTCTGAAGAATTCTCTCCTTGGATAATTGCTATGCGATACTCACCTTTTTTAAGGTATGTAATTCCATTATCAGTTGTACTTTTTTTCTTAGTATCAACTGAAAGATCATAATTGATAAAATTCAAGCCCATATTAGCATCAATATCTATCGATTTCTTCATTTCATCATCTTTATAAATTATAATTTTTGTTTCTCCTTCATATTTAACATAAAACACCAATTCTAAATTAGAAGTTAAATAATTTGATCCCCATCCCCTGCTTCCCCATCGTTGATTAAATTTTACTTTATCTACCTCGAAAAAATACAAATTTTTTGTTAAAATTTTTTCATTAAGCATTTGCAGATATTTAACACCAGCAATATAAATTGATCTTCCATGAGTCCCCACCACAAGATCTCTTTCTCTTGGATGAACCACTAAATCATGTACTGGTGAATTAGAAAGGCCTGAACTAAAAGCAAAGAATTTATTGCCATAATCTAATGAAGCATAGACTCCATGATCAGTGCCCACATAAACCAATTTTTCATTTTCAAGATCTTCTATAATGACGTTTACAGGTTCGTTTGGT
Organism: Cytophagales bacterium; assembly: GCA_029940715.1. Classification (GTDB taxonomy): domain Bacteria; phylum Bacteroidota; class Bacteroidia; order Cytophagales; family MED-G16; genus JAPYTU01. Next base: position 2,388 of record JAPYTU010000128.1, read on the forward strand.
AGATTATGGCCTATCTTACTCCAGTTTGTTCCATAATCATCAGAAACATATATCATCGCATCAAAATTATCCCATCTATAACCATTTAAAGATACATAAACTCTATTTTGATGAAAATTAGAAGGATATATGCCGCTCACCCACATTTTTTCTGGAAGAGAACCTGAAATATTTTTCCATGAAAAACCGCCATCCTTACTAACATGAATTAAGCCATCATCACTACCAACATAAATTAATCCATATCTAATTGAAGATTCAATAATCGTAGTCAAAGTTCCATAACTAACATTTCCTTTTAT
>JAPYTU010000035.1:0-9766 GCA_029940715.1 Cytophagales bacterium
AAACCAAATAAAAAAGAATATAGAAAATATAAACTTAAAAATATAAATAAACCAAACGACTATGAATCAATAAAACAAATTGTATATAGAAGATATAAAAGGATATTAAAAGAAAAAACCTCATTACCAAATTTAATTATTATAGATGGTGGTAAAGGACAATTAAACTCAGCTATTACTGCATTAAAAAAACTAAACCTATACAACAAAATAAATATTATAGGTATAGCAAAGAAGTTAGAAGAAATATATTTTCCAAATGATTCTATACCAATTTTACTAAATAAAAAATCTGAACATCTTAAATTCATTCAAAAAATTAGAAATGAGGCACATAGATTTGCAATCTCTTATCACAAAAATTTAAGAAGCAAAAATTTTATAAAATCTGAGTTAGACAATATTTTTGGAATAGGAGAAAAAACTAAATTTAAACTTTTAAAAAAGTACACCTCCATAGAAAAAATTAAAAAAATTAAATTTGAATATCTTACAAAAGAAATTGGAAATAAAAAAGCAAAAAGTATTATAAAATATTTAAAAGAAAAAAATTAATATTCCCAGAGATTAGACTCCCATTCCATAAGCATCAAAAGATATTCACGGCTTTTATGCAACCCTGATGCCATACCATCATTTGAATAAAACGATGTTAGATTTTTATTTTCAAAATTTGAAAATTTGACAATATTCCCACTAAATAACCTTAGTAAGAAGGCATCTCCCATATTTTTATGTTGAGCAGTGTTATGTTCATTAAACCATATAGAATATTTATAATAAGGCAGATTCTTATCCTTAAAAAGATTATATAAATCAATAAATCTAAATGTTGCAATCTGTTTATCTGCTCCTTGAGTAAGTAGCCCAGTATTATACATAGAATTGGCAGGTAACAACATAGTTATAGTTTGTATATCAAAATAAAGTCTTGAGTGTATCCTATCAAAATAAACATTCTCTCTTATTCTGAATGCACTAAATGCATTATCTGGAATATAGTCAACTTCTTCCTCAGCACAAGGTTCAAAAAAAACATCTCCTGGGCACCCAGAATCATTACACCCAGCAGCATCAGATTCACACTTCTCTTCATCTATTGATTCTTGTTCTAAATTAACAAGAAAATCAGTTGGAATCATTATGTTGGTTGCTGAATCATAATATTCTCCTTGGTCAGGCCAATAAGCTATAAGATCATTTGCTTCTACAGCATCAATTATTATTTTAGATAACTCTTTATTAACTGAAAAAAAAGGTCTATTTATTTTTTCTTTCATTTCTATTCTTTGCCAAATTGTTCTGTTCCACATCACATAATCCTTGTGAACCTGTCTTAATGACAAAGGGTTATATCCTTCATCCATTTCTGCTTCTTGAGAATATGAGGTTTGGTTAACAAAAAAATTTGTTAAAACGACTAATAAGAAGAAAGAAAACATCTTTTTCATATACTATTTATTGCAGTGTTATTGAAAAAAAGTTAGGAGCATAATTAGTAACATCCTCAACATTATCTTGAAAGTTTGCCCTTTTAACCTCTATAACTTGTACCCTTAACTGATCGTTTCTTTTTCTATCTGGATACAAACTAGATAAATTAACAGTCCTACTATTTACTCTTCTAACAGCGCCAAGTGGCTGCCCATTCCTATATAATAAAACCTCTAACTTTACAACTCTATATTGACCCTCATCTGGTAAAGCAGAAAAAAAATCCTTATCAGGTATAACATCTATATTAATTTTAGATTCAGCTGCAGGGAGACCATCCTTTAAACTAACTAACCTATTACTACCACATGCATTTTTAGGGTTTGCACACCCAGGGCCTTTTGTAACAACTATTTTTGGTGAAGGTATATCTCTAACATTAAACTTTTCAGTTCCTAATGGAAGACCACTATTACTAACCCTCAAACTCACAGAATTACCTGTTGGAACAACAGTAACTTTTCCTCCACGGCCTCCTATCAAAGAAGCTCCAGTAGCGGTAAAAGTTGGATTATATTCCGCGCCAAGAGCAGGAACGTTTATCTGTAGTGGATTTCCACAATTTCTATATAAAGCTTGTACTGCACCAGACTGAACCTGAATTACCGGTCTTGCAACATAATATGTAATAGTATCTTGAAATGTGGTATCCATACCACCAGGTAAAGTGACACTAATAGAGCCAATATAACGTTGTTGAGACAATCCCTCTCTATCATATCCACTTGCTTTAGCTGTAAACTCATAATTACCCCTTCCATTAGTAACATCTAATGTGTCTATTTTCGGTATGTCGTCATCGCCAAGGGCTATTTCCCATGTTTTTCCTCCATCTTTAGAAACTAGAGGAGCAGCACTCATTTCCGGAGTTATAGAAGAAGAGGCAGCCGATAAGAATAGTTGTGTTCTGTACTTAGCACCAGCTGCAACAACTTTTTGGTCAGGCAATGCTGTCAACGTAACAACATCAAACTTTAAATCTGCAGCTCCAACTGCAGCTGCTAATTTTTCTAATGCTTTCACTTCAAGGTTTATTAAATCGCTCTGAAGTTGACTAATACTTGCCAAACCACCAACCATTGGAGTATTATATCCAAAATTCAACTCTTTAAATGGTAAATGTCCAAAACTTTCATCATCTCTATAAATATCAATTTCAGAAGCATCTCTAGCAAGGTTATGGACACTAGAAGTATCCTCAAAAATTTCATCAGCAATAAAAGATGAATAATTATTTAATCTTATTTTTAAAGTATCTCCATTGCCTAATTTTACCATAAACCTAGAAATTGCATCTGTATCTGTATAGCCCTTATATTTTCCATTCTTATCTTTACCACCTGTCATATTAGCTATAGAATCTTTAATTTGATTCATATACGTTAAAATTACACGAGCATCGGCTCTAACTTGTTCTGCTTTTTCTAAAACTTTTAAATCTTCAGATCGATTTCCAGAATCTTCTACAGCAGCTCGAATAGCCTCTACCTTATCTATATTATCCGTTACTTTTTCAGCATTAGTATTCTCGAAACTTTGGTTTATTAACACAAACTTCTCAAGAACAGCAGTATCAACATTAAGAGCCAACATGGCAATTAATACCAGATACATCAAATTGATCATCTTCTGTCTTGGACTCATTTGACCACCCGCCATAATTATTTGGTTTTAATTTATTTTATAACTAAAATTTTATTTATGCATAGCATCATACATGCCACCATAAACCTTATTAAGCTTATTCAAATTAGTTGTAAGTGCTTCTAACTCAGCACTAAGCTTATCTGCCTGAGCAGGAGTTGATGCCATTCCCTTAGCAGAATCTATTATTGCACTCGATGAAGAAACAATAGCTTTCAAAGATTCTGATGCAGACTGTAAATTATTTTTGTATTGATCAGTTAATTTAACAGCTTCTTTTAAATTATTGGATGAACTAGCCATATCCTTAGCTGCAGATGAAATTGTTCCATATGAAGTATTTACAGATTTTAAAGATTCACTAGCACCTTTAATACTTTCAGCATAATCTTTGGTAGCTACAGATGCTTCAGCAAGATCATTTACATTTTTAGTCTGTGCTGCAAGTTTCTTTAAACCATCACCAACACTTCTTAAAATCTCTGGTTCGATTTTTGCTTCTTTCATTAGAGCATCCATATTTGCAGTTGGAGATCCAGATTTACCACCTGGAGCTAATTGAGGATAAACTTTACTCCAGTCATACTCATGTTTAGTTGGTGGGTCAAATGCACTAATAGTAAATATTAATGCTTCGGCAGATAAACCTATTATCAACATGTGATTTGCAAAAGGCCAATGTTGAAGTTTAAATAAAGCACCTAATATTACAATAGCTGCACCAAATCCATAAACGAAGTTCATGTTATCTTCATTCTGAATCCATGCTAAAACTGGATTATTTGATTTTTCTTTTGTTATCATCTTATTTAATTAATTAATTATATACTTAAATCTAATATTTTTTTACTAAAAACCATCCAAATTTCTTCCTAAGTGAGGCAAAGCGGTTCTAAATCCAATAAAAGCTCTAGTGGAATCTTTATATTCAAAAGTTCTTGTAGAAACTTCAATAAAAAAAGCAATATCTTTCCATGAACCACCACGAATAACTTTTTTATCAGGAATTACATCTGGATTCCCATCTCCATTAGTATCTTCACCAATATATATTGGATTTAAATCCCATACAGTAGGATTATAGGTATCAATGTAAGAATCCCTACACCACTCAGCAACATTTCCAGACATATCATACAAACCAAAATCATTGGGGAAAAATGTTCCTGATGGTGAAGTGTAAGCATATCCATCATCAACATAGTTTCCTCTTCCAGGTTTAAAATTAGCAAGAACACAACCTCTTGAATTTCTTGTGTATGGATTTCCCCATGGATATTTTACATTATCTCTACCTCCCCTTGCAGCATATTCCCATTCTGCTTCAGTTGGCAATCTAAATGAAGGAAAATCAAGAAGATCATTTTCTGCTCTTTCAGCATTTAAAAACTTTGTTCTCCACTTTGTAAATTCTCTTGCAGCAGACCATGAGACACCAACAACTGGATACGCATCAAATGCTGGATGAGACCAATAATAATCCATTAAAGGGTCTCCATAATGGTGAGTAAAATCACTATTCCATACTGTTGTATCAGGATATACATTTCCAACACTTCCAGGAACATCTTTATCTATAGTCATACCGTCAGAAAGATCATAATCTGGATTATCCTCCAAGTAATAAATAAATTGTCTATACTCATCATTAGTAATTTCGGTATCATCCATATAAAATGCGCTAATAGTAACTTGCCGATTAGAATTACTTTGATCAGCTTGAATATTTTCATCTGCCTGTCCCATGTAAAACCTACCCGTTGGAACATATACCATACCATACTGAGCTGACATCTCAAACCCTTCTCTATCCTTTGTTCCAACTAATTGTCCACGAGGATTTTTTTTACTTGCTCCTCCTCCAAATAAACTACATCCTCCAATTGCTATTACAAGAAGAAAATATAAAAAAGAATAGATGCTATTTTTATTGTTTATCATATAATGACTGCAAAGTTATGATTTAACTTTAAAATATCGAAATTATTGTTCGAATGATAAATATTTAGTTTGGTGCTGGACAAATATAATAAAAGTTAGATTTAATTATAAAAAATCTGTTTTTATAAAAAAAAGGACTAATATATAAATCTAGGGGTTCGAATTGGTTTCTTAAGCTGTGGTGTAGGTAAGTCATATCTAAATACAATCTCATGTGATGTTGCTGACTTTGCACTAACATTATTTGTTACATAATCAAAGGCATAACCAACAAATAACTTATTTTTCTTTAAAAACTTATATCCCAAGAACATCACAACAGCTTCTTCATAACGATATGAAGTTCCAAAATTAAATTTTTCTTTATAAGTTGCAAGAGCGCTCACATCAAATGTATAAGAAATTAAATCCGTTCTTAATAACAAATAGGGCTCAACAAATAAATCTCTATCTACAGAAATAGTATATTTTCCAAGAAATGTAAGATTTGTAAATTCTTTATTAACTAAATCTTTTAACCCAAAATTAAATGATGGCTGAGATATGTTTTTTAGTCCTACACTTAATAATAATTTATCACTAAAATATGAAATCCCAAATGCTACATCTGGTTTTGATTGTGTTTCTTTGCCACCCACATTAAAAGGATCTGAAGAATCAACAAATATTAATGAACCAAAATCAAGGGTAGTACTCTTAAAAGATGGAGATAAACTAAAACTTATAAATGAATTTCCTATTTTTTTCTTAAGACCAAAATAAGGCGAAAAATTAAATGATGATTTTGGTCCCAAATCATCAGAAATAAGATTCAACCCAAAAGAATACACTTTATCTCTACTTTTCATATTAAGTGATAATATTTGTGTATTTGGAGAATTTCCATTAGTTCCCATTTCCCAAGTAGATGAATAATTAAGCCATTGATTTCTGTATATAAGAACAACATTATTATTTGTATTTACAGAAGATAAACTTGTATTAACAATTGAGGGATTAATTAAGTAAGTGCTGAAATATGGATCCTGTTGAGCATAAATAGGATTAAAAACACTAAAAAAAAGTGTTGTAATAAATATTTTTTTTAATAACAAATTCTTTTTCAAAATTATTTATTGGATTGTTTAATATATAATTCAATAGCTCTTGACATCGAAGGAACATCCTTCATTGGAGCCTTAATATCTAATTTTAATTTATTTTTTTTAATTGCTTTAGCAGTATTGCCACCAAAACCAGCAATTCGAGTCTTATTTTGTTCAAAATCAGGAAAATTTTGAATCAAAGAATTTATTCCAGAGGGAGTATAAAAAACCAAAATATCATAAAAAACTTTTTTAAGTCTTTTTAAATTCCTTGGTACTGTATTATATATAATAGCTTCTGAATAAACACAATTTTTATCTTTAAGAAATTGAGATATCGTATCTTTAGTAATATTAGAACAAGGAAATAAATATTTTTCATCAGGAAATTTCTTCATTATGTCTTTCATAGAGGAAATTAATTCTGCAATAGTTCTGGTTCCAATAAAAATCTTTCTTTTTCTAATAACGATATATTTTTGCAAATAGTTTGCGGTTTGTTCTGAAATACAAAAGTATTTCATATCTGTAGGTATGTTAAGATTCATCCCTTCAGCAATTCTAAAAAAATGATCAACAGCATTTCTACTAGTAAAAATAATTGCTGTATGATTTAAAATATTAATTTTTTGTTTTCTAAATTCTTTTATTGTAACTGGTTCTATTTGAATAAAAGGAACGAAATCTACTTTTAAATTATATTTTTCTGCTAATCTATGAAATGGAGTATTATCTACTTTAGGTTTAGGTTGAGTTACTAAAATTGTTTTTACCTCATTTAATCTTTTCATGTCGTATTTTATTTCATTCATATGTAGGGGTTTAAATATTCGCAAATTTAATTAATTAATTATTTAATGAGATAATATTAAGCTCCTATAATAGAAATTATTTCTTTACTCAAATCAAAATAATAAGAAACAAAAAGAAAAAATAATAATGGTAATAAATCAGAAAATAAGATAAAAAAAATAAACTTGGTACTTCCGGAAGTATAAAACTTTTTAATATTATAAAACAACAATACTGGTCTGAATAAAATTATAAATAATCCTAAAAATATAAATAATGAATAGGCTATATCAAATGAAAACAACATATAAAAAAGATAAGAAAAAAATATATTTATCAATGAAAAAAAAATAGTTATTCTAATAAAATTAATAAGAAAAATAATTTTGAATTTTTCTGCTTCATTAATAAATAAAAAAAATAATTTAATAATTGAAATTCTTAGGGGAATATAAAATAGATATAAAAAAAATGAAATAATCCATACTACAAAAAGACTAAATTCAAATTCTATCAAAAAAGTAGAAATTTCATCTTTTGCAAAAATATAAACATAAAAAAATGAAATAATTAATGAATATATAATTATAGGAATTATATGAGCAGAACTTAACAAAGAAGATCTATATAAATAATCCTCCTCATAACTAGAATACAAAATATATTTAAGATGAAAGTATTTTTTAAAGAAAAAAGGATAGTTTGTTTTATAATAAGTAAAAACAAATATTATTATCAAAACAGAAATCAAAATTGTATCGAAATCATATACTGATTTCTTCAAAATTTGTAATAAATAAATAAACAAATGGCAGGAATATATATTCATATCCCATTCTGCAAACAAGCTTGTTATTATTGTAATTTTCATTTCAGCACTACAAAAAACTATAAAATCTTAATAAAATCTATTCAAGATGAAATTTATTTAAAAAAAAAATTTTTAAATAAAGAAAAAATAGAAAGTATTTATTTTGGAGGAGGAACACCTTCATTAATTAAATCAGAATATATCAAACAAATAATTAAAACCTTAAAAGCACATTTTAAAATAAAAAATAATTGTGAAATTACTTTTGAAGCAAATCCCGATGACATTAACAATCAAAAATTAAAAATTTGGAAAAAGCTCGGAATAAATAGATTAAGTATAGGAATTCAAACATTTGATAATGCAATATTAAAAAGTATGAACAGAAGTCATAATTCACTTTTAGCAAAAAAAGCATTAAAAAAAATTAAAACACAATTTAATAATTACTCTATAGACTTAATTTATGGCGCACCAAAATCTACAATAAAAACACTAAAAAAAGATTTAAAAATTATTAAAGATATAAATCCTCCACATGTTTCTATTTATAATATGACTATCGAAAAAAATACCGTTTTTTATAATTTAAAGAAATTAGGAAAATTAAAATTTCCAAATATTTCATCAGTTCTAAAACAATATCAAATTATACATAAATCAATGATTGAATTAAAATACATAAATTATGAGATATCTAATTTTTCTAAAAACAATTTTATATCTATTCATAATTCTAATTATTGGAAATCTAAAAAATATATTGGATTTGGACCAAGTGCTCATTCGTATGACTTAAAATACCGGTATTGGAATGTCTCTAATAATCAAAAATATATTAATGAAATTAACAAGAAAAAACTTCCTGAAAAAAAAGAAAAACTCTCAAAAAATAATATTATTAATGAACATATTATGACAAGATTAAGAACTATATGGGGTTTGAATTTAAAAGAAATTAAAGAAAAATTTCAAATAGACTTGTATAGCATAAAAAAAAATGAATTGAATTTATTTAAAAAAGAAAAACACATTGAAATTAAAAACAACACAATCATATTAAACAAAAAAGGTAAAATTATTTCCGACTATATAACAGAAAAAATTATGCTTTAGAAAATTCTAAATTCAAAAAGTGACCAGTATAACTTAGCTTAGATTTTGCTAATTCTTCTGGAGTTCCCACACATATAATTTTTCCACCTTCATCTCCCCCCTCAAGTCCTAAGTCTATAACATAATCTGAAGATTTAATAACATCAATATTATGTTCAATAATAAGAACAGTATTTCCTCTTTCAACTAATCTGTTTAATACCAACATTAAATTTTTTATGTCTTGAAAATGAAGTCCCGTAGTTGGTTCATCAAGTAAAAAAAGTGTGTTTCCTGTATCTTTTTTATTCAATTCCGAAGCTAATTTCACTCTTTGAGCTTCTCCTCCTGAAAGAGTTGTGGCATATTGGCCTAATGAGATATACCCCAAACCAACATCATTTAATGCTATTAATTTATTTGAAATTTTTGGTTGTTTATTAAAAAAATCTACAGCTAAAGAAACGGTCATATTTAATACATCTGAAATAGATTTTCCCTTAAATCTAACCTCTAAAGTATCTCGATTATACCTTTTCCCTTCACATACTTCACAATTAACAAATACACTTGGTAAAAAGTCCATTTCCACTAATCTTAATCCTGCTCCTCTACAACTTTCGCATCTTCCTCCTTTTACATTAAATGAAAAAGCACCTTGTTTTAATCCTCTAATTTTAGATTCTGGTAATGAGGCAAATAAATTTCTTATATCAGTAAAAACTCCCGTATAAGTTGCAGGATTTGATCTAGGTGTTCTTCCAATTGGAGACTGATCTACTTCAATTATTTTATTCAAATATTCAATTCCTTCACACGAAAAATATTTAAGTGGAATTTTTCTTGATTTATTTATATGAGATTTTAATATTGGAGAAATTGTTTCATGAATTAATGTTGATTT
>JAPYTU010000035.1:9866-15396 GCA_029940715.1 Cytophagales bacterium
CCTATATCAATTATATTATCTGCTTGTAGCATCATATCTCTATCATGTTCCACAACTATAATAGTATTTCCTAAATCTCTTAACTCTTTCAATGACTTAATGAGTTTATTATTATCTCTTTGATGTAAACCTATACTAGGTTCGTCTAAAATATATAACACACCTACTAACTGGGTTCCTATTTGAGTTGCAAGTCTAATTCTTTGAGCTTCACCACCCGAAAGAGATTTAAGAGGTCTATTAAGACTTAAATATGTTAGGCCTAAATTTAATAATAAATTTATTCTCTGAGATATTTCTTTAAATATAGGTTTAGCAATAATTTTTTGTTTTCCATTTAATTTTTTCTCAGTATTATTTAACCAACCTGAAAAAGTTTTAATGTCCATCTGATTTAATTCAGAAATATTTTTGTTATTAATTTTAAAATGTAAAGACTCTTTTTTTAATCTATCTCCATTGCATACAGAACATTTCTTTTTTAAAAAAAAATCATCCATAAATTCTTTAATTTTTTTAGATTTTACATCTTTACTTTTTTTCATAAAATCAATTACACCATGGTACTTTACATACCATAATGTTCCAGGATATTTTTTTGAATTAACAGCCACATCATGATCATCTCCATATAAAATAATATCTAAAACTTTTTCTGGTATTTCTTTTATAGGACTAGAGATATCTAGCTTATGTTGTTTTAAAATAGATTGTATTTTTTTAAAAATCCATACATCCTTATATTGACCTAGCGGAATAATACCTCCTCTACTTATACTTTTATCATAATCTTCAATAATAAGATCTTTTAAAACTTCATCGACAATTCCTAGTCCCTTACAGGATTCACACCAGCCATATGGTGAATTAAATGAAAAACTATTTGGTGAAGGATCATCAAAAGATAATCCTGTACTTGGATCTACTAAATTTTTTGAATAAAAATTAGAGTTATTATTATCTAAAATATACATCGTACCATCTCCACTTTTTAGTGCTATAGATATAGAATTTAAAAGTCTCCGATTATTATTTTCTTCTATTACCAACTTATCTATTACAATTTCAATATCATGAATTGAATATCTATCCAATTGTAGATTTTTTGTTATTTCAACAATCTTTCCATCTATTCTAACATTAGCAAAACCCTTTTTTCTAATTTTTTGAAATAATTCCTTATAATGTCCCTTTCTACTTTTAACAACAGGAGCTAAAATTGAAATTGTTTTATTTAAAAAATCTTTTTTTACACTATCAATTATTTGTTCTTTATTTTGTTTTATCATTCGTTTACCAGACAAATAAGAATAAGCTATAGAAGCTCTAGCATATAAAAGTCTTAAAAAATCATATATCTCAGTTAAAGTTCCAACGGTTGATCTTGGATTTTTTGAAGTCGTTTTTTGCTCTATCGAAATAACAGGTGAAAGACCATTAATTTTGTCAAGGTCTGGCCTTTGAATTTCTCCAATAAAAGATCTTGCATAAGCAGAAAAGCTTTCCATATACCTTCTTTGACCCTCGGCATAAATAGTATTAAATGCTAATGAACTCTTTCCACTACCAGATACTCCGGTAATAACTATAAGATTATTTTTTTTAAACTTTAAATCTATATTCTTAAGATTATTTTCTCTAGCACCTAATATTTCTATATGATTTTTCATTAAAAAATTACTTTTTACAATAAAAGTCTATTAATGCATCATCTAAATTTTTATACAAAAATTGAAATTTTAAATTTTCAATTTTTTTAGAAGATACATTTTTGCCATTAAAAATTAAATTAGCTACTTCACCAAATAAAATTTTAATAATTATAGCTGGCGCTTTAACAAATGAAGGATATCTAATTACACCTAATTTTTTAGACAAACAATTGGTAAAATAACTATTACTAACTGGAATGGGAGAAACTGCATTTATAAATCCTCTAATATTATGATATTTTTGACAAAATAAAATCATTCTAACCAAATCATCTATATGAATCCAACTCATTATCTGATTCCCACTTCCTAAAGGAACTCCTAATCTTAATTTAAAGATCGGAAATAATTTTTTTAAAATACCTCCATGCGGAGACAATACAATTCCTATTCTTAAAATTACTGTTCTTATTCCTAAAGATTTAAATTTAATGTTTTCTTCTTCCCAATCCTTAACAACCCGAGCTAAATAATCATCTTCAAATACACTCTCTTCCTTTTGGGGTTCTTTTGTATTTGATTTATAAATTGCTATGGCTGAAGCTGAGATAATATGCTTAGGTAGAATTTCTAATTCTTTAATTTTACTAAATAATAATTGGGTGGTTTTAATTCTACTATTATAAATATTTAATTTTTGTTTTTTTGTCCATCTGTTTTTATCAATAGACTCTCCTACTAAATTGATAATTGTATCTAAATCATTTATTTGACTTAAATCCAATTTATTATTATCAGGATCCCAATTCATAAAACGAATTCCTTCTTTTATATGGGATTTTCTCCTAGTAAGAACAATGATGTTATATAAATCAAAATCTAATTGAGATATAAATTTTTTTCCAATCAATCCAGTACCACCAGTAATTAAAATAGATTTCATATTATTGCAAATATTTATAATACGTAGCTGTAAATTTAATGATGCAATTAAATTCTTTTTTTAGAAATACAATTTTTTTAATTATTCTACCTTTAATTTCATTTAGTGAAAAAATTAAAATACCAAATATACTTTTTTCAGAAATAGGAATATCTAAACAAGAATTTAATGATGCAAAATATAATTCACAATCTTTTTCATGTCTAATACCATTAAAAATTATAAACTATGAAGTAGAAAAATTTTACTCAGAATTAGGTTCATTAACAAAAGAAAAAAAAATATTAATGAATACAATAAAAAATAAAAATGAACAATTAAAACTGAGCAGTTTAATTGTCAAAAAAAATAAACGATCCTTTATTTATGTGACTGATATGAATGAGAAGGAAGAAAATAAATTAATTATAAGAAATTTACTGTTATCAATAAAAAGAATTCTAAAAAAAAGATACATCAATGATTATATAAAAGAAATTGAATCTGACATCAAAAAAATTGACAAAAAACAAAATAAATTAATTCGCAAAAATCCTAAATATTTAGAAATAAATTCAATGTTTTTTTATAAACTATTTCAAAAAAATGAATCTAAAAAAGTAGATTTAAAAATATCATTAGAAAAACTATATGAAGAATTAGATGAAGCTAAAGCTGCGTATAATGATATATAAAATTAAATTAATTATTTATTTCAATCTTATTTAAGATACTCGTAACAATTTCTCTCGTATTAATACCTTCAGCTTCAGCTTCATAATTCAATATTATTCTATGATTTAATACATCGTATGCAATTTCTTTTACATCTTCAGGAGTTACATAATCTCTATTTTGAAAAAATGCATTAGCCTTAGATGCAAGAACAAGATTAATACTTGCTCTAGGAGAAGCTCCAAAAGAAATATAATTAGCAGCATCCTCAAGCCCAATAGATTTAGGATTTCTAGTAGCAAATACTATTTCTATTAAATACTTTTCTATGGATTCTGAAACAGAAACATTATTAATTTCATTCTTTATTGACGTTATATCTTTTTTTGTAAGAATGGTTTTTATTTTATTATTAAAATTTAAATCCGTCATCCTTCTCATTATTTTTAATTCTTCTTGCTTTGAAGGATAGCTAACATTTAACTTCATCATAAATCTATCTTTTTGTGCTTCTGGTAGAGGGTATGTTCCTTCTTGATCAATAGGATTTTGAGTTGCCAAAACCAAAAATGGTTCATCTAATTTATATGTATTATCACCTATTGTAACTTGTTTTTCCTGCATTGATTCTAAGAGCGCAGATTGAACTTTTGCTGGAGATCTATTAATTTCATCTGCTAAAATAATATTTGAAAATATTGGTCCTTTTTTTATTTCAAAAGCTGTTTTCTTTTGATTATAAATCATAGTTCCTATAACATCAGAAGGCAACAAATCAGGAGTAAATTGAATCCTTTTAAAATCAAGCTTCAACACATTAGCAAGGGTATTTATAGTGAGTGTTTTTGCAAGACCAGGAACACCCTCAAGAAGGATATGACCCTGAGTAAAAAGACCCATCATTAATCTTCTCACCATATAATTCTGACCTACAACAATTTTTCCTACCTCCTCAAATACATTTTGAATTTTATTATAATTTTTTGACATAAAAATAATTTTTGCAAATTTAACTATTAAATAACCTTAGAAATCGATAAAATGATGCAAAAAATTGTTAAAATTGATAACTAAACCACGAATAAGAAAAACTACTGAACGTATAATAAATTAAACAAAATAATAAACAACTGAAATTACAAAAACAATGAAAAAAAAGATAATTAAATCATTAAAGGTCTTACTTGGTTTATTGATACTAGTATCTCTTAAAAATTTAATTTAATTCATACGATCAGAGACGGGTTCATTTCTTTTAATAAAAATTGCTGTAAATAAAGAAAACAATCCTACAAATAATAACCCCCAAGGACTAGATTTTAAAATACCAGATACCGTAGTTGAATTTTTTATTCCTTCTTCAATAGCTGGAATTGATGCATCTATTGTTTCTTGAGGAGCACCAAAATTCTCCATCATCTTAACACTTTCTTCAATTGATAAATCTGTCATTACTTGTGGTAAGTCTGGATCTATAACATTATATAACAAAATCTGAAAGCATATTCCAATTACAAATGATACAATCATTACCAAAAAAGAATATTTTAAAGCGTTGCCATACGACAAAATTCCACCTATACTATTTCTATATGTAATGCCAAGATATATTAATAAACCCACATTTATAATTAAACTTAAAATTCCAAACCACCACTTTACCATAAGTTCAATATTAATCATATAAGTTAGCATAGTCATAATAATAGAAACAGCAGCAAGAATAATCCCACTTTTTAAGATTTCTTCTTTATAATTAATTGTATTTGATTCCATATTTATACGTTTTAATAAAATTAACAAATAATAATTATTGTTTTGTCTATTTTCAACACGAATAATTTAACTAATTTTTCATTCTTTCTCTTTTCGCTATTTCTTCAACCTCTTTATCTATATCATCAATTTCTTTAAATACAATTCTCAGCTTTTTTTCTAACTCTCTTAAAGCAGTCCTTGTTTCATCATCTAAATGATCAGATTTGTAAAGACTTAACAAATTATCTGCCGCTTTTGTTATTTTTTCTTTACTATCATCAACAAATCGATCAAATATTTCAAATTTATCTCTATTAATATCTTGATCTCCATAAATAAAACCTATTGTATTATCACTCATTATTTTGAATTATGCTGATAGTAATTTATTTATTGAATATATTTATATTATTCAAAAAAATAAAATAATATCAAAAAAATGATACTCAATCTAAAAAAAATATTCGTAATTATAACCCTTATCTTTTTAACTAATTACTCAGAATCATTAGCACAATCAATT
>JAPYTU010000001.1 GCA_029940715.1 Cytophagales bacterium
CTTTCTAAAAACATAACTTGTATTTTTATAAATATAAATAATCTTTAATAAGAGTACCCGGAGTGGGACTTGAACCCACACGGACTTTAAGGTCCACAGGATTTTAAGTCCTGCGTGTCTACCAATTCCACCATCCGGGCAAATTGTACTTTGAGCGAGATATGGGATTCGAACCCACGACCCCAACCTTGGCAAGGTTGTGCTCTACCACTGAGCTAATCTCGCTTAACTCATAAAGGACTGCAAATTTATAATCCTATAACAAAAATCCCCTTTAAAAAACAGAAAAATTTATAACTTTATTTTTTATTCGATTTTAATATTTCTATCATTTCATTAAGTTTAACAAGGGCCTGTAAGGGATTAATTTCATTAATATTTACATCCGTCAAAAGTTTTCTACATTTTTCAAATCTAGGATCAGGCGTTAGAAAAGTTAACTGTTTTTCTACTACTTTTTTCGAATCATTGCCCTTTAAAGGTTCTTTCAAATTCTTTTTTTCTAACCTCTCAAGTAACTGATATGCTCGCAGTAATATTTGGTTAGGCATACCTGCAAGTTGAGCTACGTTTATACCAAAACTGTGCTCAGTACCACCAGGAATAAGTTTTCGTAAAAAAATTATTTCATTATTAATTTCTTTTACAGATACATTATAATTTTTTACTCTTGGCAAATTAGTTGACAACTGATTTAATTCATGGTAATGGGTTGCAAAAAGAGTTTTAGGTTTATATTTTTTGTGATTATGTAAAAACTCAACTATTGACCATGCAATTGAAATACCATCATATGTACTAGTTCCCCTACCTATTTCATCCATAAGAATAAGACTTTTATCACTTAAATTATTCATAATGCTGGAAGTTTCTAACATTTCAACCATAAAAGTAGATTCTCCTTTAGAAATATTATCAGAAGCACCAACTCTAGTAAAAATCTTATCTATTATACCAATTTTTGCATATGCCGCAGGGACATAAGATCCTATTTGAGTAAGAAGAACAATTAAAGCTGTTTGTCTTATAAGAGCTGATTTACCAGCCATATTTGGTCCAGTAATAATAATAATTTGTTGAGATTTATTATCTAAATACACATCATTAGGTATATACACTTCATCGGGCGACAAAGATCTTTCAATAATAACATGTCTTCCTTTTTTAATATCTATGGCATTACCATTAGAAATAGTGGGTAAACAAAATTTATACTTTACCGCAGAGTTTGAAAAAGAAATTAAACAATCCACAAAAGCAGTAGATAAAGAAGTTGATTGTAGTTTTAAAATATTTTTTGAAAGTGTATTAAGTAAATCATTATAAAGATTATTTTCTATAGAATAAATTTTTTCTTCAGCATTCAATATTTTTTCTTCATATTCTTTAAGCTCTTCTGTTATATATCTTTCAGAATTAACAAGAGTCTGTTTTCTAATCCATTCATCAGGAACTTTATCTTTATGGGCATTAGTCACCTCCAAATAATATCCAAATATTTTATTATAGGCAATCTTCAAAGAAGAAATTCCCGTTTTTTTAACTTCATTATTTTGGATTTTAAGTAAAATATTTTTTCCTGTTTTAGAAATATTTCTTAATTCATCAAGTTCATTATTATACCCTTCTTTAAATACTCTCCCATTAGCTAATAAAACTGGAGCATCATCATTAAGTGATTTGTCTATTTTTTTAATAACACCATCACAACAATCTAATTTTTTAGACCAACTAAATAATATCTTATTAGACGAATGCTTGATCAACATTTTTATTTCATTTATACATAAAAGAGAATTTTTTAAATTTATAAGTTCCCTTGGAGTAACACGAAATAAAGCCAACTTAGAAGTTATTCTTTCAATATCTGAAATTGATTTTAAAGAGTCAGAAACGTTTTTTTGAAGGTCTTCATTTTTAATAAAATTTGTAACTATAGACTGCCTATAGTTTATCTCTTTTTTATCTAGCAAAGGAAAAAGAATCCATTTACTCATAAGTCTAGAACCCATTGGTGTAAATGTTTTATCGATAACATCTTTTAATGTTATTGAATCTGAATGAAGAGGTACTATTAATTCTAAATTTCTGATAGTAAATTTATCTAGCCACATAAACTTATCATTTTCTATTCTAGATAGCGAAGTGATATGTCTTAAATTATTATGTTCTGTTAGTTCTAAATAATACAACGTTGATCCGGCTGAAATCAATCCTTCTGTTTCTTTTTCAACTCCAAAACCTTTTAAATTTTTTACATTAAAAAAAGAAAGTAATTTATCATAAGAATAACCGATTTTATATACCCAATCATCTATAAAGAAAAAATTATTATCACTAAATTTTTCAAGAAAAAATTCTTTATCATTTTTTGAACATATAATTTCTGCAGGATAATAAGTATTAATTAATTTTTCTAGTTGATTATAGTCACAATTTGTTAAACTAAATTCCCCAGTAGAAATATCGAAAAAAGAAATCCCAAAAAGATCTTTATTTTTTGATATCGATGCTAGATAATTATTTTTTTTTGAATCAAGAACGTTATCATTAACTGAAACCCCTGGAGTAACTAATTCTGTAACTCCTCTCTTTACAATGCTTTTTGTTTTCTTGGGATCTTCTAGTTGATCACAAACAGCAACCCTGCATCCTGCCTTAACCAATTGAGGAAGATATTTCTCTAAAGAATGATGAGGGAATCCTGCAAGTTCAACTCCTGAAGCTGCTCCATTGGATCTTTTAGTTAAAACAATACCTAAAATTTTACTTGCCAATATTGCGTCTGATGCAAAAGTCTCATAAAAATCTCCTACTCTAAACAATAATAAGGCATCTGGATGCTTTGACTTGATGTCATTATATTGTCTCATTAAAGGTGTTACTTGTTCTTTGATGGGATCTAACATTAAAAAAATTTAAGTAATTTTAAATTATAAATTTATAGAGTTTTAAATATGCTAAATGTAAACGATAAAAAAAAGTCATCTATAAAAAGAGATAAGGTTTTAAAGTATGCAAATCAAAAATTACCCGAATTTCCAAAAAATATTGCTGGATTAGAAGAATACTCTGATAATTGGAATTTTGAAAGTGCAGCACATCTTTTAAGAAGAACATGTTTTGGTCCCAAACTTTCAGAAATAAATCAAGCGATAACCCTAGGTCTTAATGAAAGCATAGATAAATTATTAAATGAAGAAGAGTTCACTCCTGACCCTCCACTAAATGATAGAGATGATGATGAAAATGCTCCTCCAATTGGTGAAACGTGGGTAAATATTCTTGAAAATAAAAACAATGATTTTATCCAAAAAAAATCCTATGAAGCATGGAGAATAAGTTTAATTCTTAACCAACCCCATCAAAGTCCAAATAATGTCCCTTTTTCTATAAGAGAAAAGATGGTATTATTTTGGCAAAATCATTTTGCTACAGAAGCAATAGTTGTTGGAGACTCTAGATATACATACTGGATGAACTACAGATTAAGAAAACACTTTATAGGAAATTTTAAAAATCTAGTTAAAGAAATAAATGTTGACGCCGCTATGCTTGTCTATCTTGGTGGTATTTACAATGTAAAAGAAGCGCCTAACGAAAACTATGCAAGAGAATTATTTGAGCTTTTTACAATTGGTAAAGGACCTGTAGATGGAGAAGATAGCTACACATATTACACAGAAGAAGATATTATTCAGGCAGCAAAAGTCTTAACTGGCTGGTATGTAGAAGATGTTTTTTCTGGATCAGAAAGACAGAGGTTTGAAGAAGAAAACCACGATAAAACAACGAAAATTTTTTCTGAAAAATTTAATAATAAATCTATTCAAAATAATTATGAAGATGAACACAAAGACCTAGTGGATATGATTTTTGAAAATGAAAGAACTTCTGAGTATATCTGTGAAAAAATTTATCGATGGTTTGTCTATTATGTAATAGATGAAGATGTGACATCTAAAATCATAAAGCCTTTAGCCAAAGTACTAAGAGATAATAATTATGAAATAAAGCCTGTATTATCAAAATTATTTAGAAGTCAACATTTTTTTGAGATACATACAAGAGGTGCAATGATAAAATCACCATCTGATTTTAATTTAAGTGTCTTAAGACAAATTCCTTTTTCTGATACATCGAGTTTTGATTTTAGGGATCTTTACAGATTCTGGAGAAACAGAGGATATGATATTTCAAATCAAGGACAAGATCTATTAGATAGTCCAAATGTTGCAGGATGGCCAGCATATTATCAAGACCCTCTTTATAATGAATTATGGATAAATGCCGTGACACTTCCCATGAGAACAAGGGATATAAGTATATATTTTAGAGACAGTGGCATAAATGCAACTAGTGGTGAGCCAGGAGCTCCAGAAGATGTAAGAATTTATGCGGAACCAATTAAACTTCTTGATGAAATAGAAAAGCCAGATGATATCGATTTTATGATTGAACTTTTTTGCAAATGGTTGTTTCCTGTTTACTCAGAAATTTCTGATGAACAAAAAGAAGAATTTAAAAATATTGTGATTGGTAATAATCCCAATATGTGGTATGACGAATACCATGCATACATAAACAATCCAACTGATGAGGCAAAAACTGCAATCAACAAAAAACTTAAAACCTTATTTAAAGAAATGTGTTTAATGCCAGAATATCATCTAAGTTAATATGAAAAGAAGAGACTTTTTAAAATCATCAGTTCCTCTTGCCTCTATTCCATTATATGTTGGAGGAATGCCAGTAAGTGTTCTTGCAGAAACCTCAAATATGAGAGCACTTACTAATGCTGGTTGTCCTACCGATAGAGTTTTGGTATTAGTTTTTTTAGATGGAGGAAATGACGGTATCAATACACTAATACCTATTGATCAATATGATATTTTAATGAGAGATGGTAGTGGTGGTGACTCAGAACCAGAAAGAAGACCTGATCTCATGGTACCCGAAAATTCGATTCATAAAATAAGTGATAATGATGGGTTCCATCCAGGAATGGAAGAATTTAAAAATTTATATACTGAAAAAAAGTTAGGAATTATTAGAAACGCAGGATATCCAAATCCTAATAAATCTCATTTTCGTTCAACTGATATATGGAACACAGGATCTTCTTCCGAAGAATATATTTCAAGTGGTTGGTTAGGAAGACATTTAAGCAAAGATCACTCAAATTATCCTGAAAATTACCCTAATGAAAATTTTCCAGATCCTTTAGCTTTAACCATTGGAAGAACAACTTCTCATACATGTCAAGGTCCCATAATGAACATGGGTATAGCAGTCAACAATCTAAATTCATTTATTGATGTAAAGGAAGGAGATGGAGAAACCCCAGACACTCCTTATGGACATGAACTTGCTTACATTAGAAAAGCTTCTAAATTGACTAATGATTATTTGGATAGTATTGAAAAAGCTGCAAATAAAGGAAGAAATTCTAATAAATCCTATCCTGAGGATACAGCTTCTGGCCTTGCCAATCAACTTGAAACAGTAGCTAAATTGATTGATGGTGGGCTCCAAACTAGAATATATGTTGTAAGAATTGGTGGTTTTGATACACATGATAATCAGGTTGAAAATAGTCCAGAAAATGGTCGACATGCTTATTTATTGGACTCACTTTCCAAATCAATAGCTGCTTTTCAATCAGATATTATTGAAAAAGGCCTAGAAGAAAGGGTATTAACAATGACGTATTCTGAATTTGGAAGAAGAGTTTTTCAAAATCGTTCATCTGGAACAGATCATGGAGAAGCAGCTCCAATGTTTTTTATAAGCCCTTTCGTAAATCCTGAACCTATTGGAAAAATGCCAACTTTAGCAGTTGTAGATAATATTGAATGGGAGTATGATTTTAGATCGGCTTATGGTTCTATATTAATGGACTGGTTCTGTGTGGAAGAATCAACTATAAAATCAATTCTTTATGAAAATTTTCAATACATTCCAATTTTATTGGGAACCGTTACAAGTAATGGAGAAATCATAAAACAAGCTGATAATATAAAATCTTTCCCTAATCCATTTAAAGATTGGGTTACTTTAGAAATAAAAATTGATACTGGGCCAGTAAGATTATACTTGATTGATAGCAATGGAAGATTAATTAAAGAGATTATAAACAAAAACTTAACTTCTGGAATACATAGAATAAGGTATAATGCAGGTAAATTAAAAAATGGACTTTATTTTATAAAACTTCAAAATAATAAGTCAAAATTTAGTAGGTCAATAATCAAATACAACTAAATCTCTATTAATAGGATGAAAAAAATTAAAAATGAAGACCTCAATCGGTTATCTATAAAAGAATATAAAAATTCAAAAAAAATGCCTGTATGCATAATATTAGATAATGTAAGAAGTCTGAATAATATTGGATCATGTTTTAGAACTGCAGATGCTTTTTTAATAAAAAAAATGTATTTGACGGGATTTACTGCAAAACCTCCTAGTCGCGATATTGAAAGAACTGCGTTAGGCGCTACAAATTCTGTTGAATGGGAACATATTAAGGAAATAAAAAAGTTAATCATTCATCTAAAAAAAGAAGGGTGGAAAATAATATTAGTGGAACAAACAGACAAAAGCATTAATTTAAAAGATTTTAAACCGCTTCTTCCTGAAAAATATGTTTTTATTTTTGGCAATGAAGTTTTTGGAATATCTGAAGATGCTTTAAAAGAAGCAGATACGGCTTTAGAAATTCCTCAATTTGGAACCAAACATTCTTTTAACATTAGCGTATCAATGGGAATAATTTTATGGGATCATTACGTTAAAACAACTATCAAATAGACTCACACAGTAATGGTAATTTTTTCTCAAATAAATTTTTAATCTCAATTAAAAAACTTTTATCACAAGCAACCGTTCTACCATCAATTTCTGTAACAGGAGTAATTTCACCATTTGTTCCAGTAGCAAAAACAAGATCAGCATTAATAAACTCAGCTAACGACATATCTCTTTCTGAAATAGAAATATTATTTTCTTTAAAAAGCAAAATAAAAGTTTCTCTTGTTATACCAGGTAAACAAGCATGAGCAAAAGGGGTAAAAAAATTTTTATTTTTTACCATAAATAAATTTGTGTCATTTAATTCAGCTACAAAACCCCTGTCATCTAACATAACAGCCGCATCATAGCCTGAAATATTAGCTTGAATTTTAGCAACAACAAGACTCATCATATTATTATGGTGAATTTTAGAATCTAAATACTGTGGAATGCTTCTTCTTATTGATGAACTAATAGCTCTTATTCCAGAAGAAAAATCATATACTTTTTTCTTCCATTCAGCCAATACAATCAAAGAACACCCACTTTGATTTAACCTAGAGTCCATTCCTGATGTAATTTTTTCTCCTCGTGTTAGTGTCAATCTTATATGAGTGTCATCGCTCATTCCATTAGCTTCTAATGTTTTTTTTATGGCATCTTGTATAAATTCTTTTGAAGGAATTTTTTCATATGCTAATGCATGAGCACCTTCTATTAATCTAGATAAGTGCTTATCTAAACACACAATTCCTTGAGGATATACTCTTAATCCCTCCCATACACCATCGCCATTTTGAACTATGCTATCAAAAACAGACACTGCTGCTTTATCACGATGTAATAATTCTCCATTTACATATACTAATATATCTTTATTTTTAGGGTTAAATTTCTGTAACATTTTATATTTGAATTGATTTTTCTGTTAATTTATTATAATATTTTAAAGCTTCAAAATAAAGTCCTTTACAATGAACTGAAAGTTCTCTACTACTTGTCGTTTGTTTTTTAAATCCTGTTGACTGATGAACGTTTTTATACCAATAGTCTGCCCATACACCATCTTCTTGAATACCTCCTTCAGACCAACTAAGCATATCATCATAAAAATGTACTTTTAATTTATCACATAACTTTTTTAGCAATAATTCTGGGTTTTTCAATATTTCTGCAGAATCTAAAACAAGTGGAGAAGAATCATTTGTTTTTTTAATCAAATTATATAACTCCCATGATTTTTTTAAACCTATATCATTCATAGTTGGATTTTTAATTACTTGAGCAAAAGAAGCTATAAGTTGTTTTGGATTTCTTATTAAGAATAAATTTATCATTTTATCTAAAAAATAAAAATCCATTTGTTGATGATGATGAGCCATATTTTTTAAAAACAAAATCTCACAATCGGTATTTGAAAAAATATTTTCTAATATTTCATTAATATTTGCAGACATCGTTTCCAATGTTTCTTTTCTTCCTGGATGTAATATTCCTGTTGATAACAGATAATGTGCATAAAAAGGCTCATCAATAACTTTTGTGTCTGGTCTTTGTGCAAAAGAATACATAAGTGCTGTCGATAAATTTCTTGGTCCTGAAATTAAATTTATAATCTTCATAGCATTAATAATAAAAACAAATTCAACATTTAATAAGACGATTTAGGACAACATAAATTTACAAATAACAATAGAAAATATATTAGGATATCAAGATATTATTAACTTATTAAATAATCCAGGAAGAAAATATTCTTTAAATTTGTTCTTTAAATTTTAATGTCTTATGAAACTAAAACTCGTATTATTTGTGTGTATATTTTTTATATTATCATGTGATGATGATAATGATTTAATGTCTATTGAAGCAATGATTGTAACTAATCTATACGCTCCAGAATTCATCGGTAACGGACCCAATCAACAATCAGCAAATTTTATCAAATTTAGTTTTAAAGATCAAACAACCACTGAGGGAGACAACTGGGATATAGCATTTAGAGGAACTGAAATACTAGTTAATGGTGGCTTTCCTGGATCCAATTATGAACCAGCAAGAACGGGCTTAGCTGCTGGTTATATTACCATAGGTAATTATGGTGGTATTAAATCTGTAAATGAAAATTTACTTAATCAAGACTCAGAAACACAAAAAGCTATTCCAAGCACTAACGGAGGATGGTATGAAATTAATAATAATGCAATCCTTCCATATTCAGACAAAACTTTAGTTTTTAAAACACATAATAGCAGATATGCTAAAGTAAAAATTGTAAGTTTTTACAAAGATGCTCCCGAAAACATAAATCCATTTTCAAGTAAACCAGAGTATTACACTTTCTCTTATACTTATCAACCCAATGAAAATGTAATTACGTTTTAAATCAAAATCTAGAAATTAATTAATTGGGATCTAAAAAAGATCTTTATTATTTGGAATTATTCTAAATATAGAATACAATTGTACCCTTATTTAAAATAAATCTAAATAAGATGAGCAACAAAATTAAATGTATTATTCTCTTTACTGCATTTTATTCCAATGTAATAGCTCAATCAGGAAAAATCTCTGGGTTAATAATAGATGCAGAAACATATAAACCCCTGAGTAATGTTGAAATAATGGTAAACAATACTTCGTTTAAATCTAAGACTAATGATAAAGGAGAGTTTATTATTAATAATATTAGTGAAGGAAGTTATGAATTAGTTATATACAAAGAAAATTTTAAAGTGATAAAAAAATTGATTACTCTAAAGAATAACCAATTAAAATTTGATCTTATTATGGAAGATAATATAATTAATCTTCCAGAACTTCTTATTGAAAGTTTTTCATTAATTAACGGTGAAATAGGCAAAAGAGAAATTATTGGATCAGCACACAACATATCTGCAAAAGAACTTACAAAATTTAATTATACAAACATACATGAAATATTATCTAAGATTCCAGGGGTTAATCTTCAAGAAGAAGATGGATACGGATTAAGACCAAATATAGGATTAAGAGGTACTGGATTGGAAAGAAGTTCTAAAATAACTATTATGGAAGATGGAATATTAATGGCTCCAGCTCCATATTCATCACCATCAGCATACTATTTCCCTACTATTGGGAGAATGAATTCTATAGAAATTCTAAAAGGTTCCAGTCAAATTAAATTTGGTCCTTTAACAACAGGCGGAGCTATTAATTTTATTTCTACACCTATACCAGAAAAATTAAAAGGGTCCGTGAAACTAATTGGTGGAACAGATAATTTTAGAAATTTTCATGGACACATAGGCACAAGTCATAATAATTTAGGAATTATGATAGAAGGTTTTAATTATGGTTCAAATGGTTTCAAAAAACTAAAAAATAACGAAAGTACAGGTTTTGATAAAAAAGATTATAATCTAAAAATTAAATATAAAAGTAGTAACGCTTCAAGCATTTACCATGAAATCATCCTATCCATAGGAGAAACAAAAGAAAATTCAAATGAAACATACTTAGGATTATCTGATGAAGATTTCAACAAAAATCCTTATTTAAGATATCATGGTTCCCAAATTGATAATATGAAAGCAAAGCAAAAAAGAATGTCACTAAAAAATTATATTGAATTTAATAATGGATTAAATATTTCTACAAGTATTTACAAAAATAATTTTCAAAGAAATTGGTATAAACTTCAAAGTGTTATAGATAATAATGGAAATACATTTGGTATTTCTTCTTTATTTAAAAATGATGCAAATGAAGCATTCAATATAGTTAAAGGAACCATTAATAGCAACGAAGAGAGTGTCATTGTTAGAGCTAATAACAGGTCTTATTTATCTAAAGGAATACAATCTGTTATTAATAAGTCATTCCAAAACAATAACACAAAACATCATATAAGTTTAAGTACTAGATATCATTATGATGAAGTGGATAGATTTCAATGGGAAGACAAATATCAAATGTTAAATGGAACAATGCATCTAAACAAAAAAGGTACCCCAGGAAGTAATAGCAATAAAATTCAGTATTCAAAAGCATTAGCTAGCTATATAAACTATAAAATTGAAATGACAAAATTAATATTAAGCTTAGGGTTAAGACACGAACATATTAAGGGTCATGGGGATGACTATGGAAAATCTGATGCTGAAAGAAAAGGAGCTGATTTGTCGTCAAGAGAAAACATAATTAATTCATTAATTCCAGGTATTGGATTACTTTATAAAATAAATTCATCATCAAATACTTTTCTGGGTATTCATAAAGGATTTTCTCCTCCAGGAGATAAACCTGAAATAAATCCTGAAAAAAGTATAAACTATGAGATTGGCTTTAGAACAAAATCAATAAGACTTAATGGTGAGATAGTTGGATATGTTAGTTATTATTCCAATTTACTAGGTTCTGATTTATCAGCTACTGGTGGATCTGGAACAAATGAATTATATAATGCTGGAAAAGCAATTGTAAAAGGCATTGAAATAAGTGTAAATTATAATTTATTTAATAACTCTGATAAATTACAAATCCCAATTTATATTAACTATACATTAACTGACGCTACCTTTAAAGAAAATTTTGAAAGTTCTTTTGATGCATGGAGTGGAGAAATTATGACTGGATATAAAATACCATATATATCAAAACATCAATTTAACCTCGGATTGAATTTTAAAAGTAATAGTTTAAGCTTTGATGTAAACTACTCATTTAAAAGCAATGTAAGAACTAAACCAGGTATTGAAATGGATAATACAACAGAACTCATTAAAGGTTTTGGTGTGATAAATACAGCATTAAATTATAATATCAACAAAAATATTAGCTTTCATTTAGCAGCAAAAAATATAATAAATAAAGTTTATTCTGTATCCAGAAGACCAGCGGGCTTAAGACCTGGCTTACCAAGGACATTTACAGCAGGCATCAAATGTGATTTTTAAAATTTTAATCAATCCATTCAGCAATAAATAAATTAGTGTCTCTAGTGTCTCCATTATTTCTATTTGAAGAAAATGCTAATTTTTTACCATCATTAGAAAAAACAGGAAAAGCATCAAAAGTTTCGCCATGAGTAATTCTTGTTAAATTTTTTCCATCTATATCAATCATATATAAATTAAAAGGAAATCCTCCTTCAGCTTCAAAGTTTGAAGAAAAAAGAATCTTTTTTCCAGAAGGATGAAAAAAAGGACTCCAATTAGCATTACCAAGATTCGTCAATTGTTTTAAGTTACCACCATCTGCATCACAAATAAAAAGTTCCATTTCTGTTGGTTGAACCAACCCTTGAGACAATAAAGATTTATACTCATCAACTTCTTCTTTAGTTTTAGGTCGAGATGATCTAAAAATGATTTTAGTTCCATCAGGAGAAAAGAAAGCTCCTCCATCATAACCAAGTTGATTGGTAATTTGTTTAATGTCACCACCATCAAGATTCATGGTATATAATTCTAAGTCACCACTTCTTGTAGAGGTAAAAACAATTTTATCTCCTAAAGGTGAAATTGTTGCCTCTGCGTCATACCCAGATTCAGCAGTTAACTGATTCACAATATTACCTTCCAAATCTGAAACAAAAATATCATATGAATCATAAATAGGCCAAACATATTTACCCTCTATTCTTAAAGGAGTCTCAGGACAATTTTCATCACCTAGATGAGTAGAAGCATATAAAAAATATTTGCCATCAGGAAAAAAATATGCACATGTAGTTCTTCCCATTCCCGTACTAACCATTTGAGGGATATTATCCTTATACACATCATTATTATTCATAATAAACATTTGATCACAGCCAACATTCCATTTATTAAAATTCGACTGAAAGATTAACTTTTTATTATCAAAACTCCAATAAGCCTCTGCATTATCACCACCAAAAGTTACCTGCCTAAGAGATTTAAAATTTTTTTCATCCGAATAAATCAAAGCTTTACTATTTTCATTTGAAAATTCTCTTTTTGAATCATTCCTAACATTATTACATCCAATGAAATTCAAAATAAAAAAAAGAAACAATACGTTTTTCATAACCAATCTTTAAGTATTTTTGACAAAAATAAATCAGAAAATAATGAAACCTTTAAAGTATTTGTTGTTTTTTATTTTAGTAATCAGCTGTGAACAAAAAACTCCATATCAAAATCACATAAAAGATGATGTAATCTTTCTTTCAAGTGATAACTTAGAGGGTAGAGAAACTGGTACACAAGGAGAAATAAAAGCTGGAGAATATATAAAAAAAAGATTTATCAAATTAGGATTACAACCTTTAAAAAACAACGATTATTTTCAAAATTTTAATTTTAAACCAAAAACAAACCCACATCAAGATATATCATTCTCTAACCAAAAAAATGATAGCACCATTACAGGAAAAAACATAATTGGATACATTGACAATCAAGCAATAAATACCATAATCATTGGAGCTCATTATGATCATCTAGGATATGGCAACGAGAACTCTCTACATAGAGGTGAAAAAAATCTAATTCATAATGGTGCAGATGATAATGCAAGTGGTGTTGCGATAATGATAGACCTAGCTAGTAAACTTAGAATCGCAAACAAAAACAATAACTATTTATTTATTGCTTTCTCTGGAGAAGAAATTGGATTGCTTGGGTCAAATTACTATACCAAAAATGCTACAATCGAACTATCAAACATAAATTATATGATTAATATGGATATGGTAGGTAGATTGAATGAAGATACAACTCTGGCTATATACGGATTAGGCACTTCTCCAATTTTCAAACAAACTATTAGTGCAAACAATACAAAATTTAAAATAATTCAAAAAGAATCAGGGGTTGGTCCATCTGATCATACTTCTTTTTATTTAAATGATATACCAGTTCTTCATTTTTTTACAGGTCAACATGAAGACTATCATAAACCATCAGATGATTATGATAAAATAAATTTTGAAGGAATGAATATAATTTCTAATTATATTTTTAATATAATATCTGATTTAAATGACAATGGAAAACTGTCATTTACAAAAACAATAAATGAAAATGAGGAAGTACCAAGATTTAAAGTTTCTCTTGGTGTTGTTCCTGATTATTTGTTTGATGGTGAAGGCATGAGGATCGACGGAATAACTGAAAATCGTCCAGCTCAAATTGCTGGGTTACTAAAGGGTGATATTGTAATAAAAATAGGTGAATATGAAGTAAAGGATATGATGGGATATATGAAAGCATTATCAAAATTTGAAAAAGGCAACACAACTATAGTTAGTGTAAACAGAGAAGGAGATACAATGACAAAAAAAATTACTTTCTAATCATGTTATTTAAAAAAATTCTTACACACAGGATCAAAATAAATTAAATCCATTTTTTTAAAATCTATAAAAACTTCTTCATTTTCATTAATGCTTTTTTTAGAAAAAAAATACCAAATTTCATTCTTATACCTACCTTTAATTCTATATTCTCGTCCCTGAAAAAAACATTTTTCTACTTTAATTTTGTGATTAGACTTTTTTACTACCTCAACTTTTTCTGGTCTCACATAATAAGTTTTGCTACCAATAAATAACTTATTCATATCACCAAGAATCATAGCACAATAACAATTTGCGGGTTCACAATACATTTTTTCTGGTTTATCATATTGTTGAACAATTCCAGCCTTAAAAATTAATATTTTGTCTGCAATGTTAAGAGAATCATTAATATCGTGAGTAACTAATATCGTTGTTGTATTTGTTTCTTTTATAATTTTATAAATTTCCTCTCTCATAGATTGTTTAATAGCCGAATCAAGATTGCTAAAAGGTTCGTCCAACAATAAAAGTTCAGGCTCTCTTATTAATGCTCTAGCAACACATGTCCTTTGTTGCTCTCCTCCTGATAATTCATGAGGATATCTAGAAACAAAATATTTAAGACCCGTAAGAGTAAGTATGTAACCTAAATTTTTATGATATTTTTTGTCAAGATTAAAAACTATATTCTCTTCTAAATTAAGGTGAGGGAATAAAGGATAGTCTTGAAAAACAAAACCAATTTTTCTGTCTTGAGGCTTAACAAAAATACCCTTATCATTAAGAGCCACATTGTTTAATAAAATAGAACCGGAATGTATTTTTTCTAAACCAGCTATGCATTTAAGAAATGTAGTTTTCCCGGAGCCACTTTCTCCCAAAAAAGAAATAATTTCTCCTTTTTTTACAGAAAATTCTAATTTTCTTATTATTGGAAGTTCTTTATTATAATACTTTACTAAATTTTTTACTTCAAGATACATTTAGCTGCTTATTAATTACATTCTTTAAAAATAACAATAACATGCTTCCGATGATAATTATAGAAAGAGAATATGCGCTTGATAATGGCAACATTTCTTCTATAGCAAATTCATATGTTTGTGTTGCTAACGTATCAAAGTTAAATGGCCTTAAAATCAATGTTATAGGAAGTTCTTTCATAATATCAATAAACGTTAATATAAATGCGCTTATAAGTGCAAACTTATTTATTGGAAGATGAATTTTTTGAAGAAGTTTAAAAGGCCCTAATCCTAAATTTTTTCCTGTATCATCATATGATTCTGGGTGTTTTTCTAGACTCGATTTTATAGGAGATTTTCCTACTGCTAAAAATCTTATCACATAAGCATAAATCAAAACATAAAACGAACCTATTAAAGAAACCGAAAAAAAAGAATCAATAATATTACTAAATAACATTATCAAACCAAGGCCTATAACAGCACCAGGAATAGCGTAACCCAATGAAATTAAATGACTAATAATAGTATTGATTTTTGTTTTCGAAATTTTTTCAATAAACAAAAAGAAAAGAGCCACAATTATTATAATAAAAGAAGATAAAGAAGAAACAAAAATTGTGTTAAAAGAAAGTGTAAATAATCGAACAAAATCTATGCTTGAATAGGTTTGAAAAACATTATTGACTATAAAAATTAAAGGAATAAAAAATCCTAAAATAAATGGAATAGAACAAACTAAATGAAATAAAAATAATTTATCCTTATTAACATAAAGTAGTTTTTGAACTGGTGAATTCGTTTCATAAAAAAAATTTGTTTTAGAGGATGATATTTTTTCCAAAACAAAAAAGAAAAACACAACTAATAATAATAAACAAGATAATTGTATTGCTGTGCCTATATCTCCTAAAGAAAACCAAGCTTTAAATATACCCGTTGTGTATGTGTTTATCCCAAAATATTTAACAGCCCCATATTCATTCAAAACTTCCATGAACACGAGAAATAATCCAGAAAAAATTGCAGGCCTTGATAAAGGCAAAATAATTTTATAAAAACTTTTAATCGTAGAAAGACCTAAACTTTTTGATAAATCGATATAATTTGATCCTAATAAACTAAAAGCTACTCTTGCTGCAGTATACACATATGGATAAAGAGCTAAGCCTAACAAAACACCTAATGTTTCTATTTGCAAATAATCTATATTAAAATAGGAAGCCAACCAAGGAAAGTTGTTTCTCAAAAAAGATTGAATTGGTCCAGTAAAACTTAAAATATCAATATAAGTAAAGCCCATTATATATGATGGTATTGCCAAAGGCAAAAAAAGGACCAAGTCATAAAAATTTCTACCAATAAACCTATAATTACTAATAATCCACGCGGGGAATAAACCAAACAACAAAGTGAATAGAGAAGTTATAAGTATTAAATAAAAAGTATTAAAAGTATAATCAATTAAAACTGTATTCCATAAGTAGAAAAAGTTCTTTCCTGGATCAGAAAATAACTTTATAAAAAGTATGACAATAGGAAGTAATAAAAAAAAAGCAATTAATAAACTGACTATAATCCATCTTTTATTTTCTACAATAAAATAATTTTTTATTATTTCCAACCTGTTTTATCAAAAATTAAGATCGCTTCTTCTCTATATTTACCTAATAAATTTAAATCTAAATTATCGGATTTAAATTTCCCCCAATTTTTTACAATATCTGCTGGCTCAACATTAGGATTAACTGGATATTCATAGCTATTATTAACATACACTCTTTGAGCTTCTTCTCCAGTTAAATACTCAATTAATTTTATTGCATTTTCTTTATTGGGAGAATATTTTGTCAATCCTATACCAGAAACATTTATATGGCTACCTCTACCTCCTTCTTCTTGATTAGGAAAAAAAACAGACACAGCATTTCCTGCCTTTAATTCTTCTTCTTTTTCTGATGACAAAAGAAGACCTATATAATAAGAGTTAACAATAGCAACATCACCTTGTCCCGCAGCAATTGCTTTAACCTGATCCCTATCACTACCCTTAGGATCTCTTACAAAATTATTAACTAATCCTAGAGACCATGCTTCAGCAGAATCAGATCCAAGATTTGCAACTATTGATGACATAAGTGCCTCATTATACGCATTTGAAGAGGATCTAACCAACAAACGATCTTTCCATTTTGAGTTAGCTAAATCTTCATAAGTGCTTAATTCCGAAGGATTAACTCTATCGTTACTATGTACAATAATTCTTGCTCTATAAGTAATAGGTACCCAATATCCATTTTTATCCTCAAATTCATCGTTTACATTTTCTTTTATTTCTGGTGTAGAAACTTTTTGTAAAAGAGACAGTTCCTTAGCTTTAAATAATTTTCCAGCATCTACAGTAATAAATAAATCAGCTGGAGTATTCTTTCCTTCATTTTTAAGACGTTCAATTAATTCATCCGCATTAGCTTTAACAACATTAACTTTAATACCGGTTAGTTTTTCAAAATTTTTATATTGAATTTCGTCTACAGAATAATGTCTTTGACTATAAATATTTATCTCATTAGATGTCTTATTAATTGGAAAACAACTCACATACAATACTGAAAGTAATAATATATAATAATATTTATACATATTTTTCTTATTTAGATTTATTCTAAACTGCAAGTAATAATATTTATATCAAAAAAACAAAAAGATATCCAACTATAATATGATCAGTCTTTTGAAGGCATAAAATTTATTTATGTGTAATTTTGTATTGAAAATGAAAAAGAGAATCGAAAAAGATACATTGGGATCACTTGATGTTCCTCTCAATAAATACTGGGGAGCACAAACACAAAGATCCTTACAAAACTTTGATATAGGATTTGAAAAAATACCTTGGGAAATTATTGAAAGTTTTGCTGTTCTTAAAATGGCTGTAGCCGAAACTAATTGTGATTTAAATGTACTGGAAAAAGAAAAAATGAAATTAATTGTTTCTGTCTGTGAAGAAATTCTGGATGGAGAGTTAATTGATCATTTTCCTCTTTCAGTATGGCAAACCGGATCTGGAACACAAACCAATATGAACGTTAATGAAGTAATATCAAACAGAGCTCACGTAGCAACTGGAGGTAAACTTACTGACAACAAAAAAATTATACACCCTAATGATGATGTTAATAAATCACAATCTTCAAATGATACTTTTCCAACAGCAATGAATATGGCTAGTTATCACATTTTGAAAAGTTTTACATTAATTCAAGTTGAAGGCTTACACAAAGAGTTATTAAAAAAAGCTAATGAATTTAAAAATATTATAAAAATTGGAAGAACTCATTTTATGGACGCTACACCACTTACTTTAGGAATGGAGTTTAGTGGATATGCTTCACAACTTGAACATGGAATCAAAACACTCAAAGAATCTTTTGATCATCTTTCAGAATTAGCACTAGGCGGAACAGCAGTTGGAACCGGATTGAATACCCCAAAGGGTTATTCTAAATTAGTTGCTAAAAAAATATCTGAAATAACTGGATATAAATTTAAAACAGCAAATAATAAATTTGAAGCATTAGCAGCTAACGACGCAATGGTAAAAGCATCTGGAGCATTAAAAGCTTTAGCCGTTTCTCTAATGAAAATATCCAATGATATTAGAATGCTTTCTTCTGGACCAAGAAGTGGTATAGGAGAAATCAATTTACCAGTAAATGAACCTGGATCTTCAATTATGCCAGGAAAAGTAAATCCAACTCAATGTGAAGCTATGACAATGGTTTGCTCTCAAGTTATTGGAAATGATGTTGCTGTTAGTATAGGAGGAATGAATGGTCAATTTGAATTAAATGTTTATAAGCCAATGATTGCTCATAACGTCTTAAATTCCGCTAGACTCATAGGTGATGCTTGCTCTTCATTTAATGTAAATTGTGTAAAAGGAATAAAAGCTAATAAAAAGATAATTAAAGAAAAAGTTGAAAAATCACTAATGTTAGTTACCGCTCTTAACAATCACATAGGTTATGAAAATGCAGCAAAAATTGCTAAAAAAGCTCATAAAGAAGGACTCACACTAAAAGAAGCTGCCTTAAAATTAAAGCTAGTTTCTGCATCAGATTTTGACAAATGGGTTAATCCTAAAAAGATGATTGGTTAATTGGGATTGATGATACCATATAAGACTTTAGAAGAAATTGAATTAGTTAGAGAAAGCGCACAACTAGTTTCAAAAACATTAGGTGAATTAAAAAATTATATTGTTCCTGGAGCTCTTCCTATTGATCTTGATAAAATTGCCGAAACATTTATTAGAGACAATAAAGCTACTCCTGGTTTTTTAGGTCTCTATGATTTCCCAAACTCACTTTGTGTTTCTATAAATGAAGAAGTTGTACATGGAATTCCAGGAAATAAACCATTACAAAATGGGGATATAATTTCGATTGATTGTGGTGTTTTAAAAAATAATTTTTATGGTGATCACGCATATACCTTTGAAGTAGGAGAAGTGAGCAATGAAATAAAGAAATTATTAGAAGTAACTAAAGAATCCCTCTATAAAGGAATAAAAAAATTAAAAGTAGGAAACAAAATTGGAGATGTAAGTCATGAAATTCAATCCTATACAGAAAGTTTTGGGTATGGTGTTGTTAGAGAATTAGTTGGACACGGTCTTGGTAAAAATATGCACGAAGATCCCGAAATACCAAATTACGGATTAAAAAATACTGGACCAAAAATTCAAAATGGACTTGTTGTTGCTATTGAACCAATGATAAACTTAGGTACTAAAGACATTCTTCAACTTAATGATGGGTGGACCGTAATAACTAAAGACAAAAAACCTTCAGCTCATTTTGAACATAATGTTGCTGTAATAAATGGTAAGCCAAATATATTATCATCTTTTGATTACATAGAATCTATACATTAGAAATAATTTTTAAAATATCATCTAAATATTTTCTATTATTTGCAAGCCTAGGAATCTTATTTTGCCCTCCCAACATATTCTTTTTCTTTAACCATTTATCAAATGTGCCCGAATGTAATATTTTAATTTGAGGTATTTCTAAAGCAAGATCTTTATATCTTTTTGCCTCATAATCTGAATTTAAATTTTTTAATTCAGTATCTAGAGAATGCGCAAAGTCTTTAAGATTTTTTGGTGGAGAGAGAAATTCTATAAACCATTCGTGTCTGCCTTTTTTGTTACCAGAAATATAAATCGGACCAGCAGTATAATTATAAACCGAAGTTTTGTGTTTTTTACACGCTAATTCCATAGCAGTATCTGCATTTTCAATAATTAATTCTTCTCCAAAAGCATTAATAAAATGTTTTGTTCTGCCTGAAATTTTAATTCTATATGGATTAACAGAGTAAAATCTAATTGTATCTCCTATCCTATACCTCCACAGCCCTGAATTTGTGGTAATTATTAATGCGTAATTTGATCCAACATTCACATTGGATAAATCCACCACTTCTTTAGTTTCTGTATTTTCAAATTCATAAAAAATTCCATGATCGGTAAATAAAAGCATTTCTTCTTTTCCTGGATTATCCTGAACAGCAAAAAATCCTTCTGAAGCATTATATGTTTCCAAATACCTCATTCTATTTGATGGTATTAATTCCCTAAACAAATCTTTATATGGTTGAAAAGAAACCGCTCCATGTATAAACAATTCTAAATTTGGCCAAACTTCTAATATGTTTTGTGATTTTGTTGTTTTTAAAATTTCTTTAATCAAAACTATAGTCCAAGTAGGAACCCCTGAAATATTTGTAATGTTTTGCTTAGAGGTTATTAAGGCCATTTTTTTTAATTTATTTTCCCACTCAGGCATCATTGCAACATCTAAGCTTGGAGTTCTAAATAACCGTGCCCAAAAAGGAAGATTCTTCATCAAAACAGCAGAAATATCCCCAGTAAATAATCGCTCAGCATTACCAATTGGATTAATTTGTTTGCTTCCCCCTAAAGCCAAAGATTTTCCATCAAATAAATTTGAAGAATTGTGGTTACTTAAATAAATAGAAAGCATATCAATCCCAGCTTTGTAATGTCCATGATTTAATGCCGTTTGTGAAACGGGTATAAATTTACTTTTATCGTTTGTAGTGCCCGAAGATTTAGCGAACCATTTTATTTTTTCAGGCCACAATACATTTTCTTCTCCAGATAAAACTTTTTTTATTTCTGGATAAAATTCTTCATAATTGACAATAGGAACTGATTCAGAAAAATCCTTATAATTAATAAGATTATTAAAACTGTATCTTATTCCATAAGAAGTTTTTTTAGAAAATAAAAGAAGCTTTTTTAATATTTTTTTTTGAAGATCTATAGGATTTTTTCGAAAATTATCAACTTTTCTGTTTCTAGAGCTTAAGTATAATTTAGCCCCTAATGTAAGCATCCCCATTATTATAATTTACGTTTCAATTCGAAATTTTTTCCTAAGTACAATTTTCTAACTTGATCATCTGAGGCAAGCTCTTCAGAAGTGCCAGATTTTAAAAGACGTCCTTCAAACATTAAATATGATCGATCTGTAATAGATAAGGTTTCTCCAACATTATGGTCGGTTATTAATATTCCTATATTTTTTTGTTTTAACTTAGAAATTATACTTTGAATTTCTTCTACCGCAATCGGATCTACTCCAGCAAAAGGCTCATCTAATAAAATAAAATTTGGCTCTGTTGCAAGCGCTCTAGCAATTTCTGTTCTTCTTCTTTCACCGCCAGATAAAACCTTTCCCATATAATTTCTAATATTAACTAAACCAAATTCATTTAATAATTTTTCTGTTCTTTCTAACTGATCCTCTTTTGAAATCCCTTGATTTTCTAATACTGCAAGAATATTATCTTCTACAGATAAATTTCTAAATACTGAGGCTTCCTGCGCTAAATACCCAATACCTTTTCTTGCTCTTTTATACATTGGTAATTTAGTAATATCATTATCTCCAATGTAGACAAACCCAGAATCAGACTTAATTAATCCAACAATTATATAAAAAGAAGTTGTTTTACCAGCACCATTAGGCCCCAAAAGGCCAACAATTTCACCTTGCTTTACATTTAAAGAAACGTCATCAACAACTTTTTTTGAACCGTAAGTTTTAGAAATAGAACTAGCAAATAGAGATAATTTTTTTATCATATAACAAAAATATATATATTTAGTTTATATATTCAGGCTAATTTAATGATACCCTAAAATTTAACAATGTTAAGAAGAAATAAAGTTCGTCTTTTCTTTTTTTTAAAAAATTTTATTAGAGGTTTAATCTTTTTTGCAATAGCTATTCTTTTCTATAAATTAATTTTTAGATATTTTGATTTGATGGATGCTGAAAACATTTTATCATTTGATTTATCTACATCAGTTGTTTTTATTTTATCTTTCTTTTCAGAATTAATTTTTGGACTAATTCCTCCCGAACTATTCATGATTTGGTTAATTACTACTAAATCATTAGACCTATATCCGTATTTTATTGTTGCTCTTGCTTGTCTTTCATATTGTGCTGGATTTATAGCATTTTTGTTTGGAAAATATTTGCATAAAACCTGGCTTTATGAAATAATGAAAAAATATGTAATAGGAAAATATGAGAAAAAAATTAATTTATATGGATGGCTTGTTATTATTGTTGCTGCCTTAACACCACTTCCTTTTTCTGCAACTTGTGCAGTTGTTGGAGCAGTAGGATTTAATAAAAACAAATTTTTATATTATGCTTTAGCTAGATTTATAAGATATGCCCTATACTCATATTTGATATGGCTAGCACATCCATTTTAAAGATTTTTTATTTCCATTATTTTATCAACCACATAGTCAACCTCATCAATTGTATTGTTCTTACTGAATGAAAATCTTACAGAAACATGCTTTTTGTGATGTTGAATTTCTTGAAGGACGTGAGAACCAGCATCTGATCCACTTGTGCAAGCGCTCCCTGCAGAAGCAGAAATATTATTAATATCAAGATTAAATAAAAACATTTGTTGATCTTCTATGTCTGGTATTGCTACATTTAAAACGGTATATAAACTATTATTTAAATTGGCAGACTCTCCATTAAACTTTATGTTTTGAATTTTAGACTTAAGTCCATTTATCATTCTTTGTTTTAATTCTAAAATATACTTTTTGTGATTTTCAAGATTTGAATCAGCTAATTCTAACGCTTCAGCAAGACCAACAATACCATATACATTTTCGGTTCCTCCCCTCATATTTCTTTCCTGAGATCCACCATGAATAAAAGGAGATATTTTTTGAGATTTATTTAAATATAAAAACCCAATACCTTTAGGTCCATGGAATTTATGAGCAGACCCTACTATTCCATGTGCTCCAAGTTTAACAAGATCGAAATTATAATGGGCAACAGTTTGAACGGTATCAGAATGAAAGATAACTCTCATATCATTACATAAATCTGCAACAATATTAATATCCAAAATATTACCAATTTCATTATTTCCGTGCATCAAACTCACAAGACTATTTGGATATTTGTTAAGTTTATTTTCTAAATCAGACATATCAAAAGATCCTTTTTCATTTATTTTAAGATATTCTATGTTTATATTTTTTATCTGTTTTAAATATTCCGCACAATGTAAAACCGCATGATGTTCTATTTTTGTAGTAATAAAAGTATTTATGTTTTTCTCAAGAAATGTGTTAATAAGAAATGTGTTATTTGCTTCCGTACCTCCTGAGGTGAAAAATATTTCTCCTGGGTCACAATTTAAAATATCAGCAACTTTTGATCTTGATTTTTCAATAGCAGATTTAACTTTTCTCCCTTTTTGATGAATAGATGATGGATTTCCAAAATTATCACCCATATAAGGCAACATTTTTTCCAAAACAAAACTATCTAATGGAGTTGTTGCTGCATTATCAAAATAGACATTCATATTAACTGCAATTTAGACATAATTTCTTTTGCTAATCTTGAAGCTTCCTTCAAACTTACAGCCTCTGCAATAACACGTATAACAGGCTCAGTATTGGATTTTCTTACATGAACCCATGAATTATGAAAATCAATTCTTATACCATCAATAGTTGTTATTTTGCATTTTAAATATTCTTGTTTAAAAAACTCGAGAACATTTTTAATGTTGCCATCAAAATTTAATTTTTTCTTAACTATTGAAAACTGGGGTAACGTTTTTTTAAGTGCAGAAAGAGGAATATTTCTTTCCGCTAGCAAGGAAAGTATCAAAACAATACCTATCAACGAATCTCTCCCATAATGAGTTTTTGGATAAATAACACCTCCATTCCCTTCACCTCCAATAATAGCATTTTCTTTTTTCATTTTTTCAACAACATTAATCTCTCCTACCGCAGAAGTATAATAAATGCCCCCATGTTTTTCCGTTATAACTTTTAGAGCTAAAGAAGAGGATAAATTTGAACAAGTATTATTAGAGTCCGATGAACTTAAAACAAATTCTGCAGCTGCCACTAAAGTATATTCTTCACCAAAAGGTATTCCTTTTTCATCTATTAAACATAATCTGTCTGCGTCCGGATCAACAACTATGCCTACATCATATTTTCCCTTCTTAATTTTATCACATATTCTTATAATGTTTTCTGGTATTGGTTCTGGGTTATGAGCAAATTTTCCATTAGGAATACAATTAATTTTTTTAATATTATCTACCCCTATTTTTTTTAACAAATTAGGAATTGCCGTCCCTCCAACTGAGTTAATACCATCTACTAAAACAGAAAATTTCTTTTTTCTAATTTTTTCAATATTCAAAAATTCTTGAGATAAAATTAAATTTACATGATCTTTTAAAGCATCTTCATAGATTGAATATTTCCCTTTTTTATTAACCTTCTTAGAGATTTTTCTTGCAGTTGATTCATCAATTATTTTTTCAACCATTTTCGGAGACAAAAACTCTCCCTGATCGCTAAGAAGCTTCAAAGCATTCCATTTTTCATCATTGTGACTTGCGGATATCATTATTCCACCAGAAACTTGAAGATTTTTTACCGATATACCTAATGTGGGCATCGTCACCAACCCAAGATCTACAACATTAATCCCTTCATTTAAAAGTGTATTAGAAACTAATTTAGAAATTCGTTTACCAGATTTTCGTGCATCTCTTCCTAGAATAACACTCTTTGTTTTTGATTTTAAAATTACCTCATGTACATATGCTAAACTGAATTGAATAATATCTATATCAGACAAAGACTCTCCAGGTATATTTTCTAAAGTTCCCCTTATACCAGAAATAGATTTTATAAGAACCATTTATTTTGATTTTTTACAGTCTCCTCCAGGCATCACAACCTTACCACAATAATCACAAGCTTCTCCTTCAAGATTCATAACACGATTTTGTGAAGCACAGGTTCCTTTAAACTCTCCATTCTTTAATAAAATCATTCTTAGAGAAAGTGCTATAAAAAAGAAAGCTACAATTACTATAGCAAGTATTGTTGTTGTCATAATTGTAAAGTTATTAAATCAGTTGTTTATCTTTAATTAATAAAGATTTTATTTAAATGCAATATGGAAAAAGTCAAATCCTCTCTTAATACCCTTATCGAAATAATGAATGAACTAAGAGAAAAATGTCCGTGGGACAAAAAACAAACAATGGAAAGCTTAAGAGAAAAAACAATCGAAGAAGTATATGAATTATCTGAAGCTATTATTAATAATGATAAAAAAAACATTGAGGAAGAATTAGGAGATCTTCTTCTCCATATAGTTTTCTATGCTAAGATTGGCTCTGAAAAAAAACAATTTACTCTTAATTCTATTATAAATACATTAATAATAAAACTCAAAAAAAGACACCCACATGTTTATGGAAAATTAATAATTAATAGCATTAAAGAAGTAGAAGAAAATTGGGAAAAAATAAAAAAGAAAGAAAAAAAATACAAAAATGTTTTAGAAAATATACCAAAGAGCCTACCCCCTGTAACTAAATCTATGCGCATACAAAAAAAAGTTCGTGCTGTTGGGTTTGACTGGGATAACAGAGAACAAGTTATGGAAAAATTTGAAGAAGAAATTATAGAAATGAAAAACGAAATTAGAAAAATAAATAATATTGAAAAAATAAAAGATGAAATAGGAGATGTCTTTTTTTCTCTAATAAACTACTCAAGATTTATTGGAATAGACCCCGAAGAAGCACTAGAAAAAACAAACACAAAATTTATAAAAAGATTTAAATATTTAGAAAACAAAGTAAAAAAAGAAGGTAAAGACTTAATGAAAATGAATTTAAGTGAAATGAACAAATATTGGAATAAATCAAAAAAAGAAACCGTCTAAAAAATAGTTTTTTAATATTTAACTTAAAGAATTAATTTAAAAAATGAAAAAAACATTAACAGAGTTTGTCTGTTCTTCATGCGGTTACACATCACCTAAATGGTTAGGGAAATGTCCAGGGTGTGATGAATGGAATTCATTAATGGAAGAAACCAAAACAAATAAACAAACCGATACAGTTTTATGGTCTGATAAAATTTTACAAAAAGAACGACCAATTAATATTAAAAAAATTGTCTCTTCTAAAATAGATAGAATAATAACTAAAGACAAAGAGCTAAATAGAGTCTTGGGAGGAGGTATTGTTCCAGGTTCTGTCATTTTAATTGGAGGAGAGCCTGGTATTGGAAAATCGACACTAATGCTACAAATCACCCTATCTCTAGAGATAGAAAAAAGTTTATATGTTTCGGGAGAGGAAAGCAAAGAACAAATTAAACTAAGAAGCGAAAGGCTAGGAGAAAAAAATGATAATTGTTTTGTGCTTACAGAAACAAATTTAGAAAACATTTTAACAATACTTAAAAAATCAAAACCAGACATTTTAATTATTGATTCTATTCAAACAATGAAGAAACAAACT
Source organism: Cytophagales bacterium (assembly GCA_029940715.1). Classification (GTDB taxonomy): domain Bacteria; phylum Bacteroidota; class Bacteroidia; order Cytophagales; family MED-G16; genus JAPYTU01. Next base: position 26,998 of record JAPYTU010000001.1, read on the forward strand.
ATTGATGCGACCCCAGGAAGTATATCTCAAATTAGAGAATGTGCGCATGAATTAATAATATATGCAAAAAAAAATAGTATTCCTGTTTTTCTTATTGGACATATTACAAAAGACGGTATAATAGCTGGACCTAAAGTTTTAGAACACATGGTAGATACTGTAATAATTTTTGAAGGTGATAGACATTTATCCTATAGAATCATAAGGACTCAAAAAAATAGATTTGGACCAACAAACGAACTAGGAATTTATGAAATGAATTCTAAAGGACTCAGGCAAGTTTCAAACCCGTCAGAAATATTAATTTCTCAAAAAGACGCATCATTAAGTGGAGTTTCTATTGGTAGTGTTATGGAAGGTAATCGCACACTTTTATTAGAGGTCCAAGCTTTAGTTTGTACATCTAATTACAGCACACCCCAAAGAAGTTCAACTGGCTTTAACTTAAAAAGATTAAATATGTTAATAGCTGTATTAGAAAAAAGAGGTGGATTAAAAGTGAACAATCAAGATGTATTTATAAATATTGCCGGAGGAATTAACATTAACGATCCTTCTGCAGATCTAGCTTTATGTTTCGCAATAATATCGTCTTACAAAGAAGTTGCTATAAGTAATAAAATGTGTTTTTGTGGTGAAGTTGGATTAAATGGTGAAATTAGATCTATAGGAAAAATTGAATCAAGAATAGCAGAAGCAGAAAAATTAGGTTTCTCAGAAATTATTATATCAAAATACAATACTGAACATATTGAAAAAAAGAATTATTCTATTAAAATAACAGGATTTGAAAAACTTTCTGATGCATACTCATACGTCATTAAAAATTCTTAATCTTATATCATAAGTCTTGTTAAATCCTGTTATTCCTTATAATACTCGCATATGTAAAAAACAATGCTTTTTCCTTTTTTTAAATAAATTTTCTTTGATAGGTTGCAAAGGAGTGTTTAAATTTAGTTAAGAGAATTCAATCATGAAAGAACAAATTATAAATAATAATGAAGAAAGTCAACAACTTTATGAACACTATAACTTTATTGTAGATCTAAATCAATCGACCATAAGAATAGACAAATTTTTGTATGATAAACTGCCAAATGTTACAAGAAACAAACTTCAAGAAGCAATAAAAAATGGCTTTATTAAGGTTAACGAAAAAGAAATAAAATCTAGTTATAAAATAAAAGCCGATGATAAAATAATCGTTTCTTTACCTAAACCACCTAGAAATGAAGACATAGAACCAGAAAACTTACCACTAAATATAGTGTTTGAAGACGATGATATTTTAATAATAAACAAAGAGGCTGGAATGGTTGTTCATCCTGCCCATCAAAATTGGAATGGAACATTAGTAAATGCATTAATGTATCATTTCAAAAACCTTCCAGAAATGAAAAATAACGAAGGTAGGCCAGGATTAGTTCATAGAATAGATAAAGAAACTTCCGGGTTATTGGTAATTGCAAAAACCGAAATAGCAATGAATAAACTTTCTAAACAATTTTACAACCATACCATAGAAAGAAAATATCAAGCATTAATATGGGGAACACCTAATAAAGAAAAAGGAACAATTAACATAAACTTAGGAAGATCATTTAAAGACAGAAGAATAATTGATGCATTTGCCGATAATACATTTGGTAAAAAAGCCATAACACACTATAAGGTCATAGAACAATATCACTACATTTCATTAATTGAGTGTGAATTAGAAACTGGAAGAACTCATCAAATTAGAGCCCACATGAAACACATTGGTCATCCTATTTTTAATGACAAAACATATGGTGGAGACAGGGTGGTAAAAGGAAACAAATTTACAAACTATAAAAAATTTGTTGAAAACAATTTTAAATTAATGCCAAGACAAGGTCTTCATGCAAAAAGCCTTGGTTTTGTTCACCCCACCACTAACCAAAAAGTATTATTTGAATCAGAATTACCAGAAGATTTTCTAGGAGTAATAGACCGTTGGAAGAAATATAATCAATCAACAAATTATTAAATCATCTTCACAAAACTTCCTAAAATTTTAATATTTTTTTCATATCTTTTATAAATGATTTGAAAATTATTATCCAAATAGTGTCCATCAAAATCAATAAAAAAAATGTATTTAAAGTCTGTGCCTTTTTTTGCTGGTCTACTTTCCAATTTTGTTAAATTAATTTTAGCATCATGAAATTCTTGAAGAAAACTTACCAAAACCCCATGCCCATCTGTAAGATTAACTAAAATAGAAGTTTTATCGCTTCCTGATTTAATTTCATTTAATTTATTTGACAAAATAATAAATCTTGTGTGATTATTTTTAGAATCTTCAATATTATCAAAAAGTATAGGTACACCTCTTTGAACTGCAGCAAACCTTGAGCAAATAGATGCTGAATTTATGTCTTTATCAGCATAACTTACTGCCGCACTTGTGCTATTTACAGAGATACACTTTATGTTATCATCAAAATATTCATCTATAAAGTCTTTACATTGTTTAAATGCTATGTCTTTGGAATAAATTTTTGTTATTTTTTTAACAGATTTAGACCTAGTTGCAAATGAAAAACTTATTGATAAGGGGAGTTCTGCAACAACAAAAAGATTACTTTTTCCTAATATATCAACCGTTTCTTGGACAATCCCTTCTTGATTATTTTCAAGTGGAATAATGCCATGTTTTGCTTTTTTGGTTTCAATAGAATTAAATACAGCTTTAATAGAATTTAATGCTAAGTAATTACTTGTGGATCCAAAATTATTTTCAGCTGCCTGATGAGTAAAACTACCTTCAGGGCCAAGATAGGATATTATCTCTGGAAGTTCTATGTTTCTAGATGCGGCAAAAATTTCTTGAAATATTGCACGAATCGATTTGATATCAAGTTTTTCTTTAGCTTCTCCACAAAGCCTATCAATAATAGCCTTTTCTCTTTCAGGCCTATAAACATTTTCCTTTGAAGCGTTTTTGATTTTTCCTACATCAAAAACAATCCCCATCCTTTGATTTAACAACTTTAAAAGTTGAGTATCAATTTTATCAATTTTACTCCTTAATTCTTCAATGTTCATTACTTTTATAAAAAGTTTTGTTTAATTATACAAATTAAATAATATCCCGCTAAAATAATGAATAATATAAAGTATAATGATAGATAAAAAAGTATTTGATCTAATTGAAAAAGAAAGAGTACGACAAACTAATGGTATTGAACTTATTGCCTCAGAAAACTATGCTTCTAATGAAGTTATGGCTGCCGCCGGAAGTATTCTAACAAATAAATATGCAGAAGGTTTACCTGGAAAGAGATATTATGGAGGGTGTTCTGTTGTTGATAACATAGAAGATTTATGTCGAGAAAGGTTAAAAAAGCTTTTTGATGCATCATGGGTAAACGTACAACCACACTCTGGCGCTCAAGCTAATGCTTCTGTTATGTTGGCTTTATTAAAACCAGGTGATAAAATTCTTGGATTTAATTTATCACACGGAGGACATTTAACACATGGTTCGTCAGTAAATTTTTCTGGTAAATATTACAAACCATATTTTTATGGGGTGAATAAAGAAGATGGGTTAATCGACTATAACAAACTTGAAGAAATAGCTAAAAAAGAAAAGCCAAAACTTATAATATGCGGAGCATCATCATATAGTAGAGATTGGAATTATAAACGAATCCGTGAAGTTGCAGATAAATGTGGGGCCTTTGTGCTTGCTGATATCGCTCACCCTGCTGGTTTAATTTCAAGGGGGTTGCTAAACGATCCTTTAGAATATTGTCATGTTATAACATCAACAACACACAAAACACTTAGAGGACCAAGGGGGGGAGTTATTATGATGAGACAAGATTATGATAATCCTTTTGGAATAAAAACCCCAAAAGGAATTGCAAGAAAAATTTCTTCTTTGCTTGATTCGGGTGTTTTTCCGGGAACACAAGGAGGGCCATTAGAACATATCATTGCAGCAAAAGCTGTTGCTTTTAAAGAGGCATTATCTGAAAAATATTTTGAATACATTCTACAAGTTCAAAAGAACGCTAAAGCAATGTCAGAATCTTTTTTAAATAAAGGATATAATATCATTTCAAAAGGAACTGACAACCATTTAATGCTAATAGATTTAAGAAACAAAAATTTAACTGGAAAAATCGCAGAAGAAATTTTGGATTCTTCAGACATAACAATAAATAAAAACATGGTTCCTTTTGATACCCAATCGCCGTTTGTTACCTCTGGAATGCGAATAGGAACAGCTGCGGTTACAACGAGAGGAATGAATGAAAAAGATATGAAAAAAATTGTTAATTATATTGATATTGTTTTATCAAACATTGAAAACAAAAACAAAATCCAAGAAATTAAGTCTGAAATAAATAATTGGACAAGCAAATTTCCTCTTCACAAATAAATGAAAAAAGAAAAAGAAATGTCTTTCATAAATCATCTTGAAGAATTAAGGTGGCATATTATAAGGTCTTTAGGCGCGATTCTAATTTTTTCTATTATTGCGTTTTTATCTAAGCACATTGTTTTTGGAATAATATTATTAGGTCCATCTAAAGCTGATTTTTGGACATATCGTTTTTTGTGTGATATAGGCCAAAAAATCAATGTGTATACTTTTTGTATTACAGAACTTCCTTTTATAATTCAAAGTCGACAAATGGCTGGTCAATTTATGATGCATCTTTCTTCTTCATTTGTTATAGGGGTAATTTGTACTTTTCCTTATGCTTTTTGGGAATTCTGGAGATTTATTTCCCCTGGGTTATATGCCAATGAAAAAAAAGCTGCAAGAGGAGCAACTTTTTATGTTTCATTGTTGTTCTTTATAGGAATACTGTTTGGGTATTTTATTTTAACACCTATCTCTATAAATTTTCTAGCAAACTATCAAATAGACCCATCCATTTTAAATGAGTTTGACATAATTTCCTATGTTTCAACTATCACCATGTTAGTGTTAGCTTCTGGATTGTTATTTCAACTGCCTATGGTAATTTACTTTTTAACTAAAGCTGGTGTTGTAAACAAACAAATGCTTAAACAATATAGACGTCATGCTATTGTTATTATTTTAATATTTGGAGCAACCTTAACACCACCTGATCCTTTTAGTCAAATTGTAATGGCCATACCTTTGGTAGGATTGTATGAAATAAGTATATTCATTTCAGGAAAAGTTAAACCAAAATCTTAATGAAAATAATTATTGGATCTGATCATGCTGGTTTTGAATATAAAAAACTCTTAATAAAATATTTTGATACTAACAAGATTTCTTTTGAAGATTGTGGTACATACAATAATGACCCCACAGATTATCCAGACTATGCTCATGTGGTTTCCAAAAAGGTAAATCAATCTAAAAATCATATTGGTGTATTAGTTTGTGGTAGTGCAAATGGAGTTGCAATGACGGCCAACAAACACAAAAACATAAGAGCGGCAATTTGTTGGAGCGAAGAAATAACAACTCAGTCAAGGACACATAACAACGCTAACGTTATTTGTATACCAGCTAGATTTATTAGCAAAGAAAAACAAAAAAAAATAATTGATGTTTTTTTGTCTAAAAAATTTGAAGGTGGTAGACACACAAATAGAGTGAGTAAAATTAATTGTTAGCAATAAATGCAAAGAACAAGAATTGAAAAACATGAAAGCTTAATTCATCAGGTTATAAATGAATATTTAATAAAAAAAGGGAAAGGGTTTTTAAAAAATGAATTTATTACAATAATGGGAATTAAACTATCTGCAGATCTAAGCATTGCTCTGATATTTGTAAGTGTTTTAAACCACGATAAAAATGAATTGATAGAAAAATTACTTAATTCTAAAAAATACGATGTTAAAAATTATCTTTCTAAAAGCATAGGAAAAAAAATAAGAAAAATACCTGAAATAAAATTTATTATTGATAACAGTGAGCATCAAGCAACAAAAATCGATGTCATTTTGTCTAATTTAAACATTCCACCAAAATAAAAGTAGAATGAGTTTTTCTTTATTCGTCGCTAAAAAATTTATTAACTCAAACAAAAAAAAAACATTCATAAATTTTTTATCACTTCTCTCTACAATTACCTTAATAATAGGAACAGCATCTATGATTATTGTGCTTTCTGTTTTTAATGGATTAGAAGAAGTGCTTAAATCAATTTATGCAGACTTTGACCCTGAAATAAAAATAGAAAACAAAACAAAACAATATTTTAATGATCTTTTTTATAAAAAAATTTCAAACATAAATAATGTTAAAACAATCTCTGGAGTACTAGAAAATAAAGGATTAATAACACTTAATGATAATAAAGTTGTTGCAAAAATAAAAGGCGTTAGCCCATCTTTTATTGACCAAAATAGAATTCAAAAAAATTTAGTAGAAGGAGAATTTTATTTTAAAAAAAACAATCTAGACTATGCTGTTGTTGGTCGAGGAATAAAATATGCTTTAGCTATACGTTCAAACAATGACTTTCAAAATCTTAAAGTTTTTGCATTAAAAGAAACCTCTAAGCTTAGGCCGGGGTTACTAAATACAGGTTTATATGAATCAAAATCACTTAAAACCAGTGGTGTTTTTGCTATTGAAAATAATTTTGACAATAATTTTATTTTCACTTCATTAGATTTTGCTCAAAAACTATTTAATAAAAAAGACAAGGTGTCATCTTATGAAATTAAAGTCAACAACAAATCAACTGCAAAAAAAACAGCAAACCAAATCCAACAAATAATAGGACCCTCATTCAATGTGCTTACAACAGAACAGCAAAGGGCTGGATTATATAAAATTTTACAAACAGAAAAATTTGTTGTTTATTTAGTTTTTGCATTAATAATAATTTTAAGCTCTTTTAATATTTTCTTTCTATTAAGCATGATGGCTATTGAAAAGAAAAAAGAAATTTCAGTCATTTATGCATTAGGAGGTAAAAAAAATCAAATTAAAAAAATTTTTATTTTTCAAGGAATTATAATAGCTATTAAAGGTGTTCTTTTTGGAACATTTGTAGGTTGTTTAATTTGTTATTTGCAAGATACTTTTGGTTTAATTTCTATTAACATGAGTAGTTCAATTATTGAAAACTATCCTGTTAAAATAATTTATAATGACGTATTATTGGTGGCTTTAATTGTTATTTTCATTTCAAGTATTTCGTCAATAATTCCAGCTAATTACGCTTCAAAATATGAAAATTTTTTGAATTTAAATAAAAAATGAAATGAAACTTAAAATTGGTAATTTTTATAAAGAAGAGTTTATAATAACACAAGAAATGGTAAATCAATTTGCTAAATTAAGTGGAGACAAAAATCCTTTGCATATCAATAAAGATTTTGCCTCAAAAACAAGATTCAAAAAACCTATAGTACACGGTTTGTTTTCTGTAACTTCCTTTGGAAAAGTAATGGGAACTAAATTTCCTGGTTCTGGATCAATTCAAGTAAGCCAAAACCTAAGCTTTAAAAATCCTTTATATCCAGACCTAAAATATTATGTTTACGTAGAACTTATAAGAATAATAAAAGATAAGCATTTTGGTATTTTCAAAACACAAATATTTGATATGAAAAATAAAATTATTGTAGACGGAACAGGAATTGTTCGTCACGAAACAAAATTATAATTAATAACCACAATTATACCAATTACTAATGTTCGAACCAATCGGAGATCCGTCGGGAGGAGTAACAAAATTGGGAATAAATAATTCAACTTCCCCATCTAAAAACTGATCTATTTTTCGAAGCAGATATGTTTGGTGTGAAGATAGTATTTTGTCTTTTTTAACTCCTCCTCTTAATTTATTAGCTGTCATTAATATATTAGAATACAATATAGCATTAACTTGTTCGTGTGTTTGTTTGTTATTAGCTAATAAAAACATATGATTTAAAACCCGATAATTTACAAGTTTTTGCATTTCTAATTCTAACCCATTCAAAGAAGTGTTTGTTTTTAAAATTGTATTATTTATTAATTGTTTTACCATATAATCTAATCCTAATTGATTATTATTTCTAGATTTTAATACAATCAATCTAGAGGCTCTTTCATGATTTAATAGCATTGATAAAGTCATATCGATAGCTGTTTCAGCTGCAGTTAATGGATCAAAAGTTAGGCCGGTTTTAGACTTAAAAGTTTCCCTTGTTCGTGGATATCCATATGCCCTTGGGGGTATTAATTTAAGTAAAGGTTCTGGAAGAACTAAATTTCTTGGATTAATTGAGTTTATTAATGCTTTAAGAGCGTTATTTTGTTCTTCAAAAGTAAGCATTTTTGTAACCAGCTGCCCATCTCCTTTCATGGTATAAAAATAATCCAATCCCCCAACAATTTTAGATGCAGCTTCTATCTGAAATCTATGAAGTAAATACATAGGAACAAGAACTTCTTCTATACTTGACATAGGAGCTCCTATTTTTATTGCGTTATCAGAAAAATTATCTAATATATAACGTCTTATTAACAACATTCTATTTAATTCATCCGAAGCACTGTATCCATTATCCCATAAATGTGATCGGGGGTGAGCGCTACTTTGTGGTCTAGAGTCTTGATCAGTTATAAAATAAATTTTTTCTTTATATCCTTCTTGAAGAATTTCTTCTAAATATTTTTCTTCGTTTTTAGAATTAAATTCACGATACCCCCAATTTATAGCAAGCTTATCCCAATCACCAATACCATGATCATACGCTTGAGATAGATCAATTTTATTGTCTTTTAATTGTATTAATGGGTGTGGATAATCCATAACACTTTTTCTATTTCTTGCACTTGAAATATAATTATGAGAAAGTCCTAATGTGTGTCCAACTTCATGTGCAGATAACTGCCTCAGCCTTTCTATAGACATTTTTTCCATTGAATTATTTGCTTTACTATTATTATATGGTCTAAGTAATCCTTCAGCAATTAAAAAATCTTGTCTTACCCTTAAAGAACCCAAGGAAACATGTCCTTTGATTATTTCTCCTGTTCTTGGATCAACAACAGAAGAACCATAAGACCATCCCCTTGTAGACCTATGTACCCATTGAATCACATTATACCTAACATCTAACATATCCGCACCTTCTGGTAAAACTTTAATTTGAAATGCGTTTTTAAATCCGGCTGATTCATAAGCATCATTCCACCATGAAGCTCCTTCAATTAAAGCAGATTTTATAGGTTCTGGTGCTCCTCTATCTAAATAATAAACTATTGGTTTAATTGGTTCGCTTATTTCTTGATTAGGATATTTTTTTTGTAGGCGATGTCTTCTTATAAATTTTTTTTCTATTGATTCGTTAATAGGAGAAGCATAATCAAAATAAGAAATGGCGCCAAACCCAGATCTTGAATCAAATTTTCTAGGAACATAATTGTCATCAGGAAGCTTAACAAACGAATGTCTTGTTCTAACTGAAAAAGACTCTGAATTAGGAGACACTGATCTTAATTCATTTCCCGTTACCTGTCCTCTAAAAGTAAGGAAGGATTCTAGCTCTGTATTAAACGGAAAGTTTTTTGAATTTAAATTGTCAAAAAAAGAACTTTTTTTATCAACACTAAAATTACCTTGTTTTTGTCTTTTCAATCTGTTAATAACACCATGAGAATCTCTTAAAAGAAACAGAGTCGCGTCTATCACATAAGTATTTTTATTGCTAGCAACAATATCAAAACCCCAAACAACCGATCTAGCAAAAGCATCCTCTACAGATTTTTTTTCGTCTTGATTTTCTGAAATAGCTCTAAACTTATAGTTAGGTTGAACCATTAATATCTTAGGTCCTTTTTTAATAAAAGAAACAATTTTAGTTCCCCCTATTTGTCCCCTATCAAGACCTATATCATTAGACCCAAGCCCTGCAGACAAATAATTAATATAAATAAGCTCTTGGTTTAATGAAGATATGTTTAAATAAATTTTTCCTTGGGATTCGTCCCAATAAAAGTCAACAAAACCCTCATTTTTTAACAAATCTTTTAAAAAACCATCTGAATCTTTGACTTGAGAAAACAAAAGAGAAGGAAAGAAAAACAGAAGTAGAAATAAAAAAAATTTCATAATTATGGGATTAATTTATTTAATAATAATTTCATGAAACAAGATAGGGTCTTTTAATCTAATTGTTGTTAGTTTTTGATTGGCCTTAAAATATATAAGATTTTCTTGTCCTTCAAAAGTTTCAAACAAAGAAGTATCTTTTATTTTAATTTTTTTAATTTTTTTAATTTTATTGATTTCAAAATAACAATTAATAATTCCATCTTCATATTCATGGCCTAAATATTCAAAATCATATTGTTTATCATTAATAACAAATTCAATGTTGTTTGTTAAATAATCCCTTATATAATCATCAACCAACACCTGGTTTGACTTTAAAATATCAAAATCTTCATTTAAAAATTGTTTTTTTAGTGTTTTTTCAAAATCATCAAAAAAAATTTTTTTGTGTGCCTCTATTGCATTTCTTTGATCATCATATTCAATATAAGAGACGCTAACAAAAAAATCATGAATAAAAAAAAGAGCTAGGTTAACCAGAAGGGTATACATGTTATTATATTTTTTAATAAATTTAACAATCAATTGTTATCTAAAACAACAAAATGCAAGAATTCAAAATATGGTTTGAAATTGGCTTTGATCATATAATTAACTACCAAGCTTTAGACCACATACTGTTTATAGTGGCTTTAACCGTTATTTATGATATAAAAATGATTAAAAAAATTGTTATTCTTATAACCGCGTTTACTGTAGGTCACACCTTAACATTAATTTTATCTACACTCAACCTTATACAATATGATCAAAAAATTATTGAATTTGCTATCCCTTTAACTATAGCTATAACTGCGATTAATAATATTCGAAAAAGAAATCAAGCTTTATTAGGGGGAGTTAATTCTAATTATTATTTGGCTCTTTTTTTTGGATTAATTCATGGTTTAGGTTTTTCAAATTATTTAAAAGCTTTGTTAATTGGAGACAACATTTTATTAGAACTTTTTTCTTTTAACATCGGGGTTGAAATTGGTCAAATAATTATCGTATTACTTTTTTTGTGTGTTAGCTTTGTGTTTTCAAAAATCTTTTTTTCCAAAAGAAATGAGTGGATTTTATTTGTATCTTCATTAATTTTGGGAATAAGTTTGCTTTTAAGCACCAATGCTAAATTTTGGTAAAATATAAACTAACTCCTATGAAAATTATAACAATATTTATTACACTACTACTTTCTCCTTTTATTGTTTTAAGTCAAGGAAAATGGGAAAAGAAATTTGAACAATTAGGAACAACCTTACCATCACCTAATAACTACAGAACAGCATCAGGAGCACCCGGGATAGATTACTGGCAACAAAAAGCTGACTATAAAATAAAAGTTACTGTTAATGATGAAAATCAAATTCTCTCTGGATCTGAAAACATTACATATTATAATAATTCTCCTGATGTTCTCACTTATTTATGGATTCAGCTTGATCAAAACGTGAGGGCACAAGATTCTGAAACACCCTTAATTACCCCTAATAAAATGAGAAATGTTATGAATGGGGCGGGACTTCAGTCTATTACAAATGAATATACTAATTCTTCTGGGGAGCGTTATGATGGGGGCTTTAAAATACATAAAGTTATCAACACCTCAAATAAACCACTTTCATTCAATATCATTAAAACTATGATGAGAATTAATCTAGAAAAACCATTAGCCTCAGGAGAATCATTTTCTTTTAATATTGATTGGTCATATACAATTAACGATAGAATGAAATTAGGAGGAAGAGGTGGTTATGAATATTTTCCAGAAGATAATAATTACAGCTACACTATTGCTCAATTTTTTCCAAGAATGGCTGTTTATGACGACAAAGAAGGTTGGCAAAACAAACAATTTTTAGGGCGAGGAGAATTTACTTTGGCTTTTGGAGATTATGAAATTGAAATAACTGTTCCAGCTGACTTTATCGTTGGAGCAACAGGCACCCTTCAAAACCCAAAAGAGGTTTTATCAAACAAAGAAATAGCAAGATTTGAATTAGCAAAAAAAACTTATGATAAGCCAACAATAATAACAACTCAAAAAGAAGCTATAATTAAAGAAAACAAACCAGAAAGAAATAAAACAAAAACATGGAAATTTAACTCAACGATGGTGCGAGATGTTGCATTTGCCGCATCAAGAAAATATATATGGGATGCTATGGCTGTTGATCTTGGTAATTTTCAACCCTTAGCAATGTCTTTCTACTCAAAAGAAGGAAATCCTCTATGGGAACAGGAGTCTACTATTGCTGTAGCAAACACATTAAGAACTTATTCTAAACATACCATAAACTATCCTTATCCTGTGGCTATTTCTGTTCACGCAGCCTCTATTGGTATGGAGTACCCTATGATATGTTTTAATTTTGGAAGACCAAATAAAGATGGTGTTTATAGTGAAGCTATTAAATGGGGAATGATTGGGGTAATAATCCATGAGGTGGGTCATAATTTTTTTCCTATGATAATTAATTCTGACGAAAGACAGTGGACTTGGATGGATGAAGGATTAAACACTTTTGTACAATCGTTAACTCAAAAAGAATACTATAGTCATGGTCCTTTAAGAAGGGGGACCGCAGCAAGTATGGTAAATTATATGAAAGGAGACAAAGAAGGAATTCGACCAATTATGACAAATTCTGAACAAATTTTACAGTTTGGAAACAACGCATATGGAAAACCCGCTGCTGCATTAAGTATCTTAAGAGAAACAATTATGGGACCTGAACTTTTTGATTATGCCTTCAAAGAATATGCTAGAAGATGGGCTTTTAAACACCCCGACCCTGCCGATTTTTTTAGAACAATGGAAGATGCTTCAGCAATTGATTTAGATTGGTTTTGGAAAGGTTGGTTTTATACAACAGACAACGTCGATGTATCAATAGAAAATGTTCGGTGGTTTAAAATGAAAAAACCAAACAAAAACTTTGATAATAAAGTTGATTTTGACGACAAAGAAATTTTAGTTGAAAAAAGACGGCCAGCAGAAGATAAAATTCCTTATGTTCTTCCAAATAAACCAGAATATTTTGAATATAAACAAAGACAAGAAGGTTCTTTTAGAAACAAAGAGTTTAGAAACCAAATAAATGATGAAAAAGTAAAAATCTTAAATTCAGAAAAAAATTTTTATGAAATAAAATTTAAAAATATTGGGGGATTAATAACACCTTTAATTATTGAATGGACATATGAGGATGGTAGTAAGGAAATTGAAAAAATTCCTGCGGAAATATGGAGGGCTAATGAAAACGAGGTAACAAAGGTGTTTGTAAAAAATAAAATAGTAAATAACATTAAGTTAGATCCGTTTTTAGAAACAGCAGACACAGACGTTTCTGACAACAACTTTCCAAGATTAATTCTTAAAAGTAAATTTGATAAATTTAAAAACTAAAAAGGTAAATTTAAGAGATCAACATTGCCTCCTGTTAATATTAAACCTACTGATTTACTTTGATATTTAGATCGATTTTTTAAAACGACAGCCAATGGAAGTGAGCAAGATGGTTCACATATAATTTTTAATCTCTCCCAAATCAATTTCATAGAATTTATTATTTCTTTTTCGGTTACCGTCACAACCTCATGGGCTCCTTTAATAATTATTTTAAAAGTCTTGTCACCAAGTGAGGTTTTTAACCCATCCGCTATTGTGTTAGGATTGTTAACGGGAATTAATTTTTTTAATTTAAAAGACTCAAAAGCATCGCTTGCATTTAATGGTTCTGCCAAAACAACTTTAGTTGAAGGAGAAAAAGCTTGTGTTGCTAAAATAGTTCCTGAAGCAAGCCCACCACCACCAACAGGGGTTATTATATAATCTAAAAATTTTTTTGATTCATATATTTCTTTTGCACAAGTTGCTTGTCCATAAATAACATTATAATTATTATACGGGTGTATAAAATTTGCTTCTGTTTTCTTTATAATTTTATCACACATTTCAATCCTTGATTGTTCATTATTATCACAAAAAGTTATGTCTCCTCCATATTCCCTAACAGCATTTACTTTAATTTTAGAGGCTCCTTTAGGCATTACAACGTATGCTTTGGTTTTTGCTATTTTTGAAGATAAAGCAACAGCTTGGGCATGATTTCCTGACGAATGTGTCACAAACCCTTTTTTTACTTTTTCTTTTGAATAAGAAAAAACAGCATTTAACGCTCCCCTCATTTTAAAAGCTCCAATTTTTTGAAAATTTTCACATTTAAAATAAATGTTTGCCCCTGTTATTTTATTTATATTTTGGGATGATAAAATTGGAGTATTGTGTATGTGTTTTTCTATTCTCTGATGAGCTTGTGTTATATTTTTTTTAATATTATTCATTTTTAATGTGCCTCTAGCCAGGTTTTTCCTACACCAAGGTCTACTGTTAAAGGTACTCGCATTATAACAACATTCTCCATTATCTTTTTAATATTAGATTGAAAATATTCTAACTCATTATTACAAACATCAAAAACCAATTCATCATGAACCTGCATTATCATTTTTGAATTAAATTCATTTTGTTTTATCCATTTTGAGATTTCTATCATTGAAAGCTTTATAATATCTGCCGCACTTCCTTGAATCGGAGAGTTAATTGCGTTTCTTTCAGAAAAACTTCTTAGAGTAAAATTTCTAGAATCAATATCTCTTAAATATCTCCTCCTTCCTAATAAAGTTTCTACATACTTTTTTTCTCGAGCTTTAATTATAGTATTGTCTATATAATTTTTTACATCATAAAATTTATTAAAATATGCGTCTATAATTTCTTTCGCTTCAGCTCTTGAGATTTGTAAATTTTGAGATAAGCCAAACGGAGAAATACCATAAATTATTCCAAAATTAACTTCTTTAGCCTTCCTTCTCATGGTATCATCCACAGAACTCAACGAAACATTAAATACTTTAGAAGCTGTTAGTTTATGAATGTCTTGTCCTTCTTTAAAAGCTTTAATCATTTCTTTATCTTGACTAAAATCCGCCATTATTCTAAGCTCTATTTGTGAATAATCTGCAGCAAGAATAATGTTATTTTTGTTTCTAGGAACAAATGCAGATCTTGTTTTTCTTCCTAATTTTGTTTTTATAGGTATGTTTTGTAGGTTGGGTTTATTAGAGCTCAGCCTCCCTGTTACTGTTACCGCTTGTGTATAATCTGTATGAATTAAATTGTCTTTATTAGAAACCATTTCTGGAAGAGCATCCACATATGTGGATTTTAATTTTTTATACTCTCTATATTGAAGCACTAGGTCTACAACTGTATTTTTTTTCGATAATTTTTGTAAAACACTTTCACTTGTTGAATATTGTCCCGATTTTGTCTTTTTTGGTTTATCTTCAATTTTTAATTTTTCAAATAAAACGTTGCCTAATTGTTTGGGCGAAGAAATATTAAAAGTTTCTCCTGTTTTATTATATATTTTTATTTCTGTTTTATTTATTTTTTGGAATAATTCTTTAGACATAATAGTTAAAAAATCTACGTCTATATTTACACCATTACTTTCCATATCAGCAAGAACAAATAACAAGGGTTGTTCAATTTTTGTCAACAACTTTTCTAATTTTAATTTAATAATTTCTTTTTCCAAAATACTTTTAAGTCTAAAAGTTACGTCTGCATCTTCACATGCATATTTATAGATATCTTTAACAGGAATATCTTTCATGTTTTTTTGATCTACCCCCTTTTTTCCAATTATATCTTCAATAGGTATTGTTTTGTGATTTAAAAAATTTTCAGAAATAGAATCTAATTTGTGGCTGGTTTCTGGGCTTATCAAGTAATGTGCAAGCATGGTGTCAAAAATATTTTGAGATATATTAATGTTGTATTTTTTCATAATTTGAACATCATATTTTAAATTATGTCCTATTAAAACAACAGATTCATTTTCTAAAATTGGTTTTAAAAGACTTGTGACATTTTTTCGGTCTTTTTCATTTAATGTCGGAATATAAAACGCTTGTTTTTGTTTATATGAAACTGATATTCCAACCAGTTCTGCTTCCTGAATATTTAAGCTTGTTGTTTCTGTGTCAAAAGATATCTGTTTTTGTTTTTTTAGTTCCTCAACAAAAACATACATCTCAAGAGAAGACACAACAGAATAGCTAACTTTTTCAGATTCTATAGTTTCAAGATTAGTAGAAAAAAATCCCAACTGAGATCCTAATGGTTTTTCTTCTTCTTGTTCTTGTTCTATTAAAAGGCCCATATTATAAATTCTCTTTTTAATAGTTCTAAACTCTAAATCTTCAAGTAAAGCCAAAAGCTTTTCTGTATTTGGTTTTGACAAAACCAAATCTTCAAATGTTGTGGATACAGGAATGTCTGTTTTTATTTTTGCTAATGATTTAGATAAAATAGCAGAATCTGAGTGTTGTGTAATTCTATCACCCAAAACGCCTTTTATTTCTGCTTTGTTTTTAATTACTCCTTCAACAGAATCGTATTTAGCCAACAATATCTGCGCTGTTTTTGGTCCAACACCTGGTATCCCAGGAATATTATCTACACTATCACCCTGAAGCCCTAAAAAATCAATTACTTGATCTACTCTATTTATTTTAAATTTATTTAACACCTCTTTTTCTCCTAAAATAGCTGCCCCCCTTCCCATAAATGCTGGCTTATATAAAAAAACATTAGAAGATACTAATTGAGCAAAATCCTTATCTGGAGTCATCATGAAAATTTGAGTTTCTTTTTCTTTTGAGAAAATGTTTGCAAACGTTCCAATAATATCATCTGCCTCAAACCCATCTTTTTCTAAAATAGGAATATTAAAAGATTTTATTATTTTTTTTATATAAGGAATAGCAACCTGAATATCTTCTGGTTGTTTCTGTCTATTGGCTTTATACTGTTTAAACATTTTAAGCCTAAAAGTTGGTGCTTTAGTATCAAAAGCAACACCTATATGAGAAGGGGTTTCTTTTTTTATAACCTCTAGAAGGGTGTTAAGAAAACCATAAATAGCACTAGTGTTTATTCCTTTTGAGTTAATAATAGGGTTTTTACTAAAAGCAAAGTGGGCTCTATATATTAAGGCCATAGCGTCTAAAAGAAATAATTTATTTGGTTTTATCAAGTTGCTTTTTTTAAAATAAACAAGAAAAAATTAATCTGTATATTAGGCTTAAAATACAAAAATGATTTTAAAAAAATCAACTTATTGGATAGTATTATTGTTAATTTCCTCTTTTATTAGTGTTGGTTATTATAATCAATTGTCAACGTCAGATGTAACAGCTGCTCTTAAGATTTTTAATATAGAGTTCTCTAAAAAAAATACAAAAACTTTATTGCCATACATTAAAAGAAATCAAAAAGGATACGCTAACATGAGAACCTTTGTGCTTAACAAAAATACCCAACCTGCTTTTTCTTTTAATGTACCTACAAAACACACACAATATATAAATCTACAATTTGAAGAAGACAGCTCCTCTATAATTAAAGATGAAAAAGAAATTGCTTTTTTACCAATAAGTAAACTAGCTTATTTGATAAAAAATAAATTAATTTCTTCAGAAGAATTAACAAAAATTTATCTTAACAGAATTAAACAATACAACAAAGATTTAAATGTAATTGTTACCCTTACTGAAAAATTAGCAATTAAACAAGCTAAAAAAGCTGATTTAGAATTAAATAAAGGTTTGTATAGGGGGCTGTTACATGGAATTCCATATGGAATTAAAGATTTAGCTTCATTTCCTGGATATCCTACAACTTGGGGTGCCGAGCCATATAAAAATCAACTTATTAATGAGAAAGCAGAGGTTATACGAATTCTTGAAGAAAACGGTGCTGTTATGCTTGGAAAATTATCTTCAGGAGCATTAGCTAGAGGTGACGTTTGGTTTGGAGGTAAAACAAAAAACCCATGGGATTTAAATCAAGGCTCCAGTGGGTCTTCTGCCGGTTCTGCCTCGGCAACTGCTGCTGGACTTGTTGGTTTTTCTATTGGAACAGAAACACTTGGGTCTATTATTTCCCCGTCAACAAGATGTGGTGTAAGTGGATTAAGACCAACATACGGAAGTGTTAACACAAATGGTTTTATGACTTTATCTTGGAGTATGGATAAAATTGGTCCTATTGCTAGAACAGCAAAAGGTTGTGCTATTGTTTTTAATGAAATACAAAAAAAAGAAGGATTAAACAAAATAAACAAACCCTTTAACAAAAATGTAAAGAATTTAAAAATTGCTTTTCTTGAGGATCTTTTCTTAAACGACACCTCAAGATATGCTAAAAACAACACAAAAACATTAGCTTTTATACAAAAGAAAATACCAACTTTACACCCAATATCACTTCCAAAAAATTTTCCTTTTGATGTTTTTGATATCATATTAAGGGCTGAAGCGGGTGCTTTTTTTGATGAATTTTTGTTAACAAAAAAAGACAAAACTATGGTTGAACAAGGTGAAAAATCAAGAGCAAACTCATTAAGACAATCCAGGCTTATTCCTGCTGTTGAATATATTCAAGCCAATAGGTTTAGAACAAAGCTTATTGAAGAAACAAACAAAATATTTAACAACTACGACATAATAATTTCTCCAAGTTTTGGGAAAAACCAACTATTAATTACAAATTTAACTGGCCACCCAGCCATTTCTATTCCAAACGGGTTAGATGAAAACAACAGACCAACAAGTATTACTTTTATTGCAAATTACTACCAAGAAGATGTTTTGCTTTCGTTTGTTGATTTAATTCAAAAAGAAACAAACCACCACCTAAACAAACCACCATTGTTTTATTAAATTCAAGTTGCGCTATGAAGTGTCAAAAAGAAAAATTTATTCTAACAGGAAAAAATACATATTTAAATTGTGCTTACATGTCACCTATGCTTAAAAAGGTTGAAAAAGCAGGAATAAAAGGATTAAAAAGAAAAAGAAAACCATATAACTTATTGCCAGAACATTTTTTTGACGAAGTTGAAACACTACAAAAAAATTTTTCGAATCTTATTAATTGTAAAGAACACAAAAGAATTGCTATTATCCCTTCTGTTTCATATGGTTTAGGAAACATAACAAATAACACAACCATATCAAAAGGAGAAAATGTTGTTTTGGTTCAAGACCAATTTCCTAGTAATGTTTATCCGTGGTTAAGTTTAACAAAAAGAAATAACGCAGACATTATATTTGTAGAAAGACCAAAGGGTGTTAATAATGTTGGAGAAAATTGGAATAAAAAAATAATCAAATCCATATCTAACAAAACGAAAGTGGTATCAATTGGAACAATTCACTGGGCTGACGGAACTATTTATGATCTACAAAAAATAAGAGAAAGAACAAATGAGGTTGGGGCGAAGTTTATTCTTGATGGCACACAATCTATTGGTGCTCTGCCTTTTGATGTAAACAAATTAAAACCAGATGCTCTTATTTGTGCTGGCTACAAATGGTTAATGGGCCCTTATGGTATTGGTTTAGCTTATTATGGTTCTGCTTTCGATGATGGAATACCCATTGAAGAAAGTTGGGTAAATAGAAAAGACAGCAAGGTATTTTCGCAATTGGTTAATTATAAAGATAGTTATGGTGATTTAGCTAAAAGATATAATGTGGGGCAACAAAGTAATTTTATTAATATCCCTATGTTAAACCAAGGTATAAAGCAACTTCACGCGTGGGGTGTTAATAATATTCAAGAGTATTGTAAAAATATAACAAAAGAAGGGTTAAAAACAATTGATAAAAACAAGATTTGGTATGAAGAAGGTGATTATAGAGCTTGGCATTTGTTTGGTTTATCTCCAAAAAAAAATTTAAAAAAAATATTAAAAAAAATAAGAGAAAAAAACATTCATATATCTTTAAGAGGAGAAACAATTAGAGTTTCTCCCAATGTATATAATAACAAAAGAGAACTTGACAAATTTTTTAACACAATTTCAAAAAATATTTAACCCTATTCTTCTAGGATTGTTTCTGTTTCCCCCTTATATTCTTTGTGGGCAATTTCAAAAAATAGAAACCACACCACCAAACCTAAAGTGGCATTATAAAAAAAGCGAAAACTTTAAAGTTCTTTTCCCAAAAAATTTAGATTCTATAGCTAATTACACAATTAATTACCTAGAAAATAACATAAAAAACATAAAAATAAGTCCTGATTTTAAAATAAGAAAAAGCCCTATAATTTTACACAACTATAACTCTATTTCAAATGGATTTGTTACCTCTGCCCCAAGAAGATCTGAACTATTTATAACAGCCACGCCGGAATCAAGTCATTTTTTACACAACAACAATTGGGTAGATCTTTTATCAACACACGAATATAGACACTTAGTTCAAAAAGAAATTGCTTTTAGAAAACCTTTTAACAAAATGATTTATGTATTATTTGGAGAACTTGCTTTCTCTAGCGTTTCTAGGGCCACAATGCCTTTATGGTATTGGGAAGGTGATGCTGTTGATATTGAGACACGAAACTCAACCTTTGGAAGAGGAAGAATTCCTTATTTTAATCTTATTTCTAGAAACAACTTAATGGGTGGGAAAAAAATAAAACTCAACACTCAACTTCTTGGAAGTTTTAAAACAAAAACCCCCAACATATATGAAAGTGGTTATCTCATGGTTAAGTACTTAAAAGATACTTTTGGAATAGAAACGTTTAATAAAATAGTTAACAAAGCACAATCTCAATCAATGCTGCCTTTATCTTTTTCTAGAGCCTTAAAAAAAGAAACAAACCTAAATTTTAAGTCTTTGTATTTAAAAAGCTTAAACACACTAACTGTTGCGTCAACAAAAACAACCAACGAACCAATTAACAAAAGAAAAAAAAACAACTACACAAGCTACTTATACCCTAAAGAAAGCGATGATGGTTCTGTTTTCTTTTTACAGCAAGGATTGGGAAGCTTTCAATATTTTGGAAAAATAAATAAAGATGGATCAACCAGTAACGTTTTTATGCCTGGATTAATTAATGATCATGGTAGAATCTCTTCTACAAAAAACAAATTGGTTTGGTTAGAGTTTGACAAAGATCCTAGGTGGGACAAGCGAGTATATTCTATAATTAAAATATTAGACATAAAAGAAAAAAAAATAATTTCTAAGTCTAAAAAAACATATTTTTCTTCTGTTGATATTTCTAAAGATGGAGAAAAATTGGTTGCATTAAGCAACAACCCAAACGGCACACAAAGTTTGGTGTTTCTTAATGTTGAGGGGTGTATAAAAACAAATGAAATTAATCTTAAAAATGGTGTTTACTCTAATATTCGTTTCTCAGAAAAAAACACACTTATAGGAATAAAAAACAACAATGGAATAAAACATCTTTTTATTTATTCAATTAATGAAAATAAATTTGACGCATTTTTTAAAACAAACCAAAATATTGGACAACCCACACAATATGGAAATTTAATTGCTTTTAACTCAGATGTGGATGGAGTTGATGAAATTATATTATATAACATTAAAAGCAAAAAAACTTTTATGTTAAAAGGGGGGGTATTAGGAAACTATTATCCTTCATTTAGTGTTGATGGTGAGTTTCTTTTATTTAATTCAATGACCCCCAAAGGTTTTAATGTTTTTAAATTAAAAATAAAAGAAAACATTAAAGAAATAAAATTTTCTAGTTTTTGTGTAAGCTGCCCTGTTGTTGATTTTAAAACAAAAGAAAAAGATAAAGCAAGTTTTCAGTACGAATCAAAAAAATTAGAAAAACCATTTACTTTAATTCGACCTATTACTTGGGGAATTAATAATTTTAGCAGCTCTTCTAAAGGGTTAGATGATATGAGTTTTGGAGTAACATCTCAAGATGTTTTTGGGTCTCTTCAATTTAATGGTGGTTATAAATATAATTTTAGAGACAAAAAAGGAGAAAAGTTTTTTGGATTAAGCTATCAAGGTTTATATCCTATTTTTGATTTTAATCTTGCTTTAAAAAACGAAACTTCACAAATTTCTAATAACGACAATCTATATGATGTTTTTTGGAAAGAAAAAGATATGACTTTTGGAATAAGGATACCTTTAAGTTTTACAAATAGTAAATATTTCACAAATTTTTTAACCTCGATAGAATATTCTAACTCTAAAGTGTATGATTTTATAGCACCCACTTTTAACGGAACAGTTAATATAACAAAAGATTTTATGGGTCATTATGATATTTTTGTTTATTACTCTAGGCTTCATAAAAAAACAAAACGACAAGTGTCTTCCCCTTGGGGACAAGCCATTCTTTTTGAATCAAAAAAAACAATCTCCTCTAGCGATTTTTCTGGTAGGTATTTTAGGTCTGATATTTATTTGGATTTTCCTGGAATTAACACAACTCATTCTTTAAGAACAAAGTTTAGATATGAAAACCAAGACAATAACGACTATATGTTTCATGAAAAAATAAATTTTATACATGGTTATCAAAACGATGGTGTTTTTAAAAATTTTTATGGATGGGGTGTTGAGTATGAATTACCTATTGTTTACCCAGATATTTCTGTTGGACCATTAATAAACATTCAACGAATACGATACACCTCTTTTATTAACGGGGGGCAAATCAAGGGTAAAAAGAACACGTTTCCATATATATCTTTTAAAGAAAATCCTATTTCTTTCGGTGGAGAAATTACATTTGATATAAACCTTTTTAGACAAAGTGCTCTTTTTGATTTAGGATTACGTTGGTCTTATATAACAAATACTTTGAACGGTAAGAATAATTTAGTTTTTGAATTAATGCTAGGAAGTATTGGTCTTTAATGATTAAATTTTTATTTTCGAAAAAAAAACTATGTTCCCTACTAACCCCGCAATAACAGATGGTGTTGAATTGTTTGTTTGGATTGTTGTAATTTTAATAGGTCTTGCTGGCGCGCTCTCTTTTATAGATTACAGAAAAATCAAAAAAAACGACTAAATTTCAGAGTCTTTTTGATGATTGCTTACTTTGTTGTTTGGTATAAAAAATGAACTTAAAATTGCCGAAACAAACAAAACAAGTATTAAGATTAACACTTCCATATAAATAAAATTTCTACAAATATACTGTTGTAGCTTTATTATTTAATGTTGCGTTAAAGTTTTTTGCTTTTTAATTTCAAAAATCACCTTAAATAACTACCCCCATTTATATCAATGGTAGATCCTGTTGCGTGGTCTAGTTTCCCAGAGACAATAAGAGAAACAACAGGAGAAATGTCTTTTGGTTCAGTTAACCTATCTAAAACAATGCCCTTGTTTACATGGTCTTTTCCATATTTTTTAATAATGCCTTTGTTCATGTCTGTATGAACAAATCCTGGAGCAATAGTAAAAGCAAGAACGTTGTCTTTTTTTCCAAAAGACCTAGAAATTGTTTTTGTAAGCGAAACAAGACCCCCTTTAGAACATGCATAAGCAATAAAATCTTCTGTTTCTCCTCTAAAAGCTGCTCGAGAAGATATGTTTATTATTCTAAATCTTGAATTAATATTTTTATTTCTTTTTGTGTTTATAAAACATTTACACAAATATGCTGGTGCTCCTAAGTTTGTGTTTAGAACTTTGTTCCAACTTGAATTCCAAAAATCAGCATCAGTATTAACAGACGAAGAAATTTCTATTCCTGCATTGTTAATTAAAACGTCTGGAAATCCAAAATGGGCCATAGTTTGTTCGTATAATTGTTGTGCCCCTAGGCTACTGGAAAGGTCTTGAGAAACTGCGTATGTGTTTTTTGTTAGAAGTTGTTTTAGTTTTTTTTTGTTTTTATTATAGTGTAAAACAAGCTTATGTTTTTTGTTTATAAGTTCTTTTGAGATTTCATATCCAATTCCACCTGATGCTCCAGTTATTAATATTTTCATTCTATTAGTGGTTTATTAACAAAAATATTCTTTTTTGCAGATTATTCTTCTTTAGTTCATTTTAATTTATACAATGAAACAAAACGACATAATAAGTTTATACCAAAATGATCTTGATATACTTAGTGTTGTTAGTTGTATAAAAACAAAGACAAAAGACATTATAATTAAAGGTTTATCTGGAGATTTAAGTGTTATAACACCTGTAGCAATTTCTAAAAACGACAACAAAAACCACTGTTTTGTATTAGAAAACAAAAAAAGTGCTATGGTTTTTTATAGTTCCTTATCTAGATTGGTAAAAAAAGAAAAAATATATTTCTTCCCCTACTCTCACAGAAAAGCTTATGGTTGTGGTGATGATGTAAACAACGCAAATGTTGTATTTAGAACAGAAGCTATAGAAGCTATAGAAAAAAAAATAAAAGAAAAAAAATATTTAATAACATACCCAGAGGGTTTATTTGAAAAAACAACAAACACAAACACAAAAAACAAACTTTCTTTAATAATAAAAAAGGGACAAGATTTAGATTATACCTTTTTAACAAATCATTTAAACGAACAGAGCTTTAAACATGTTGATTTTGTTAAAGAACCTGGACAATATTCATTAAGAGGTAGTGTTGTTGATATTTTCTCGTTTACCAACAAACAACCTATTCGACTTGAGTTCAACAAAAATAAGATTATAAAAATTAAACTTTTTAATATAGAATCTCAACTAACAATAAAAGAAAGAAAAGAAATAAAAATTCTCGCCAACATTGAAAAACAAGCACAAAACGCGCCGTTTGTTTCTTTGTTTGGTTTATTAAACAAAAATTGGTTGCTTTGGTTTGAAAACATTAGTTTATCCGCCAACATTATTGAAAAAAAATACAACGAAGCATTAAATATTTATAAATCATTAAAAAAAACATCTAATGTTTTAATTTCAAAGTCACCAAAAAATCTTTTTTGTTCTAAAACTTTATTTATAAAAGAAATTAAGGCTTTTCAAAAAATTGAATTCGGAAAATCTTTTACTAAAAAAGGTGTTTTTTTTAAATTTAACTCTTCTCCTCAACCTAGTTTTAACAAAAACCTTTCTTTACTTGTTGAAAACATTAAATCTTTAGAAGAAAAAAACTATACTATTTTAATTTCTTTTCAATCCGAAGAACAAAGCAATAGACTAAACACATATTTTGATTCTATTGGTTATGAGTCTTCTTATACTCCTGTAATGATTGCTTTAGGTTCTGGATTTATAGACCACAATAATAAAAGAGCCGTTTACACCGATCATCAAATTTTTAACAGATATTATAAACACACACAACAACCTATCGTTGTTAGAAAACAAAAAAACCCCATAAAAAAACGTTCTGAACTTACGGTTGGTGATTATCTTGTACATATAGACCACGGAATTGGTCGTTTTGTTGGTTTAGATAAAATTTTAGTAAACAAAACAAAACAAGAGGTGTTGCGGGTTATTTATAAAAACAACGACTTCCTTTATATTAATATTAATTCTCTACACAAAATATCTAAGTATTCTGGAGTAAATACCTCCCCCGCTTTACATAGTCTTGGTACTCAAGAGTGGGAAAAAAAGAAAAAGAAAATAAAATCAAAACTTATTAACATAACCGAGGGGTTAACAAAACTTTATGCAAAAAGAAGAAACAAACTTGGTTTTTCTTTTGAAAAAGATTCTTTTATGCAAGTTGAGCTTGAGTCTTCTTTTATTTATCAAGATACACCCGACCAATTAAAAGCAACAATAGATGTAAAAAAAGACATGGAAAAAAAACAACCAATGGATCGACTTGTTTGTGGAGATGTTGGGTTTGGAAAAACAGAAATTGCAATTAGGGCCGCCTTTAAAGCTGTAGCTAGCAACAAACAAGTTTTAATCCTTGTTCCAACTACAATACTAGCCTTACAACACTATAAAACTTTTCAAAAAAGACTTAAAGACTTTCCTGTAGAAATTGATTATTTGTCTCGATTTAGATCAAAAAAAGACGCTAATGAAATTATCAAAAAATGTGAAAATGGTAAGGTTGATATTATTATAGGGACCCATCTTATTGTTAACAACAAAATTAAATACAAAAATTTAGGCTTGTTAATTGTAGATGAAGAACAAAAATTTGGTGTTTCTTTAAAAGAAAAAATTAAAAAACGAAAAAACAACCTCGATACCCTTACGTTAACAGCAACACCTATACCTAGGACTTTACATTTTTCTTTAATTGGAGTGCGAGATATTAGCATTATAAAAACACCGCCAACAAACAGACAAGCTGTGTATACTGAAACTATAAGTTTTAATAAAGAGACAATAAGAGATATTATAAAAAACGAACTTATCCGTTTTGGTCAAGTGTTTTTTGTTCACAATCGTATAAAAGACATTTATGAGGTTGGTAATATAATTCAAAAACTAGTTCCAAGCGCAAGAATAGCTGTCGCTCACGGACAACAAAAAGGAAATAACTTAGAAAAAACAATGTTAAAATTTATTGAAGGTTTTTTTGATGTTTTAGTTTCAACTAACATTATTGAGTCTGGCTTAGATATACCAAACGCAAATACAATAATAATAAATCAAGCACACATGTTTGGATTGTCTGATTTACACCAAATGAGGGGCCGTGTTGGTAGGTCTAACAAAAAAGCGTTTTGTTATTTAATCACACCAACTCTTTTATCTTTATCTTCTGACGCTAAAAGAAGGTTAATTGCTTTAGAAGAATTTTCAATGTTAGGTGATGGGTTAAATATTGCTTTAAAAGATTTAGATATAAGGGGTGCTGGAAATTTATTAGGAGGGGAGCAAAGTGGTTTTATTAATGATCTTGGCTTTGAAACATATCACAAAATTTTAGATGAAGCTCTTTTAGAATTAAGCCAACCGAAAACAAAAGAACAAAGTAAAAACCTATCTGTTTTTAAAGAAAACAACACGTGTTTGGTTGATGTTGATACGAAAGTTTATATACCAAAAAACTATATAACAAACTCCAATGAAAGATTAAAAATGTATGCTTTTTTAGAAAAAAACACAGAAAAAGGTCTTTTTTCAAAAACAAAAAAAGCCTTTAAAGATAGATTTGGCAAAATACCAAAAAGTTTAAAAAATCTTTTTTTGGTAATGAAAATTAAAAAACTTGGTTCATTAATGGCAATAGATAAAATAACAAACAAAAACAACAAACTAACATTATTCTTTAATAAAAAGAGCAAACAAAATGAAAGAAAAAACATTACTATTCAAGAAATATTTAATTTTACAAAAAGAAAAGAAAAAAACATTACTCTAAAAGAAACAAAAAAACAATTAATTGTTATTTTTAAACTTGTTTTTGGTTTAAAAGAGTCTTTGGTTTTATTAAAAAAAATAAAAAAATAAAGACAATATTTTTGTTGTTTAGTTGTTAAATATTTCTAAGAGTAGATTTTTTTGTATTTTTGATAAAAATTTAAAACTTCTTTTGTCTATGAAAAGGTTTAATATTTTGATTTTTTTATGTTTGATTATCCTTGAGGGGTGTTCTATTCTTCCTTTTGGGAAAAGTAATCCCTCAGCAAGAAGTCCTGGTACAACAAGCACAACAACTAATTTAGAATACTTTTCTGACAACGAAGCTGAAGAAGATGGTGCTTTTGTCGTTTCTGACTTTAGTGGACAAATCCCAGGTCCTAATCAGGTTTTAATTGAAGGTGGTCGCGCTGTTTTGGGTTCTTATGAAGAAGATGTTTTTTATACTCATGATAATGTAGAAAGAACTGTTACCGTTTCGTCTTTTTATTTAGACATGACAGAAATAGCCAACATTCATTGGTTAGAATATTTAAGTCATCTTAAAAGTGGGGACTCTAGTGAAACTTTTTATTTAAACGCCCTTCCAGATACAACCGTTTGGCATAAAGACTTAGCTTTTAACTCACCTTATGTTGATAATTATTTAAGATATCCTGGTTTTAGATATTATCCTGTTGTTGGAATTAGTTGGAGCCAAGCAAATGACTACTGTCGTTGGAGAACAGACGCTGTTAATAGAGGAATAGCTATAGATTATTTTGGAGATGAGTATATAGATGGAGATATACCACCAATAGAGTCTGGTGTTTATTTACCAGAATTTAGGTTACCCACTGAAGCTGAATGGGAATACGCTGCTTATGGACAAATTGGTAATCAATGGTTAGACGAAAACCAAACACATAGAAGATTATACCCTTGGGATGGGAGAACAATAAGAAGCCCAAAAAGGAGCACCCTTGGGGAATTTCAAGCAAACTTTAAAAGGGGTAGGGGTGATTATGCTGGAATAGCTGGATCATTAAATGATGCTGGTTTTATAACGGTTTCAATTTACGAATATGCTCCGAATGACTTTGGTTTGTATAATATGGCAGGAAATGTTAATGAATGGGTTTATGATATTTATAGACCACTAAACTTTCAAGATGTTGAAGACCTTAACCCAATAAGACAAAGTGATTATTTAGATAGTGAAGAAGATTATGATTACCAAAACTTTAACTCATTAGTTAATAATTCTTCTCGTGTTTATAAGGGTGGTTCTTGGAGTGATGGCGCCCAATGGTTATCTCCAGGAACAAGACGGTTTATGGATCAAGATTCTTCTTCCTCAACGGTTGGATTTAGGTGTGCAACGCATGCGCTTGGAACAGATCAATAGTTAATTTAAATATCAAATGTTTAAACAAAAGATTATTTTATACGATAACATTAATCTTGTAAACAATAGGTTTATTAACACAACCTAACACAAAACTGTTAACTTAATAAAAAAAAGACAACAACAGATTTTTATTTGAACGCTATATGTTTGTTACTAATTTTTTTTCAGAAAACAAAAACTTTAAAATATCAAACAAAAAAGAAATAAGAGCTCTTTTAAAAAAAATTTGTAAAAAAGAAAACAAAAAAATTAGCTTTATTAATTGTGTGTTTTGTTCTGACAATAGGTTATTAGAAATAAACAAAAAATATCTTAATCACAGTTCCTTAACCGACGTTGTTACATTCAACTTTACCACAAATAATAAAACCATAGAAGGAGACATTTACATAAGCATAGATAGGGTTAAAGAAAACGCAAAAAAATATAAAGAAACCTTTAAAAAAGAGCTTTTACGGATTATAATTCATGGGCTACTACACTTAATTGGTTTTTTAGATAAAACAAAAGAAGAAAAAAATACTATGACATTAAAAGAAAACGAATACCTTTCTTTATATAGTAAACTCACGTTCCACGTGGAACATAAACAATAAGAAAAATAATGTTTGCAAAATATGACGTGATTGTGGTTGGGGCTGGACACGCTGGTTGCGAAGCTGCTGCTGCTGCTGCAAGTATGGGGTCAAAAGTTCTTTTAGCTACTATGAATATGGGAACTATAGCACAAATGTCTTGTAATCCCGCAATCGGTGGGGTTGCAAAAGGGCAAATTGTAAGAGAAATTGATGCTTTAGGTGGTTTAACAGGAATAGTAACAGATAAAACAATGATTCAGTTTCGTATGCTCAACCTATCAAAAGGCCCAGCAATGTGGTCCCCAAGAGCACAAAGTGATAGAATGAGGTTTGCTGAAGAGTGGCGTTTGTTATTAGAAAAAAACAAAAATGTTGATTTTTGGCAAGAAATGATAACTAGCCTTTTGGTTAAAGAAAAAAGGGTGGTTGGTGTTATAACAGCTTTGGGTTTAGAAATTAAAGGGAGTGCTGTAATTTTAACAAACGGAACCTTTTTAAATGGGTTAATTCATATTGGTGAAAAAAATTTTGGGGGAGGAAGAACTGGGGAAAGATCTTCAAAAGGAATTACAGAACAACTTGAAGATCTTGGCTTTATTTCAGGTAGAATGAAAACAGGAACTCCACCAAGGGTTGATGGTAGGTCTATAAACTACAAAAAAATGGAAGAACAAGCTGGAGATTCTGTTCCTGGTTGTTTTTCTTTTCTAACAAGGGGGTTATTAAAAAAACAAAAAAGTTGTCACATCACATACACCAACAAAAAAACACACTCACTTTTAAAAGATGGTTTTAAAAAATCCCCAATGTTTAATGGAAGAATAAGGGGTGTTGGCCCTAGGTATTGTCCTTCCATAGAAGATAAAATAAGTCGTTTTTCAGAAAGAAATCGTCATCAAATTTTTGTTGAACCAGAGGGTTGGAACACAATAGAGGTGTATGTTAATGGGTTTTCAACCTCTTTACCCGAAGGTGTTCAGTTAAAAGCATTAAGATCAATTGATGGTTTTGAATCAGTAAAAATGTTTAGGCCTGGGTATGCTATAGAGTATGATTATTTTCCACCAACCCAATTAAAACACACACTTGAAACCAAACCAATAAAAAATCTTTATTTCGCAGGACAAATAAACGGCACAACGGGATATGAAGAAGCCGCCTGCCAGGGGTTGGTCTCTGGAATAAACGCACACAACAAAATAAACCAAAAAAAAGATTTTGTTTTATCTAGATCTGAAGCTTATATAGGTGTTCTTATTGATGATTTAATTAATAAAGGAACCGAAGAGCCTTATAGAATGTTCACCTCTAGGGCTGAGCATAGAATATTACTTAGGCAAGACAACGCAGATCTTAGATTAACAAAAAAAGGGGTTTTGGTTGGATTAGCTAATAAAAAACGACTGTGTTTGGTTGAAGAAAAAATAAATAAAATTAATAAAATAGATGATTTCTTAAAGACAACAAAAGTTGTTCCAAAAAAAATCAATAAGTATTTAACTAGAGTGGGTTCAGCAAAAATTTCAGAAAAAAAATCTTTAGAGTCTTTATTAAAAAGGCCTAACGTTCGTCTTTTAGATTTAATAAAAAAAACAACAACACCGCTCGGAATAAACCTATCAAAAGACAAGTTAATCATTGAACAAACAGAAATTAACCACAAATACAAAAGTTATATAAAAAAAGAGCAAGAGCTTGTTGATAAAATGAGCAGATTAGATGAAAGTAAAATTGATCCTAATTTTAATTACAAAAAAATACCCTCTTTATCTGCTGAAGGAAAAGAAAAATTACAAAAAATAAAACCTATTTCTATAGGTCAGGCATCAAGAATAAGTGGGGTTACACCCTCTGACATATCCGTCTTAATTGTATATATGAAAAAATAATGGAATGTTTATCTAACTGTTTGGTTTGTGGGTCTAAAAAAATTATAAAAAAAAAATCATTAATTGACTATTCACTAACAAAAGAAACCTTTACTCTTTATCAATGTTTATCTTGTGCTGTTGTTTTTACAAACCCAAGACCAAAAAAAGATAAAATAAAAAAATATTATGATTTAAAAAAATATGACTCTTATAGCAAAAAAAATGATTTTTTTGGTTTTGTTTATGGTTTTATCCAAAAACTTAACAACTCTTATAAAACAAATTTACTAAAAAAATATAAAACAGGTTCTCTTTTAGATTATGGGTCTGGGTCTGGGTCTTTTGTTAACTATACTCAAAAAAAAGGATATACTTCTTTTGGTTATGAGCCTATAAACAAGCTGAAACATAATTTTATTTATAAGAACAAAATTATTATAAAAAAACAAAAATATGATTGGGTAACACTCTGGCATGTTTTAGAACACACCCACAACCCAAAAAGTACATTAAAAGGTATAGGGGGGTTATTAAATAAGGATGGTTTAATAGCTGTGGCTATACCTAATATTGCTTCATACGATAACATTTATTATAAAAAATATTGGGCTGGTTATGATGTCCCTAGACATCTTTTTCATTTTAACACCACTTCTTTTAAAAAGTTGGCGACGTTCGCCAACTTAAAAATAATTAACAAAAAACCCCTGTGGTTTGATCCAATATACGTTTCTATGTTAAGCGAAAAATATAAAAAAAATAAATTTTCCTTTCTTTCTGGTTTTTTTCGTGGTTTCATTTCAAATTTATATGCAATAAAAACAGGTCAACATTCAAGTATTATATATATTTTACGTAAATGCTAAAATTAATTTATTCTTTTTATTTTATAATAATAATTTCTTCTTGTGCAAAAATTAGCCCATTAGAGGGTGGTTACAAAGACACCCTTTCTCCTATTTTAATTTACTCTAACCCAAAAAATCATTCTATTAACTTTAAAGAAAAAGTTTTTTCTTTTGAATTTGATGAAATTATTGATGCTTCAGGGTTATCTCAAAAACTTATAATTTCACCTTACTTTAATAACACACCAGAGTTAAAATTTAAAAAAAACAACCTTCTTTTAACTTTTGATTCTTCTTTTAAAGAAAACACCACTTATATATTAAATTTTGCTGATGGAGTTAAAGATATAACAGAAGGTAATCCAGCCAAAAACACTAAACTTGTTTTTAGTACAGGTAACAAAATAGATTCTTCTTTTATTTCTGGTTTCGTGTTGGATCCACTAAAAAATAAGTTTGTTGAAGGAGCTTTGGTTGTTTTGTATAACAAAAAAGATAGTTTAGGATTATTTAATAAAAAACCTCTATATTTTTCATTTTCTAATAAAGATGGTGGTTTTTTAATAGAAAATATAAAATCTGGTGAATACAAAATGTATTCTTTTGTAGACGAAAATCAAAGTTTTATAGCAGAGTCAAAAAATGAGGCGTTTGGTTATCTTCCTAATAACCTAAAACTTGATTCTTTTATATCAAATATTAATATTTCTTTGTTTAAAGAAAACCCTCAAAAATTAAAATTAGATAGGAAAAGAGAGAGGGGATTAGTTTATGAGCTCACCTATTCTAAATATATTAAAAAGGTTAATGTTTACACTAAAGGATTTATTAATTATAGTTTAAACGATAACAATTTATTACGATTTTATAAAGGTAAATTAAAACAAGATTCTGTTTTTGTTATAGTTGAGGCTTTTGATTCCTTACAAGAAAAAACTACTGATTCTTTATTTGTTTCTTTTGGCAAAGAAAGTAAACGTGTTTCTAAACTAAGCCACCAATTAAAAACAAACTACAGAAATGATCTTGATGATACCTTGTTATTAAACTTTTCTTTTTCAAAACCCATAAATAATAAACTTTTTTCTTTTTCTTTTTATGTTGATACGGTTTTTTACACTGGTCCTTATTATTCTAAAAGTGTCTGGAATAAAAACAAAACAAAAAACAAAACAAAACTCTATTTAAATCAAAAAGCTGTTGCTCTTTTTGTTGATTCTTTAAAAAACAAAGCTATTGCAGATAGTTTAATTTATGAAAAAGACTCTATTTATACTTTTTTTAAAAATTATTATAAAAAATTAAAAAAAGATAGAGTATTTTTTGTTGTGCCTAAAGGTAGTGTTGTTTCTGTAGAAAAGGACACTTTAAATAAAATAGAAAAAAACTTTCTTTTTAGAGGAAAAGATTTTTACGGTTCTGTTTCTGGTTCTATTTCTGGTTTAGGTACTAAAGTTCTTGTTCAATTGGTTTCTGAAAATTTTAGTAGAATATATAAAAACAAAAAATTAAATAATAACTTTTACTTTAATAAAGTAGAGCCCGGAAAATATTATATTAAAATAATAATAGATAATAATGAAAATAACAAATGGGATTATGGGAGTATTTTAAAAAATATTGGTTCTGAAGAAATTATTTATTATAAAGAAAAAATTGAAGTTAGGCCTAATTGGATAATTGAAGATTTAATAATTAACCTTTAAGTATGTTTAAAAGTTGTTAAGAAAATTTAAATAATGAAATTATTTTTTTAAACAACTTTATAAAGATAATATACACATTGGGTTATCAACATTGTTTTTTTGTTTTTTTTAAATATTTTTTAAATCACTGAGTATTAGTTTTTTATATGTTGATTATGTGTTGATTATGTGTTAAAAAAAAACATAAACATATTAACACTTTAATTATAAATGTTTTATTTAAACTAATTAAACATAATAAATTTATTTGCTCTTAATATATTTTTTATCTAATTAAAAAATACTTTTTTTTAATTATTCTTGCTTTGGAAACAAAAACATAAATGAACAAAATAACTATTAAAAAGGTAGCTGTAATTGGATCTGGAATTATGGGTTCAAGAATAGCTTGTCACTTTGCTAATATAGGAGTTAAGGTTTTACTTCTTGACATCTGCCCTAAAGAACTTTCTGAACAAGAAAAAAAGAAAGGGTTGAATTTAAAAGACAAAATTGTTAGAAACAGAATTGTTACTAGTTCTTTTCTTAATACATTAAAAACAAAACCAAAATCTTTTTACCTTGACGAAAATAAAAAAAACATATCACTAGGAAATATTGAAGATGATATAAATAAAATCAGTGAAGTAGATTGGATAATAGAAGTTGTTGTCGAAAAGTTAGAAATAAAAAAAATAGTTTTTGAAAAAATAGAAGAATACAGAAAAAAAGGAACACTAATAACATCTAACACCTCTGGAATACCCGTAAAACAAATGATAGAAGGAAGAAGTTTTGATTTTGTTGAAAACTTTTGTGTAACTCATTTTTTTAATCCCCCTCGGTACATGAAATTATTAGAAATTGTTCCAGGTGAAAAAACAAAAAAAGAAATTACAGACTTTTTAATGTATTATGGTTCTCTTTTTCTAGGAAAGGAAACGGTTTTATGTAAAGACACCCCTGCTTTTATTGCAAACAGGGTGGGTATTTATTCTATCATGTCAGCAATGCACACCATAGATGAAATGGAGCTTTCTGTTGGAGAGGTTGATTTTTTGACAGGACCAAAAATTGGGAGAGCAAAATCAGCAACCTTTAGAACAATGGATGTTGTTGGTTTAGACACCATAGTAAACGTATCAAATAATATTTCAAAAGACCTTCCAAAAGACGAATCAAAAGGAAAATTTAAATTACCTAAATCGGTCAAAGAACTATATAAAAGAAAATGGTGGGGAGATAAAACAAAACAAGGATATTATAAAAAAACAATTAATAAAAAAGGAAAAAAAGAAATTTTAGAACTTAACCTAAAAACCTACGAATACGGCCCAAGAACAAAAGCAAAATTTAATGCTTTTAATGAGGCAAAAAACGCCAAAAATTTAAAAGAAAGATTAAAAATACTTGTCAACTATGACGATAAAGCAGGGGAATTTTATAGAAAAACCTTTTATGATTCTTTTAGGTATTGTTCTTTTAGAATACCAGAGATTACAGATGATCTTTACAAGATTGATCAAGCAATTAAAGCCGGTTTTGCGTGGAAAACAGGACCCTTTGAAACATGGGATATGCTGGGGGTTGAAGAAACGGTAAAGAAAATGAAAAAAAACAATTTAACTCCAGCTAAATGGGTAGAAGAAATGTTAAAATCTAAAGTAAAAAGTTTTTATAAATACGAAAAAGGAAACAAATTTTATTATAACATACCAACAAAAAAATACAAAAAAATTCCCGGAAGTGAAGGGCTAATAATTTTAGATGCTTTTAAAGAGAAAAACGTTGTGTGGAAAAACACAGGAACAACCCTATATGATGTTGGGGACGGAGTTTTAAATCTAGAGTTTCATACAAAAATGAACACAATGGGAGCAGAGGTTGTTGAGGGAATAAATCACTCAATTACAATAGCAGAAAAAAATTTTAAGGGAATCGTTATAGGAAATGAGGGAGATAATTTTTCTGCAGGAGCAAATCTTGGAATGTTGTTTATGTTGGCTGGAAACAGAGAATTTCAAGAAATTAATCTTATGATTGCTGCTTTTCAAAACACCATAATGAGGGTAAGGTTTTCTTCTATTCCTGTGGTGGTTGCAACCTCTGGTTTAACGTTAGGGGGGGGGTGTGAAATTTCTATGCACGCAGATGTTGTTAGGGCTCACACGGAAACATATATGGGACTTGTTGAGGCGGGCGTAGGAATAATACCAAGCGGAGCCGGAACGAAAGAAATGACCCTAAGGACCTCTGACATGTATAGGAAAGGTGATCCAGAATTAAACATATTAATGGAAAACTTTATGACAATAGCTACCGCTAAAGTTGCAACCTCATCAAAAGAAGCTGTCTCAATGAATTTGTTAAGAAACACAGACAAACACACATTAAGTAGATCAAAACTTCTTTCTGATGCCAAAAAAGATGTTATTAATTTGTTTGAAGCAGGGTATACACAAAAAAAAGAAAGAGATGATATAAAAGTTCAAGGCAAATCAGGTATCGCTATGTTTGAAGCTGGTGTTGCTAGTATGTTTTTTGGTAACTACATTTCTGAACACGACAAAAAAATAGCCCAAAAAATAGCGTATGTTATGTGCGGGGGAGATCTTTCTCAACCCTCTTTTGTTTCAGAAAGATATTTATTGGAATTAGAAAGAGAAGCTGTTGTTAGTTTATGTGGAGAGCCTAAAACATTAGAAAGAATGCATGGAATATTATTTAAAAGAAAAACAATTAGAAATTAAAATCATGAAAGCATATATAGTAGCTGGATTTAGGTCAGCAGTAGGAAAAGCAAATAAAGGAGGGTTTAGGTTTATGAGATCAGATGATCTTGCGGCAAAAGTAATAAAACACCTTGTTGGTTCTATAAAAAATTTTGAAAACAAAATGGTTGATGACCTTATCGTTGGAAATGCTGTTCCCGAAGCAGAACAAGGTATGCAAATGGGTAGATATATCTCTCTTTTGGCTCTTTCAAAAGAAGTACCTGGAATGATAATAAATCGCTATTGTGGTTCGGGTCTTGAAGCTATACATTTAGCTTGCGCCAGAATACACGCAGGAACAGCAAACTGCATCGTTGCGGGAGGCACTGAGTCAATGAGCATGGTTCCTATGATGGGATATAAATCTGCTTTAAATTATACTATTTCAAAAGAACACCCCGATTATTACTTAAACATGGGGCTTACCGCAGAAGAATTAGCAAAAGAATATAGTATTACTAGAGAAATGTCAGACGAGTTTTCTTTAAACTCCCATCAAAAAGCAATAAACGCAATTAAAAAAGGATTTTTTAAAGACGAAATAGTATCAATAGATGTTGAAGAAACATATATTAACAAAGAAGGAAAAAAAGAATCGACAAACCAAACAATAAACACAGATGAGGGACCACGAAAAGAAACGTCTTTAAAGGTTCTTTCTAAACTTAAACCAGCGTTTAAAGTAATGGGCCAGGTTACGGCAGGAAACTCTTCACAAATGTCAGATGGAGCAGCGTTTGTTTTGGTGATGTCTGAAAAGATGGTTAAAAAATTAAAATTAGAACCAATAGCCCGAATGGTTTCTTATGCAACAGCGGGAGTAGAACCAAGAATTATGGGAATAGGACCAGCAAAAGCAATTCCTAAGGCACTAGCTCAAGCTGGAATGAAATTAAATCAAATTGAACAAATAGAATTAAACGAAGCTTTTGCTGCACAAGCGCTTTCTGTCATAAAAGCTGTGGGTTTAAATAAGAAAATAGTAAATGTAAATGGAGGAGCTATTGCTTTAGGTCATCCACTTGGAATGACTGGAGCTAAACTTTCAATACAACTTATTAATGAAATGAGGAGAAGAAAACAAAAATATGGAATGGTGACAGCTTGCGTTGGGGGAGGGCAAGGTGTTTGTGGAATTTTTGAAAGACTTAATTAATTTCAATAAGCATTTCTATTTCTACAGCAATGTTCATAGGAAGAGAAACCATTCCTATTGCTGAACGAGAATGTCGACCCCTTTCTCCAAAAACATCAACCATTAAATCAGAAAACCCGTTTATGACAGCGGGTTGTTCATTAAAGTCTTTTGTTGAGTTTACCATTCCCGTTACTTTAACTATTCTTTTTACTCTATTTAAATCTCCTAGTTCTTTTTTTAATCTAGCCAAAAGGTTTATTCCAGCTAATTTAGCGGCCTCATAACCTTCTTCTTTTGAAAGGTCTAAGCCTATAGTACCAACTATATAAGAACCGTCGGGTTTTTTTGGCCCTGTTCCGGAAAGATAAAGCAATTTGTCTTCTAAAAAAGAAACGGCTGGAACATAATTTGCGACAGGAGAGCTTGGCTCTGGAAGAACAATATTAAGAGTGGTTATTTTTTGTTCAACATCATAATTATAAAGATCTAAACTTTCTTTTTTGTTGGGTTTAATAACATTTTCACAACCAACAAAAGAGATAAAAAACACAAAAAAAGAAAATAAAAAACACATTTTCATAACCATAAAGATATCTTAAATTCCTATAAAAGTAACAACAATTTTTCTGGGTTTTGTGTTGTTTCTATGTTCACACAAATAAACACCCTGCCAAGTACCCAAACAAGGTAAGCCTTCTTTAACAGGAAAAGAAACAGAAGAACCCAAAAGACTGCTTTTTATATGAGAAGTCATATCGTCAGGACCCTCAAGTGTGTGTGTAGTGTTTTTCTTTTTCTGAAACCATCAAGTTAAAATGGTTTTCAAAATCAAAGCGAACAGAAGGATCAGCATTTTCGTTAATTGTTAGGCTTGCAGAGGTGTGTTTAATAAATACGTGAACTAAACCTGTTTTTTTTGGAATAATATCCGACACTTTTTGTGTTATTATATGAAACCCTCTTTTTTTTGGTGATAAAATAAGTTCTTTTTGAAAAATCATTAATTCCCACTTTTCATACGTTCAGCATTTTCGGCAATTCTTAGATTTTCTGTAAAAGAAAACAAATCCCCAGAGGTTACTTCTGGTAAGTTATAAACAGTGTGGTTTATTCTATGGTCTGTAACTCGTCCTTGTGGATAATTATAGGTTCTAATTTTATCTGATCTATCTCCAGACCCAACCATAACTTTTCTTTTACCCGCAATTTCTTTTTCTTGTTTTTGGATTTCTATATCGTATAAACGAGACCTCAAAACCTTTAAGGCTTTATCATAGTTTGCGTGTTGTGAGCGACCATCTTGGCACTCAACAACAACACCAGAAGGAACATGGGTGAGCCTCACCGCAGACTCTGTTTTATTAACATGTTGACCACCAGCTCCAGAAGCTCTATAAGTATCTTTTCTTATTTCTGAAGGATTTATTTTAAGCTCAACCTCTTCAGCTTCAGGTAAAACAGCAATTGTTGCTGCTGAAGTGTGAACCCTTCCTTGTGTTTCTGTCTCAGGAACCCTTTGAACACGATGTGTTCCTGCTTCAAATTTTAGTTTTCCATACACATCTTCTCCTTCAATAGAACATATAATTTCTTTGTATCCACCAGAGGACCCTTCATTGAAATTTAAAACATTAAAAGACCATTTGTTTTTTTCAGAATATAACTGATACATTCTTAACAAGTCTCCTGCAAAAATTGCAGCTTCATCACCACCAGCACCAGCTCTGATTTCAAAAATAACATTTTTTTCATCATTTGGGTCTTTGGGGATAAGTAGTGTTTTTAGTTTTTTTTCAGTTTTTTTTTGTTTTTGTTGTAGGTTTTCTAATTCACTTTTTGCTATTTCTCTAAACTCTTCATCTTTTTCAAAACTTATTATTTCTTTTGCTTCTTTAATTCCACCCAAAATCAGGAGGTAGGTGTCATATTCAGAAACAATTTTTCCTAAATTTTTATATTCTTTGTTTAGAGAAGTATAAA